>JBARMK010000001.1:0-1587 GCA_049802395.1 Candidatus Angelobacter sp.
TGGTGCCGCTGCCGCGGCCGCGGCCGAAACTGGCCGAGGACGCGTCGGCCCGGGCGAAAAAATCCGATCGCAACTAAAATTTTTGTTGGAGCATGATCTTATTCGAAAACCGGTTTCCACCCTCGGATCAAGTCCGAGGGCAGGCTTTTTCGGGATCATGCTCTGGCAAGCACCGCAAAGATGCAACACTTCGCGTCAACTGATCGAAAGTTTTGTGCGGCAGTCTAGAAAATAGTTAGCGACCATTGAAATGGAGTCCTAGGAGATTTGGGCCAACGTCCTAGCGAGGCAGATTTCTGCTGGGCTGGGCTCATGCAGGATTGGATGCTCATATCGGCGCCACTGGCGCTGACTCTTTATTTCCTGGCCTTCCAAGACCAGTTCAGAGTGTTGTTGTCCTGGCTGAACGCGCTGGTTAATTAGGCCGCCGGCTCATAAACGTGCCGCGGGCGGGCATCGGCTTTGAACTGGATCGATTGCGATCCTCGTCACCTCGGCCGACCTACGCATATGTCCTGAGTTGAAGAAACCACATCGCCTGACTAATCAGGCCCCATGGTTCCTTTCATCTATCGATGCCCGACGACCGGTCTTAACGTCCAGGGATTGTCTGCGGACGCGGTGCCGGCGGACCATCCCGAAACCTATGAGAGCGTCACCTGCCCGGTTTGCACGCGGGTGCATCTGGTCAACCGCGCGACCGGCAGAACGCTGGGCGACGACGACGAATAGGTTGTCTCGCTCTCAATCGGCCACGCCAAAAGCATCAACCGGTTGCCTGGCGTCCGCGCGCGTGCCCCGGGTTTCAATATCATTCGGCGCCAAGCGCGCTTGACGCTTGTCTCTGGATGAAATGCGCGAGAAAGCATTCGCATCAATCGCCGCCATGGCCATGCGCATTGCCGATTCTGCGGCCGTTGCATCCATGCCGGTGATGAATTTGTCGAGCGCTCTGCGGCGGCGGGCCATGGCCCTTAACAGGGCTTTCCCGTTGGCTCGCTCGACGCTCGCACGCCACTTCCCAGGCTCTCGCTCGAAAGCCTTGACGACAAACTGCTTGTACTCCATGGCGACCCCCCGTCGCGCATGAGTCTGTCGCGCATTATGGCGGGCGATGGGCGGTATTATGTTACAATGCTGAACCGGTCGCCTTAAATGCGGCCGCGGCCGAGAAATTGCCGCTCCGCTTCGGACAAAAAAATAACGCTGCCGGGATCGCACCAGCCGCGCAATTCAGTCCTTCACCGGCCCGGTGTTAAGACGTCTTTTTCGGAGCCCGCGTCGCCACACAGCCGCAGACCACCAGTGCGATCATGGCGGCAAGAAAGATTCCAAGTTCCACCATGCTCATTCTCCGTCGCCCTGCATGGGGTGGCATCAGGTCTTGCGCAGTAACGCGGAGAGCTTAGCAGCATTTGCCGCAGCGAGTCTTGCTTCGCTGCGGGTAAAAAGCTTCTTTACCGGCCCGCGCTGCGGGCCACCGATGGAAGCATTGATTGTGGACGAGCTCATTGAACAGATCCGGCTGACTGCTCGCGCTCTTGCGGAGTTCGGCAGCCATTTGTTCGATCCGACGATCAGGCTCGG
>JBARMK010000002.1:0-8941 GCA_049802395.1 Candidatus Angelobacter sp.
GCCTCGGTGCGCTGCTTGATGCACGGCCCTGAGCCAGGCCGGTTACCAACTCATCCCCGGGCTTTAAGTCTCCGTTCAAGACCTGGATCAATTCAGTGAAAGTATGGTCCGTAATTCCAGGCTTGATCCTGACCGGTTCCAGACCATTATCAGGAAGCCGCTTCCAAACAACTTGCGCCTCTGCTGGTGCTGTTGTCCCTATGGTCTCACGGCCATTGCTTCCATTGCCCACTCCGCCTGCTGGAGCCGCGCTTTTTACTCGTTGCACTCCGCCTTCTGGGATTCCATATTGCTGATAAATAGCGTGTGTCTCTTCGACAGAGAAATCAGGCTTGTAACGCAGGGCGCCGTTCGGGACCTTGATGGCGTTCGACGCTGTCGCCACCGGGATGGTTACGTATGCAGTCATACCGGGAAAGAGTTTCAGGTCAGGATTGTTGAAGTCGATAATGGTGTCATACGTGACCACATTTTGAACCACCGTGGAATTCATCCGTACCTGTGATACGGTGCCGGTGAAAGTGTCGCGGGGGTAGGCGTCCACCTTGAATGCGACCTTTTGGCCTCGCCGTATCTGGCCGACATCCGATTCATCAGTCTTGGCATAAACCTGCATCTTCGTCAGGTCCTGGGCGATGGTAAAGAGCGTGGGGGCCTGCAGGGAGGCAGCAACTGTCTGGCCCACGTCAACGTTTCGCGCGACGACCGTACCATCAATTGGCGCGTGGATCGTCGTGTAATCCAGGTTTGTCTGTGCTACCTGCACCGCTGCCTGTTTCTGATGGACTTGCGCCCGCGCCTGCTGCTCCTGCGCCAATGCTCCTGAAACCTGTGCTTCAGCGCCGTCGGCATTGGCTTTTGCCAAATCGAGTGCCTGCGGACTGATAACACCTTGCTGGGAAAGCCCCAGGCCGCGCTCGTAATCGGCCTTTGTCTGCAATGCATTGGCCTTGCTTTTGGCTGTATTTGCTATGCAAACCGCCAGGTTTGCCTTGGCATTCTCCAGGTCAGCTTTCGCTTGCGCCAGCGCACCATCAAACAGCGGAGGATCAATCTGCGCGATCAACTGCCCTTTCTTTACGCGAGAGTTGAAATCAACATAAAGTTTGGAAATCGTCCCCGATACCTGCGAGCCAACCTGCACGGTGATCACCGCGTTGATTGTGCCCGTGGCCTCTACCACCTGCCTGATCTCGCCGCTCTCAACCTTGGCGGTGTAGTACTGTACTGGGCCCTTGTTCTTGAGCCGAAAGGCGGCGAAGACCGCGATTCCCACCGCAATAGCCAGGACAATCAAAATGTTTCGTTTCGTGAATTTCAAGTTAGCTAGTTTCCCTGAGTGTGTTTGTTGAACTTAAATAATATCAAGTTCACCACGTTGCAGTTCAGTCCAGCGCGAATCAGGGCTGACAGTGGCCAGCAAGTTCCCTCATCCTTAATATGACATTTGTCACCCGCGAAAAGTGACATTCTCCACTTACGCCCACCCACTGTTTGCCAGATACTGATGTTGCAGTCAGAAACAGGAGCACTCTTGATGAACCTCAGAACCATCGTAAATCGCTGTTCGTCGGCGGTAAAAACCTCCGTCATGTTGCTTGCCGCCGGTGTGATCTTCATTACGATATCCTCCGCGCAGGACAAAAATGAATTTGTCATTCGTGATGTGCGGATCTTTGATGGCAACCGCGTCATCACGAAAGGCATGGTCTGGGTACAGAACGGCAAGATCAAGGCCGTGGGCGCCGACCTGAAAGTACCGGCTTCCATCCGCACCATCAATGGTGCGGGCGAGACTTTAATGCCCGGCCTGATTGATGCCCACACACATGCATTTGGGTCTGCGCTAAAGGAAGCACTGGCCTTTGGCGTAACCACCGAACTGGACATGTTTACCGATCACAATTACGCCGCGCAGATCAAACGCGAGCAAGCGGACGGCAAGGACCTTGACCTTGCCGACCTGCGCAGCGCGGGCACGCTGGTCACCGCGCCCAAGGGCCACGGCACCGAATACGGTATGGCGATCCCAACGATCTCGTCGCCCAGCGAAGCCCAGGCTTTTGTAGATGCGCGGATTGCCGAAGGATCGGACTACATCAAGATTATTTATGACGATGGCAAGACCTACGGGTTAACGATACCGACCATCACAAGGGAAACCATGGCGGCGGTGGTTTCGGCGGCGCATCGGCGAGGCAAGCTAGCTGTGGTCCATATTGGCTCACTGCAGGGCGCGAAAGATGCCATTCAGGCCGGCGCAGATGGCCTGGCGCATCTCTTTGTTGACGCAGCTCCCGACGCCGAATTTGTTTCTCTCGTCGCACAGCACCATGCGTTTGTGGTGCCGACGCTTTCCGTTCTGGCAAGCATCAGCGGCGCGCCTTCGGGCAAGCCGCTGGCCAATGATGCGCGAATTCAGCCCTATCTGGAGCCGGAGTCGCTGAAAAATCTGGGTGCTGCTTTTCCTAAAACCAGCGGACAGTTTACCTATCCGCAGGAAGCTGTCCGCCAACTGAAGACGCAGCACGTCCTCATCCTGGCCGGCACGGACGCTCCGAATCCCGGGACTGCTCATGGCGCCAGCATGCACGGAGAGGTTGCGTTACTGGTGGGCGCAGGACTTACGCCGGTCGAAGCGCTTACGGCAGCAACGTCAACCCCGGCGCGTGCGTTTCACCTTGATGATCGCGGGCAGATTGCTGCGGGCAAACGCGCCGACCTGCTCTTAGTGAAGGGCGATCCAACCACTGACATCACTGCGACACGCAACATTGTGAGCGTATGGAAGGCAGGAATTGAGTTAGATCGCGGGGGCTACCGCGCCTCGATCGAGAAAGAAAAACAAGCCGCGCAAACTCTGGCTACCTCGCCCGCTGGATCTGAATCCGGATTGATCAGCGATTTTGACGGCACAGATTCGCCAAAAGCGCAGTTCGGCTTCGGCTGGACGGTCTCGACGGATATCTTCCGCGGCGGTCAATCTACCGCGCAGATGAAAGTTGTGCAGCCCGGCGCTGAGGGCAGCAAAGGCGCGCTGCAGATCGAAGGAAACATTGTACCGAGCCAAGTAGCCTGGGCCGGAGCAATGTTTTTTCCGGGGTCGGCGCCCATGTCGCCGGTGAATTTGTCCAAGAAGAAAGCAATCTCATTCTGGACCAAAGGCGACGGTAAGAGCTACCGCGTAATGGTCTATTCGCAGAGCAATGGCTTCATCCCCAAGATGCAGAGCTTCACGGCCGAAACGGAATGGAAGAGGATCGCGATTCCCTTCTCCGCTTTTGAGACCGACGGTCACGACGTGATGGGAATCTTCTTCGGCGCGTGGGCTGATGCTGGCCCCTTCAGACTGATGATCGACAGCGTGCGGCTCGACTAACCCTGAAAAAACTGCAACAAGGAGATATTGCAATGGCAGACGACAGACAAGTTGTTGCTTCGCTGAGCGGAGTCACGAAGAAATACGGCGAAATCACCGCGCTGCGCGATGTCAGCCTGAATGTTCGGGCAGGCGAATTGCTCGCTGTGCTCGGGCCGAACGGCGCCGGCAAGACCACGGCAGTCCGGCTCTTACTGGGACTGTCAAAGCCGTTGTCTGGCCAGGTCGCAGTCTTTGGAAATGATCCGCGCAAGGCGTCTGCACGCGAGCGCGTAGGCGCGATGCTCCAGGTGGCCAAGGTGCCGGAAACACTGAGGGTGAAAGAGCACATCAATTTGTTCCGCAGCTATTACAACGCTTCACTTTCATTGCAGACCACTCTGGAGGTGGCCGGCCTGGAAGGTATGGAAGACCGGCTGTTCAGCGCGCTCTCCGGCGGGCAAAAGCAGCGTGTGCTTTTCGCTCTGGCAGTTTGCGGCAATCCCGATCTCCTCTTTCTCGATGAGCCGACGGTGGGCCTCGATATCGGCACACGCCATCTGATCTGGCAGCAAATCCGCCGGCTGGTTCAGCAAGGCCGCACCGTGGTTTTGACAACACATTATCTGGAAGAGGTTGATGCTCTGGCTGACCGCGTGGTGGTGCTGAATCACGGAACCATCGTTGCGGAAGGTACTTCCACAGAGATCAAGGCACGCACCGCGCAGCGCAAGATCCGTTGCTCCACGCGCCTGCATCTTTCGGAAATCGAAACCATTCCACAGGTCAGCAGCGCCTCTCAACAAATGCACAACGCGCAAGACCCTATCGAGGACGAAAGCCGGGTAGAGATACGGACTTCGCACGTGGAGCCGGTACTCCGTGAGCTGTTCTCGCGCGATCCCAATTTGTCCGGGCTGGAAGTCTCCAACAGCACGCTGGAAGAGGCGTTTCTGAAGATCGTTGAGACCGGCAACCAGGAAAAGCACCAGGAGGTAACAGCATGAGCAGTTATGCAGCAGCAGCGCCGCAATCTTCAGTCACCAGGACGTTTCGCATCTACCGGACGGAGGCTAAGTATGAATTTCTTAAGACCTTGCGTCAGCCCGCGTATGTGATTCCCACACTTACTTTTCCGCTGCTCTTCTATGTAATGTTCGGGATTGTGTTCGGCGGAAGACAAGATTTCCGAGGTGTCAGCGTTTCCACATACATGCTTGCAACTTACGCCACATTCGGTGTGATGGGGGCATCATTGTTCGGTTTTGCCGCCGGCGTGGCTATGGAACGCGGCTATGGATGGTTGCAGGTCAAGCGCGCCAGTCCTATGCCGCCGCTGGCTTATCTGGCAGCAAAGGCGTTCATGAGCATGATGTTCGCCGCAATCGTGGTCACGTCCCTTTTTGTGCTGGGAACGGCATTCGGTGGCGTGCACCTCTCGTTTATGAAGTTCATCCAACTGGCGGCCATTATGATTGCCGGGACGATCCCCTTCTGCGCCCTGGGTCTGGCGATTGGATGTTACGTCGCGCCCAATTCGGCCCCTGCAATCGTCAATATTCTCTTCCTGCCAATGGCTTTCTGCTCCGGGTTGTGGTTGCCGTTGCCGTTATTGCCTAAAGTGCTGCAAAATGCGGCGCCGTTTCTGCCTCCATATCATCTGGCTCAGCTTGCGCTGCAGCAAGTGGGGTTTGGCGGGTCGGGTCGCGCATGGCCGCATGTGGCGGCGCTGACGGCCTTTACCCTGGTATTTCTTTTGCTTGCGCGCCGCGGTTTCCAGCGCGATGATGTCAGCATCAACCCGTAAAAACGGTTACCACAACTGCCACTCAAAAATATGCGCCTGCTGCCCAAAAATAAAGATATTGGCTGGACACCTTACGCATGGCTCGTCTATCTGACCAGCGTGCCGTTCTACGGTTACATGAGCGGCCAGAGGTCGGGCAGATTCTGGGCGCTCACCACCCTGGGTATGGCCGTATTTTTAGTGCTGTATTTCTGGGGCTACTGGATCAAGGGCAAGAAACTTCTCTGGATCGTGGGCGCGATAACCCTTCTCGGCGTGATTTCTTCGCCTTCCAATCCCGGCGCTTCAGTCTATTTTGTTTACGCAGCGGCGTTTATCGCCTCAACCGGGGAACCGTCATTTACCATCCGCATTTTGCCGCTCATGCTGGTGCTCATTGCGGTGGAAACCTGGATCTTTCATCTGCCGCCGTATTTCTGGATTCCCGGATCTGTGTTTTCGCTCCTGATCGGCGCCATCAATATTCACTACCGGCAGCGCGAGCGCGACAACAGAAAGCTGCTGATGGCGCAGGAAGAGGTGGAGCACCTGGCCAAGGTGGCGGAGCGCGAGCGTATTGCCCGCGACCTGCATGACGTGCTCGGACACACGCTTTCAGTGATTGTGTTGAAATCGGAGCTCGCGGCCAAGCTGGCGGAAAAAGACCCAGCGCGCGCAGCGCGAGAGATCAAAGAAGTGGAACGCATTTCGCGCGATGCACTGGCGCAGGTGAGGAGCACCGTCCGCGGCTACCAGGCGCTGAGCTTACAGGCCGAGGCGGCCCAGGCGACCGCCACGCTGCAAGCCGCCGGAGTGAAAGTGGAATGCCGCTTTGCGCCTGCTGCAATGCCGCCTTCGCATGAAGGCGTTCTGGCGCTGGCTCTGCGAGAAGCGGTGACAAATGTGATTCGCCATTCCCAGGCGCGTTCCTGCGATCTGCGTCTGCGTTCTATTGAGGGCGGCTGCGAAATGGAAATCAAAGATGATGGTTGTGGACGCATGTCACCTGAAGGCACCGGACTTACCGGGATGCGCCACCGCGTTGAGGCGCTTGGTGGCACGCTGCAACGGGAAACATCGGCAGGCACGCGGCTGGTGATCACACTGCCATTGAAGAACGGCAACTCCTTATGACCATCCGCGTGGTTATTGCCGAAGATCAGAGCATGGTGCTGGGAGCGCTGGCGGCGCTGCTTGAGATTGAGCATGACATTCGCGTTGTGGGCCAGGCGCGCAATGGGAAGGAGGCGCTGCAACTCACACTGCAACAGAAGCCTGATCTTCTGCTGACGGACATTGAAATGCCGGAAATGAGCGGCCTGGAAGTGGCGGCCGAGCTGAAGCGGCAGAGCATCGCGTCACGGGTGATCATACTTACCACTTTTGCGCGTGCCGGCTATCTCCGCCGTGCGTTGGAGGCCGGTGCATCAGGCTATTTGCTGAAAGATTCTCCCGCGGCAGCGCTGGCCGATGCCATTCGCCGGGTTCATTCCGGGCGTCGGGTGATCGATCCTGAACTTGCCACGGAAGCATGGACTGAAGCTGATCCGCTGAGCGATCGCGAACGTCAGGTGCTGCGTCACGCCGCCGACGGCTCTACCAGCGCCGAGATTGCCGCCAGCCTTCATCTTTCAGAAGGCACCGTGCGCAACTACTTATCTGAAGCGATCAGCAAGTTAGGCGCGGGCAATCGCGTGGAAGCTGCTCGCATTGCCCGAATGAAGGGCTGGCTATAGCGCCTTCGACGATCTATGACCAGGCTTAGCGGTGCGCTGCAGCCTGAATGCCATACAACTCCGAGTGTTGACCCCGCTTCGCCATCAGCTCATCGTACCTGCCGACTTCAACAGCCGAGCACCATCAAGTACGAGGATAAGATTGGAGCACGGCTTCATTCTGCCGCAGAATTGCTGAAAAAATGCGGCTTCAAGTTTCCTTGAAGCCGCGAAAAGAAATCAGTGCTCTCAACAACAACGCTTGGATGAAAGCTGGTTACTTCAACATGTCCATTTCCGTCCAATTGAACATTGTCATGCCATCAACCGGCTCGGGAGCGGAGGTCCTGACAAGGACCGGCGCGCTATTCGAATCGGTCGTCTGGTTTGAAGCAGTTGCTTTCGGCGTTGCGGTTGACTGTTTTGAAGTGGCAGCGGGCAGAACGCGGATCACCGCCATCATGCCGTTGTCCTCGTGTCCCAGAATGTGACAGTGATAGACAAAGTCTCCGATGTCCGGTCCGCGGAAATCCATGCGCAGTTTCACACTCGGGTACGGATGTTTAGGGTTTCCATCCCAGTATGGAATCTGGATCATGTCGGCGAACTGGCCCTGCAGGTCCGCTTGGGGCTGGCTTCCGTTGATCTGGAAGTTGTTTTGCGAGAGCACCAGGAAATGGATCTGATGGAAGTGGAATTCATGGTTCTCGGTTGCACGGTTTTCAATCGTCCAGTCTTCCACCGAACCTTGTGTGGTAACCACGGCCGGCGGATTGGATGGATCGAACAGAGTCGGCGTCGCCCCGTCCACTGTGATGTAAAAATTCGTGGGGCTGAGCGGGTTGCTGGGATCGGAGATCACTTCAGAGAAGTAGAGCTTCCGCTTGGCATTGACCGCGGCGGTCTTAAGCCCCTCGAAACGCTGGACTCCGGGTGCCGCGTTTACGGCAGGCACAACGCTGTCACCGTCATTGTTGTTGTCCGAGCCCACGGTCTGGATTGTGGCCAGCTTGCGCTGCGTGTCGTTATCACCTGTCGGACCGGTGTCAACACTGCGGGTCATGAAGACGGCGTTCTTTACCGTTGAGGAAGGCGCAGCAACGATGAACTCTGCACGGCCTGCTGTCGGAACCAGAATGTGCTTGGCCGGCACAATAGTTCCCTGCCGCGTACCGTCTTGCGATCCTGTGGGCACGCCGTCCAGGCCAACGATCTGAAGGTTCTGTGGCACGCCATCAAAAAGTACTTGCAGGTCAACAAGGCTATCTGCCGATGAATTGGTGAACCGCCATAGCTGGCTTTCACCGTTCCGCATACGGATGATGGCTGGCGTAAGAGCGGGATATGCGATGGGAATGTTATTCAACGTCAAGTCCCACGACGGCACAGCACCGCCCGGGGCAAGACCGCCGGCGACGATCTGGTCGCGAAGCACCAGAATCCGCTGCCGCAAACCGGCTACTGCGGGTTGAAGATTCTCCAGGCCTTCGACCACAATGGCTCCGGAAGCTCCGCCGAGCACGGCGCCTTCGGCAATTCCGTGAATGTGCGGATGATACCAGTAGAGTCCCGGCGGCTCGTCAGTAGGAAAGGCCAGGTTGTATTGAAAGCTCTGGCCGGAGTTGATGACCGTATGAATTACCTCGTCCTGATGGCAGATCGGAGAAGTGTTGGTTCCGTGATAGTGGATGTTCATCGAGGTTGCGGTCATGATGGAATCGCCGCATTGATCGGCGCTGGACATTGCCATCGTCATTCCAACAGAAGCCGGAACATTATTGGTCACGTTCACAATCAGGTGATCGCCCGGACGCACATGCAGAGTTGGGTTTTCCTTGCCGTCGGGAGTCATGAAGCAGAACAGAGTCCGGCCATCGGCATCGGTGGTGGTCTGGTAAGAGAAGTTAACTAGAAGAACTCCCTTTTGGCTGAAGAGGCTGGGAGGGTTATGCACAACGCTACCTGCTGCCAAACGCGGGCAGGGGTTAGCGACGGGTGCAACAGCGGTTTGGGCCGAGGCGTTCATCTCCGCCATGGCGAAGAGGAACAGACCTATAAAAAACATAGAGAGTATCCGTCGAC
>JBARMK010000003.1:0-13167 GCA_049802395.1 Candidatus Angelobacter sp.
CTGGCGGCGATCGGCTATTCCGGGGTCAAGATTGATCCTGGGCGCATCGGTATATTTCTGGGCGACCAGCAGATTTGTCGTCATGGCGCGGCTTGCTCATTTGATCACGAAAGCGCGCACCGCTACATGTCAGAGCCAGCGTATGAGATAAGGATTGCTCTGGGCGCCGGAACCGCGAGCCTGGAATTCCTCTCTTGCGATTTGACGGCGGAGTATGTGCGGATCAACGCGGATTACTCTACGTAGCCTTTTCCGAAGTCCCGAGGCGCAGCCAGGGATCCCTATCGACATTGACAATCCCACGAAGAACACGTTTAAACGCGACTCAAAATGGTCCATTTTGAGTTCTGAAGCATAGTTCTTTCTTCGGCGCCATAGGGTTCCCTCACATTCAACAAGCTCAGGGTCGGGATTTCAAACAAGAGCTGCCCTTTTGTCGCGCTTTGCCGCTTTGCGTCCTCCAGCACGAATCGGTATTTTAGAGACAGATGCCGCAGACCCTAGCCGATTATCCGCAGTTGCACCTGGCGCGAAAGGACGAGATTGCCTATGTCCATCGCCGCGGATTCCGAACCCTGCACTGGAGTTACCGTCAAGTAAGCGAGCTCTCGTTTCGTTTTGCCCGAGAGTTGGAAGCGCAAGGCATCGGCAAGGGCGACCGCGTGATGCTTTGGGGCGATAACTGTGGGGAATGGGTAGCAGCATTCTTCGGCTACATGCTCAGCGGCGCTGTGGCCGTCCCCATGGACCGCATTGCCGGGCCGGATTTTGCCCGGCGCGTTGCCGCGGACGTAGACGCTAAGCTGATCGTCTGTTCCAGCGCATTGACACACCAAATAACAGACAGGCCTCATCTTGAGCTTGAAGATCTGAGCCACACTCTCGCCCACCGTTCTGCGGAGCCCTTTGCGCCGGAGGAGATCAGCCGCGATGACGTTGCTCAAATCGTCTTCACCTCCGGCACCACGGCGGAGCCACGCGGCGTTATGCTCACACACGCCAATATTCTGGCAAGCGTTGATCCTATTGAGCGAGAGTTTCCCAAGTACCGCAGATCCGAGCGGTTATTTCATCCCATACGTTTTCTTGAGCTGCTGCCGCTCAGCCACGTCTTTGGGCAGTTTATGGGAATGTTTATTCCGGCCTTGCTCGGCGGCACGGTACATTTCCAGGACAGCTTCAAACCAAGCGACATCATCACCACCATCAAGCACGAACGAATCTCGGTGCTGGTGGCCGTGCCACGCGTGGTGGAGTCGTTGAAGAATAAGATCCGAGGCGACCTGGGCGGGGTGATCGAGAAGAATTTCGATCGCGCCGAGCAGGAGCACTTCTTAAAGCGTTGGTGGAGGTTCCGCAAGATTCGCCTGCGTTTTGGCTGGAAATTTTGGGCGATCATTTCCGGAGGCGCAGCGCTTGACCAGAACACTGAAGAATTCTGGCATCGGCTCGGCTATGCGGTGGTGCAAGGCTACGGGCTGACCGAAACCAGCTCCCTGATCAGCCTCAACCATCCCTTTAAGGTTGGCCGCAGGTCGATTGGCAAGGTCCTCCCGGGCCGCGAGATGAAGCTTGATCCGGAAACCGGAGAAATAATGGTGCGCGGAGAGAATGTGGCGCGGCAGTACTGG
The DNA here is from genome assembly GCA_049802395.1 of Candidatus Angelobacter sp. GTDB lineage: Bacteria > Acidobacteriota > Terriglobia > Terriglobales > Acidobacteriaceae > Angelobacter. The sequence continues at coordinate 1,632 of JBARMK010000003.1, forward strand.
CAAGGCAAGGAGCGGAAGCCGGTCACGGGCGAAGAAGGCTGGTTTCGCACCGGCGATCTCGGCGCGATGGACGAGGAGGGAAACCTTTACTTTATGGGCCGAAGCAAGAACGTGATAGTCACGCCGGCGGGTCTGAAAGTTTACCCCGAAGATCTAGAGCATGCGCTGCGCAAACAGCCCCAGGTGCGCGACTGCGTGGTGGTGGGTGTGGCGAAAGGCGACAATGCAGAAGCCTGCGCAGTGCTGCTGCTGAACAATGGCGATTCGGGAAAGATGGCGATCGCAAACGCAAACCTGTCGCTGGCGGATTTCCAGAAGATACGCAACTGGCTGGTGTGGCCGGACGATGATTTCCCTCGCACATCAACGCAAAAGCCAAAGCTGGAGGTGATCCGGCGCGCGGCGGAAATGCAAGTTAACGGCAAAGCGGCAGGGGCAGCCGCGGCAAGCATCGGGCCGGCAGGCTCCGGCTCGGAAAATAAGAGTACACCTAGGGGAACGCTGGAGGAATTAGTGGGCAACATTGCCGGCCGGCTAGTGGAACTCAAACCTGGCGCCCATTTGGAAAATGATTTGAACCTAAGCTCGCTGGAGCGTGTGGAGCTGATGTCAGCGGTTGAAAGCCGCTACCAGGTTGATCTAGGAGACCGAGAATTTTCCCAGGTAAACACTGTGGCCGATCTGGAAAATCTTCTCAAGAAGGCTGCGCCGGAGGCAAAAAAAACGGACTACCCGTACTCCCGCTGGACGCAAAATTGGTTGGTGCGCTGGATACGCGTGGCGGTCTACCACGCATTTACTTTGCCCTACATCATGGTCATGGCGCGGCCCAAGGTTACCGGCCGCGAACGGCTAAAGGGTTTTCGCGGGCCGGCACTGATCATCTCCAACCACATCGCTCAAATTGATATTGGCTTCCTGATGGCTGCCCTCCCGACGCGACTACGTAACCGCCTGGGCGTGGCCATGCAGGGCGAACAGCTACGCAGCATGCGCTACCCGCCGAAAGAATGGTTTTTCCTTAAGCGCTGGTCGGAGCAACTGCAATACGCGCTGATTGCGGCGCTATTCAATGTCTTTTCGCTGCCGCAACGGGCGAAATATCGCGAAAGCTTTCGCTATGCCGGTGAACTGGCCGACCGAGGCTACAGCGTGGTGATCTTCCCGGAAGGCCGGCGCACCCAGGACGGTGAAATGTCGCCGTTCCGCAGCGGGATCGGGCTGCTGGCAACACAGCTGAATTTGCCGGTGATTCCGATGCGTATTGACGGGCTGTTTCCGTTCAAGATCGCCCAGAAACATTATGCTCCGCCACACGCCGTGCAGGTAAGAATCGGCGATCCGGTGAAATTCGAGCCGACGGGCGATCCGGAGGAAATTGCGAAGAAACTGCAGAGAATTGTGCAGGGGCTTTGAAGAAGTTCTCGCCACGGAGGCGCGGAGAAAAGCAACCACAATAACCATTTGATGAGCACGGATGATACTGATCCGGAAAGAAGCCTGCCCTCGGTACTCATTCGCCGCCAAGTGTTTTACACTGATCACGCGGAGCGACACTCATGATCCATACCGGCCGACACTTTCTCCAGATTCCCGGACCAACCAATGTCCCTGACCGCGTTCTGCGCGCCATGGACCGGCCTGTGATCGACCATCGTGGGCCGGAGTTTGCCACGCTGGGCTCTGAGGTACTGGAAGGACTGAAATCCATCTTCAAGACAAAGAGTCCGGTGATCATGTATCCAAGTTCAGGCTCGGGCGCATGGGAAGCGGCGATTGTGAACACCCTTTCGCCTGGCGACCGGGTGCTGATGTTTGAGACCGGGCATTTTTCCAATTTGTGGCGCGACATCGCTCTGCGACACGGGTTGCATGTGGATTATGTACCGGGGAATTGGCGTCGCGGCGCGCCCCCCGAAGATGCGGAGCAAAAGCTCAAAGAGGACAAGCACCAGGCGATCAAGGCGGTGATGGTGGTCCACAATGAGACTTCCACGGGCGCTGTCAGCCGCATTTCCGAGATTCGAAAAGCGATGGACCGCGCCGCTCACCCGGCGCTGCTGATGGTGGATACGATCTCTTCACTAGTTTCGATTGACTATCGCCACGACGAGTGGGGCGTGGATGTAACGGTTGGCGGTTCGCAAAAAGGACTGATGCTGCCGCCGGGACTGAGCTTTAACGCTGTTTCAGAAAAAGCGCTGGCCGCAAACAAGACTGGCGGGATGTCACGCTATTACTGGGACTGGCAGGAGATGCTCAAGCCGAATCGTTCCGGGTTTTTTCCATATACGCCGGCGACGAATTTGCTTTGGGGGCTGCGCGAAGCATTGCTGATGTTGCATGAAGAAGGGCTCAGCAACGTATTTCGCCGGCATGATCGGCATGCAGAAGCCACGCGCGCGGCCATACGGGCATGGGGGCTCGAGGTATGGTGCGAAGAGCCGAAGGAATATTCCAGCTCGCTTACGGCGGTGCTTATGCCGCAGGGGCACGACGCCGACAAATTGCGTGAAACCATTCTGGAAAGCTTTGACATGTCATTGGGTACCGGGCTCGCCAAATTGTCGGGCAAAGTCTTTCGCATTGGGCATCTGGGATACTTCAACGATCTCATGCTGGCCGGGACGTTGAGTGGCGTGGAGATGGGGTTGCATCTGGCGGACGTCCCACATAAGGCCGGAGGCATAACGGCTGCCCTCAATAGTCTTGCGGAGAGTCAGCATCGCGAAGCAAAAGAAACGTCCGTTCCAGCAGCCGCGCTACCCTGAGACCGGCGGTGGTTCAATCACGCCTTCAAGACTGCGCTTTCCCAATCCCCCTGCGCCCCGGATGTTATGCCATTAAAATGGCACAAGATGGCGCTTCTTCAGAGACAGGTTTGCGGATACGCTTGTCGAAAATCCAACTTGTAAGAGTTTTGGCAATGGCGTTCACCCGTTCGCCCATGTCGACGCATCCGTCTCTCATTGTCTCTTACTGCGAGAGATGCCAGAGCTTTGTAGGAGCAAGTCCGCGGGCAAAGGTTCTCAAATTAGTCGAACGAAGCCATACATGCGATGGCTCGGTGAAACCCAGGCGCAGAAAGATTCGCGGGTTGACGAAATAGCCGTTACCCCTGCTCGTCTTTGAGGTTGCGGAAGGCCGCCCGATGCTCCCGTATAAGGCGGTCCAGGCGAGACTGCAGAACGGCCACGGAATCGAACAGGGGCTGAATGCCTCCGCTCTCCCAGGTAAGGTCCTGATGCTCCAGATCGAGCGTGAGGTCGCGAATCATCTCGGCGAAACGACGAATTCGTTCCGCAGCCAGGAATGAAGCCAGAGCCTGTTTGCGTTCATCGCGCGCGTTATGCAACTCGCTGGCGGTCCAGGCAGCCATGCGTATATCGTCTACGGCGTGCCGGAATTCCTGCAGCAAAGGAGCATCAGAGACCACGCCGGACTTTAGCTCGCGCTCCAGGGTGCGCAGCTCTGTGGTCAGATTACGCAGCCGCGAAGCGAATTGGAAGCCCTGCTCTGCCATGCCCCTATTTTGATGCCCTTGAGCTCTGGAATGAAGTATGTTTCGGGCAGGAACATGGCCATTGGCCAAACGTCTCCGCGGGCAAAAGCCGGCTATCACTTAGGTAACTGCAGCGTCGTTACATGCAGATTCAGAGCGCCCTGGCTTTAGGCTTGCGCGAACTGGATGCCGTTTTCCGCTTTGGCTGGGAAGATGGGCTCCTGGCCTTCGCCGAGCGTGCAGGTTCCTTGATGTATGTTTCAGGCTGTTCGAGCGTCTGCAGCGCGGGTAGCTTCTGTTTGAGCTTGAGCACGGGAGCAAAAAGATCGCCGAACTTCTCTACCCGTTTCACTACCTCGTCGGAGGTGAAGATCAGCAACTCAGGATCTCCCTTCTTGAGGCAGTTCTCCACTTCCTGCCAGGTGACTGGCGTTGAGACCGTAGGCAGTTCCCGTGCGCGGAGTGAATAGACAGAGACCGTCGTCTTGTAATCGTCGTTCTGGCTCCAATCGACAAAGACCTTGTTCACGCGCAGTACCTTTTTTATATCGGAAACGACCTGCTCAGGATGCTCTGCTTCCAGCAGACGGGCAATGGCTTTAGCAAAAGGCTTGGTTTGTTCATACGTCACTCGGGTGTTGAGCGGAACGTAAACTTGCAGCCCTTTGGAGCCGGAAGTCTTGGGAAAAGATTCCAAGCCGAAGCGCGCAAAAATCTCGCGCACCCACAGCGCTATCTGACAGCACTCGGCGATGGTGGCAGGCGCGCCGGGATCAAGATCGAAGGCAATCACTGTCGGGCGCTGCATTTCCGACGCCCGCGAAAGCGAGGTATGCAGTTCAAGATCGGCCAGGTTAGCCAGCCACACCAGCGTGGGTAGATCGGCAGCCACGCAGTAATCCATGAAACGGTTGTTGCCTTCGCTCCACACTTTAGCCGTCTTCATCCACGGCGGACGGTACGTAGGACAATTCTTTTCGTAAAAATGCATTCCCTCTACGCCGTTGGGATAGCGCTTGAGCGTGAGCGGACGCTCGGCAAGGTGCGGAAGCAAGACTGGCGCAATGCGAACGTAATAGTCAATCACCTGGCCCTTAGTGAAACCGGCTTTGGGATAAAGAACTTTCTCCAGGTTGGAAAGCTTGATCTGGCGGCCTTCAACCTCGATCACTGATTCTTGCCTGGTCATGCCTGCCTCCTGCAAAACACTGGATATCTGATATATAGATGCGCAGGCGGGGCCATGTCGACCCAGCCCTGCACCATGCGGATGTCCATTTTCCAGTGTAGTTCAACAACTAGAGAGGGCCAATCTACCATCTAATTCGGGATGTCAGACGACCTGGATAAGTCGCTGCCGGTAAGCTCCTCAAACCCACCGGTATTTCCCCAGGAACAAGAATCGATGTTCCGAGAAGTGATCGAGTTAATGGAGCGCAACAACGTGCCTTTTGTGATCTCCGGCGCTTTCGCGCTGCATGAACACACCGGGATCTGGCGCGACACCAAGGACCTTGACTTGTTTCTGCCCGCATCAGAAGTGGGACGCGCGCTCAAACTTCTGGAGCAAGACGGCTTTGAGACTGAGATCCGGGACCCGATCTGGCTGGCCAAGGCCAAGCGCGATGGCTACTTTGTTGACCTGATCACCGGTATGAGTAATGCCGTGCTGCGCGTGGATTATTCGTGGATCAGGCACGCCAGCCGCTCCCAGATGTTCGGAATGTCGGTGCGGGTGCTGGCCCCGGAAGAGCTGATCGCCTCAAAGATTTTTGTGACGCGGCGTGAGCGCTTTGATGGCGCGGACATCTGCCATGTGATTTATGGCACGCGTGGCAAGATCGATTGGCAGCGCATGATGAGCCTGGTCGGGGAGCACTGGGAGATGCTGCTCTGGTCCCTGGTGCTTTACCACTATATTTACCCGGCAAATTCAGATTATGTTCCCCGCGAAATATGGGACGAGTTGCTGCACCGCTTCACTGTGGAACTTGCGCATCCTAACAAGGGTATTGATTTCCGCGGCAGCCTGATCGATGACAAGATGTTCGCCATCGACGTGACTGAGTGGGGTAAGCGAAACATCCTGGAGGAACAGCGGGAAAAAGCGGAAGCCATCCACCGCCGGACGGAAGAGGCGGCCTAATTGTTTTGCCGGCCTGAGCTTCGCGATCCAACCTTATGAGAATAGCAGCCACAGCAGACTTACATTTCAGTCCTCAGAGCTATGACCGGATTCGCGATCCGCTGGCGCGGGTGCGCGAGGAAGCCGATGTACTGGTAATTGCCGGCGATCTGACCAACTATGGCAAACCAGAAGAGATGCATTCCTTGCTGAACGCGCTCGTACGGCTGCGCATCCCCATTATCGCGGTGCTGGGCAACCATGACTATGAAAGCGGCCAGGAACAAGAGCTGATAAAAATGATGACCGCGGAGGGCATCAAGATCCTGGATGGCAGCAGCTATGAGCGCGATGGAATCGGATTTGCCGGTGCTAAGGGGTTTTTGGGCGGCTTTGGTCGTGGCATGCTGACCGCTTTCGGTGAAAAAGAAGTTAAAGCCTTTGTGCAGGCGGGGCTGGACGAAACGCTCAAACTGGAACGCGCGCTCACCATGCTGCGCACGCAAAAGATCGTAATTGTCACACACTATGCGCCGATCTGCGAAACGGTGGAAGGCGAACGCGCCGAAATTTTTCCGTACCTGGGCAGTTCCCGTCTGGCGGAAGTGATAGACCGCCACCAGGCGGCGATCGCTTTCCATGGTCATGCCCACCATGGGAAACCCGATGGCAAAACCATTGGCGGCGTGCCGGTGCATAACGTTGCGTTGTCATTGCTTATGGCGCAAAACCCTCCATGCCCGTATCGGGTGTTTGACGTTTAGCAACTATCCGCTATTTGACTCCACTGGCGATTTTTCACTCTGCTAGTATTATTCTCGAGTGAAATCGACCGGCGCCAATGTAGTGCGAATTGAAGCCGCAGCGCTGCACGCGCTGGCGGAGCGTATTGCCGGGCCCATGGCGCAGGATTTTGAATGCGCGGTTGACTGCCTGCACTCCTGCGGTGGGCGCGTGGTGGTGACCGGCATGGGCAAGAGCGGGATCATCGCGCGCAAGATCGCTGCCACATTCAGTTCCACCGGCACGCCAGCGCTGTATCTGCATCCGGCGGAGGCCGTCCACGGGGATCTGGGCATGCTGGTGCGCGGCGATGTGGTGCTGGCGCTTTCCTCCAGCGGCGAGACGGAAGAGATACTGCAACTGCTGGTAACTATGCGGCGTATCGGCAGCAAGCTGATTACGATCACGGGCGACAAACTCTACGCGTCGAATCCGCACAAGCAACCTTTACTCAAGAGGTCCACGCTAGCCCAGGCGGCTGACATCGCACTCGATTGTTCCATTGACCAGGAGGCCTGCTCGCTGGGGCTGGCGCCCACGGCATCGACCACAGCCATGCTGGCTCTGGGGGACGCGCTTGCGGTCGCGCTGTCAGAGAAACGGGGCTTCAAAGCGGAAGACTTTGCCGACCTGCATCCCGGAGGCAAGTTGGGCAAGAAGCTGGCGCGCGTTGCCCAGTTGATGCATAGCGGTGACGCGGTGCCGCGGGTCACGCGGACGACCAAAATGGTGGATGTAATTTATGAGATGTCGCGCAAGGGGCTGGGCATTACAACGGTAGTTGAAAATGGCAAGCTGCTGGGCGTCATCAGCGATGGCGATCTGCGCCGCTTGCTGCAGAAGCGTCAGGACGTGCTCAACCTGACTGCTGCCGACTGCCTGACCCCCAATCCCAAGACCATTCTGCCCGACGAGTTTGCCACCTCAGCGTTAAACATTATGGAAGAGAAAAAGATCACTTCACTGGTGGTGACCCGCAGCGATGGCACGGTAGAGGGAGTGATTCATCTGCATGATTTGTGGGGAACGCAGATGGTGTAATACAACTTTTAGCCATTAGCTCTAGCCTTTAGCTTTGTCTCGTGGGTGACTGCGTGGTGGTTAAAGGCTAAAAGCATGAGCCAAGTACCAATACAATTTTTCCAATGACCGATTCATGTGAGCGCGCTAAGAAAATCAAAGTTGTTCTCTTTGATGTTGACGGAGTCCTCACCGACGGATCCATCTGGCTGTTCCCTGCTCCTGCAGCGGCGCCGCGCAGCACAGACGCGCACGCGCAAAAACACGCTGACCTGCCCGGTTTCGGCATCATCAGCCAGAACATGATTGAAGCCAAGGGCTTCAACGCGCATGACGGCACAGCCATTTCGCTGGCCCGGCTCGGCGGGCTGAAGGCCGGCATGGTGACCAAACGCATCTCGGAAACGGTGGCCTTGCGGGCGCGCGACCTCAAGATTGACTTCCTCTATCAGGGCGCCCAGAACAAGTCAGATGTGCTCGACAATATCCTGGCGGAAAGTGGTTTTCACGAAGAGCAAATTGCCTACGTGGGCGATGACGTGATCGACTTGCCGATCATGCGCCGCTGCGGGTTGGCGATTGCCGTCGCCAACGCACGTCCGCAGGTGAAGGCGATGGCGCATCATGAAACCGCTTCGTCCGGCGGACATGGGGCCGCGCGCGATGCAGTAGAGTACATTCTGCAAGCGCAAGGGACGCTGGAAAGAGTAATCGATGCTTACATTCACGCGAGGACATCGATCCTGGGGCAGTGAGTTCTGCGGGCTTAACCATATAAACTCTTCCGTCGGTTCGGGACACGCTCTGGATATCCACTTTATAAAGTTAAGCGAACTCCAAAAATCGCTGCCCAAGTAGTCGAAAATATTTTCGTTTTTCTATTGCTTTCTCTATTTGTTCGGCCTATAAGTTTAAAAAGCGGGCTGCGCCGGTGGGTAAACACTGACGCAGCCCTGACCAAAACCGCCCACCAAAGGAGGCAGCATGGCTGTACTCGACGTTACCAAAAAACTCCGCATTTATCACACTCTCTACCGCCTCAACCTCTCATTTGCGAACATTGTGGCGCATTGCCGGACTTTGCAGGAAATCGGCCCTTTTAAATCCAAGTTCATGACCATGTACCAGGGATACACGCAAGAGCTGCAAGCTGAGATCAATGAGGAGTTGCTGGAAACCCTACATAGCACTGAGCTGAAGGACTGGAACCGTTACGGCAAGGTACGGCAGGCACGGGAGAAGGAACTCCGGGACCCGGGCGATGTAGTTATTCGTGCCGAAGAGCGCAGAAAAGAGCTGGCCAGGTTCGCCAAGAAAACAAAACGATGAGGGACAGCAGATCTCAAATTTGAATTTCAAATTTGAATTAAAAACCTTTCTTATTTCGCCTCAAACTCCAGCCTGCACTGCTCTCTCTGTCCCAACACTGAAGCCAGTTCGTGCGGATGATCGATCAGTACATCGGGCGGTGCGTCTTCCAGGGTGTGGGGCGCCAGGCCATAGGTCACGCCCACGGAATAGATTCCAGCATTGCGGGCAGTAAGAATATCAATGTCGGAGTCGCCGATGATCACGGTCTCCTCCGGCTGGGCGCCTGCTTCTTCCAGCAACGCCTCCACGCCGGCCGGGTCAGGCTTTTTGGTGTGAAAGCTGTTGCCACCATAGATCTGGAAGAAGTATGGTCCCAGGCCGAGCGCTTCCACGATGGCGCGGGAAGGCCCAACCGGCTTGTTGCTGAGCACAGCCATTTTCAGCGGCTCGCCGTTGCGGCTCTTCTGAATGGCGTCGAGTGACTCCCTGATGCCGTCATAAACATACGTGTTATCGAGTTTGTGCTCGCGATACCACGCCATGAAATAGAGCACCGCGTCCTGGACGAAGTTTTCGTCGTCGGGATCGCCCAGCGAACGCCGCACCAGCATGGGCGCGCCATTGCCGATATAACTGGCAATGACCTCCTGCGGCAGTTCAGGCTTCTTATACTGACGCAGCATGGCATTCACCGCGTTTGCCAGGTCTTCGCGGGAATCCACCAGTGTGCCATCGAGATCAAATATAAGAAGCTTGGCGGTGTGGCCGGGGATGGGCCGATTTTTGCGAATCATCCGTTTTCAGTATATCCCGGCAAACACCTTAGGATTTAAAATGGAATGTACTTCACGAGTACACCAACCACCTTCCCGAGCGATACAGGAGACCCATGGCCGTAACCAAAATTGAGTCCAGAAAAAGCGCCTCCGCTGTTGCGGATATGCCGGCAAAAACCGGAAAGACTTATGAAGGGCTCACTCGCGATCAACTGGTGGAGATTTACCGCCTCATGTACCTTTCCCGGCGGCTCGATGACCGCGAGATCGTGCTGAAAAACCAGCAGAAAATCTTCTTCCAGATCTCCGGCGCAGGACATGAAGCGCTCACCGTGGCTGCGGCCATGAACCTCAAGCCGGGCTATGACTGGTTCTACCCGTATTATCGCGATCGCGCACTCTGTCTGGCTCTGGGCATGACGCCCTATGAGCAGCTGCTGGAAGCGGTGGGGGCTGCCGATGACCCAGCATCCGGCGGACGCCAGATGCCTTCGCATTGGGGCCACAAAAAGCTCAACATCGTGACCCAGTCTTCTCCCACCGGCACGCAGTTTCTGCAAGCCGTGGGTTGCGCTGAGGCTGGTCGCTATTTCAGCCGGCATCCCGAAGCGGCTAAGAAGCATGATGGCGACTATCGCCAGTTCAAAGACGTGACGTTTCGGGGTGACGAGGTTGTCTACTGCTCTGCCGGCGACGGCACCACCAGTGAAGGCGAATTCTGGGAGGCGATGAACTCGGCCAGCAATTTGAAGCTGCCGGTACTGTTTCTGATTGAAGACAACGGCTACGCCATCTCCGTTCCCGTTGAGGTGCAGACGGCGGGCGGCAGCGTTTCCAAGCTGGTCAGCAATTTTCCCAACCTGCTGCTGGAAGAATGCGACGGCACGGACCCGATCGCATCCTATGCGGCGTGCAAACGCGCGGTGGAATATTGCCGCTCCGGCAAAGGGCCGGCGCTGGTTCACGGACACGTGATCCGGCCATATTCTCATTCGCTCTCCGACAATGAAAAGCTTTATCGGCCGGACGCAGAGCGGGAGAAAGATGCCAAGCGCGATCCGGTTACGCGCATGCAGATGTTCCTGGTGCGGGAAAACATCCTGGATGAGGCCGGGATCAACAAGCTGGAAAAATCTGTAGATGAAGAGATCAAGGCCGCTGCCGATCAGGCACTGGCGGCTGCGTTTCCCTCAAGCGATTCCATTTACAAGCATGTTTATTCTGAAGATCTTGATCCGCGGCGCATGGCCTCAGAACCTCAGCCGGAAGGTGCGGACAAAACCATGGCGGACCTGATCAACGTCTGCCTGAAAGACGAGATGCGGCGCGATGACCGCATTGTGGTCTTTGGCGAGGACGTGGCTGATTGCAGCCGCGAAGAGTATCTGAAGCAGAAGCAGATCAAGGGCAAGGGCGGCGTTTTCAAGTTGACGTCGGGCCTGCAAATGGAGTTTGGCGGCGACCGCGTCTTCAATTCCCCGCTGGCCGAAGCCAACATTGTGGGACGCGCCGTCGGCATGGCCACCCGCGGCCTGAAACCGGTGGTTGAAATCCAGTTCTTTGATTACATCTGGCCCGCGTACCATCAGATTCGCAATGAGTTGTCGGTGATCCGCTGGCGCTCCAATGGGAACTTTTCCTGTCCGGTGGTGGTTCGCGTGGCCATTGGCGGATATCTGACCGGCGGCGCGGTCTATCACTCGCAGTGCGGCGAGAGCATTTTCACCCACATCCCCGGCCTGCGCGTTTGCTTCCCTTCCAACGCGCCGGATGCCAATGGGCTGTTACGGACCGCCATCCGCAGCGACGATCCCGTATTGTTCCTGGAGCACAAGCGGCTCTATCGTGAAACGTTTGGACGCGCTCCATATCCAGGGCCCGATTACATGATCCCGTTTGGCAAAGCACGCATCGTGAAGGAAGGCACCGATCTAACGGTGATTACGTACGGTGCTACGGTGCCGCGAGCGTTGCAGGCGGCACAGAAGATCGAGCGCGAGCATGGCGTGAGCGTGGAGC
>JBARMK010000004.1:0-8884 GCA_049802395.1 Candidatus Angelobacter sp.
CGCTGGTCATAGCGCGGCAGCACGATGAGGAGCAGCAGTTGGTCGCGTATGTGGTGCCCGCCGCCGGAGCGGCGGAACCCAACAGTCTGGAGTTGCGCGAGCACCTGAAGGGGCGTGTGCCGGACTACATGATTCCGGGGGCGTGGGTGGTGCTGGGCGAACTGCCGCTGACCCCGAACGGAAAAGTAGACCGGCAACGTCTGCCGGCGCCGGAATTGACGGCTCCGTTGCGGTACGTGGCGCCACGTACGCCGACAGAGGAGGTGCTGGGGCGAGTGTGGGCGGACGTGCTCAAGCTCGAGCGCGTCGGCATCCACGACAACTTTTTCGATCTGGGCGGCATGTCGTTGACAGCAATGCGGGTCGTCGATCAGGCGGCGCAGGCCGGACTGACTTTGACGGCCGCCGATCTGTTCGAGTGGCAGACAATCGCGGAGCTGGCGGCCGGATTGTCTATTGGGCCTGGTCAGGTGGCTCAGGTGTCACAGTCCGAAGGCCAGGTGCCGCTCACGCCGATCCAGCACATGTTCATGGGCCAGTGGGCGCAACACCTCGACAGATTCACCATTGACGCTGCCTTCGAAGCCATTCAGCCTTTGCATCCCTCGTGGCTGCAGCAGGCCGTCAAATACGTCGCCGCCCATCACGACGCGCTGGCCACGCAGCTCATTCTCGAAACCAAGCTCATCCAGAGAATCGTTCCCGTTGAAGAGCTGCGGTACAACAAGTGCTTCACTGAGATTGATTTGTCTCATCTGGACGCGGCGGACGAGGAAAACGCCTTTCGTGAAATCGGTGCCGCAGCGCGCCGTCGCATCACCGCGGTCGAGCCGCCACTCTTGCATGCAGTGCTAATCAATCGCCGGCCGCAGCAGCCGCAACAGTTCCTGCTCGTCGTCCATCACTTTGTGGCCGATACTTGGTCGATGCAGCTCCTGCTAGACGACATCCAAACAGTGTACGAGCAACTCGCAGCCGGACAATCTCCGCAGCTTCCCAGGAAGACGACGCCGTTCAAAGTGTGGGCGGAGCGGCTAGTTACTTACTCGCGCTCCAAAGAGTTTGAGACGGATGTTGCGATGTGGCGAGCACACCAATGGAGCGACTACGGCACGATTCCCCTGGACAATCCCGGGCGGGAGTACGAACTCGGTTCGGATGAGACCTTGACCGTGAAGATCGAGAGTGCCGAGGCGGACTTACTCCTGGACAGCGTGCTGCACGAACAGCGTGCGCAATTTACAGAGGTGTACCTTGCCGCCCTGGCTGCGACGCTGCTGCAGTGGACGGGCAAGCTGGCGGTTGCAATCGATTTGTTCTCCTCCGGCCGCGCGACAGGGTTCGCGGGACTCAATCTCGCACGCACTGTCGGTTGGTTCTCCACACCAGTTCCGGTGCTGTTTGAGAGAGGCGGAACACTCGACGTGAGCGATGTGCTGCGTCAGGTTAAACAGCGTGTGCGCAGTCTGCCGAACGATGGTCTTCCGTACGGTGTTGGCAAGTGGCTTCTGAACGACGGCGCCGCGCTCGTCGCAATGCCCCAGGTCTGCCTCAACAACTGGGGAGGGCAGTCACGGCCCGACTCGCTTTTTCGCACGTCTCCGTTCGCCTTTGAGGATGAGCATCAACCCACCGATTTCAAGCGACATCACCTCATCGATCTGGTCATCACGCACGGGACGCAGGGTCTCGGTATGCACTGGTTCTATAGCCGCAATTTGCACCGCCGGGAGACGATCACCGCGCTGGCTGAGAACTATATTGCCCATCTGCGTCGCTTGGCAGTGCAGAGGCCTGAATCCATGCTCACGTTGAAATCGGATGGTTTGCATGCGTGATCCGAGCCTGTTCCGAAGGGAGACCGATCCGTATGTGCTCTACCGGAAATTGCATGAAATCGGGCCGGTCCTGTGGGATAAATGGCTTCGCAGTTGGATTGTCGTTGGCTACGAGGAGATCCGCCGGCTGTCAAAGGATGCTTGCCTCTCCGGTGCTCGGGTCGAAGCGTTTTACGAGCAGCTCCCGGCGACGGCGCAAACAGAGATGGCAACGCTGAAGAACGCGTTATCCGACATGATGCTGTTCAACGAGCCGCCCCGGCACACCCGCCTGCGCCAGTTGATTAAACCTGGCATCACTCCCGCGATCATCCACGAGATTCGCTCCGTGATCGAGGAATTGACAGACGAACTCCTCGATCCCCTGATTCCTCTCGGCCGGATGGATGTCATCCACGACTACTCTGAGCCACTCACGCGCGAGGTCATGGCCCGGCTGGCAGGGGTGCCCGGACACGGAAAGCCATTGCTGCAAAGCTGGCAGGGGCTGCTCCATGAGTTCTACACACTATCCCGCAGCGAGATCCCTAGGGTTACGGCCCTTCGCAATGTCTTTGATGAAGGCGCGCATGCGCGTCGTGCTGGCACCGGTACCGACGCATTCAGCCGGGTGATTACCGACCAGCTTAAGCGTGACGAGTACACTGAGGACGAGATCTTTGCCAATTTCCTGCTGCTCATTGACGCCGGCCAAGCCACAACTACCCATCAGATCGGCAACGCTGTGCTCGCTCTTATCGAGCACGAAGATCAGCAGCACTTACTTCGCGGCCATCCGGAACTGGCCGCGAACGCGGCCCACGAATTTCTGCGGTTCGATAGCTCGGTGCAGTTCACCAGCCGGGTGGCGCTGGCCGAGATTGAGATTGCGGGGCAACGGATCAAACGCGGCCAGTCGGTTGCACTGGTGCTCGGCGCCGGGAATCGCGATCCACGCCGATACAAAGATCCTGACCGGCTTGACCTGACACGCACAGCCTACGACCATCTGTCTTTTGGGCACGGTATACATTATTGCCTTGGCGCGTCATTGGCTCTCGCGGAGACTGAGCTCGCCATTTCTCGCCTGCTTTCACGAGCCGCCGACATTCGGTTGGAAGAACCCGAACTCGCTTGGGTAGAAAGCATCAACTTCCGTTTCCTGCGGCGTCTCCCGGTCTCCTTCACGCCGATCCATTGATGTTGCTGTGCTCCGGAAAAGGGTGGAACAGGCATTCGCCGCCGGCAATCAAAGGACTGAAATTATCCGGCTTTAATCGGTGCGCAAGGCTTCGATGGGATCCACCAGCGTGGCGCGGCGGGCGGGAACGTAGCTGGCGAGCGCAGCAGCCGCGATTAGGCCGAGCGAGACAACGGCATAGGTGGCCGGATCAAGTGGACTAACTCCAAACAAAAGAGAAGTCATCAATCGCGTGAGCACCACGGCGCAGACGAGGCCGCATACAACACCGACAGCCGCCAGCGCCATGCCGTGGCGGACAAACATATATCTGAGTTCTTCGCGCGAGGCGCCGAGTGCAACCCGAATGCCGATTTCACGTCTCCGCTGCGACACGGTATAGGCGATCACGCCATAGAGGCCGACCAGGCCGATCAGCAACGCCATTCCGGCGGCAATTCCTAGCATCACGAGTGTGAACGACAACCGGGCGAGGGACGCTTGGTACATATCGCCCAGTGTGCGAACCTGCCCAAGTGGAATATTGCTGCCCACAGCCCAGATCGCGCTGCGGATCTGCTCGAGAAAAGCCGAGGTGCCGGCGCGGCGGCTGTGGATTACAAACGTCATCCCACGTTCGATTTGGATGTGTTCACCCCAGAAGTTCTCCATTAAAGCTGGCCAATAGACGGTGGTGGGCGAAGCTTGGTCCGCGCCATTATCGTGGACATCACCCACAACGCCGACGATTTCACGCCAGGCGCTCGAACTCTCGCGAATGTGCTTACCTAACGCTGCGGCAGGTTGGCGCCACATCTCACGCGCCAGATTCTCAGAGATTACTGTCACGGGTCTGTGGTCGTACAGGTCGGCCCAGGTAAAGTCGCGGCCGGCAACAATCGGGGTCCCGATGGTTTGAAAAAAGCTGGGGGCAACAAACTTAAACTGCCGGACAGGTTGAACGGGCATCCGCTTGTAGATGTTGTCATCGTCAAGAATCACGTCGCCAGTGCTGGTGCCCATCGGCGCGGCGCTTGTAAAGGATGCGGACGTGACATCAGGAATGGCGGCGAGACGATCGCGCATATCGGCCTGCATGCGAACGACCCGTTCCGGATCAGGGGCCTCTGCGGGCGGGATGAAAACGCGTACCAACTGGACATGGTCCGGATCTGCGAAGCCGAGCTGAACCGCGCGCACGACCAGGAACGTCCGAATCATGAGCCCGGAGCTGACCAGGAGAACGACTGCAAGCGCCACTTGCACTACAACTAAAATGTTTCGCACCCGGTGCCGCTCCCTGCCATCACTCGATGTGCGCCCTCCAGCCCGCAGCGCTACAGCGATTTGCGGCCCTGCGTGCTTGATCACCGGAATCAATCCGAAGACCAGGCCCGACAGAAGGGAGATTCCCAGCGCAAACACCGCAACCGATGGATCGATGGTGATGTCTTGCAGGCGCGGCAGGATCGTCGGTCCAATCGACACGAACACGCGTACTGCGACGAATGCGACACCCAGTCCGAGCGCGCCGCCGAATAACCCCAGTACCAGGCTTTCGACCAACATCGCGCGCGCGATGCGACCCATCCCCGCGCCCAATGCGACGCGGATGGACAATTCATGCTGGCGTTCTTCCGCCCGCACGAGCAGAAGGTTCGCTACGTTGGCGCAGGCGATCAACAGCACGACACCAATCATTCCGAGCAATACCCACAACACCTTGCCGATGTTGCCGATCACGTCCTGTTTCAACGGTCGAAGCGCGGGTGTCAGTCGCATGCTCGCAAAAAATTGCCGGTCCTGGCCAGGCGGAGGCCTCCACGTGTTCAGCCATATCGGGATCATCCGCGCAATATCTGCGGTGGCTTGATCGATCGTCACACCGGGCTTGAGTCGTACGAGTCCCTGATAGGCAAAACCACCCAGGTGGAGTTCTCCCTCTTTGAAGCGCAACGGGAGGATAAGTCTCGGCTCCGCATTCAGGAAGCGAAACCCATTCGGCATCACACCAATCACGGTCCGCGGCCGTGAATCGATCATGATGGGCTGACCGATCACCGATGACGCACCGCCGTACCGGTGCTGCCAGTATCCATACGTAAGGATCACAGTTTCCGGCGAGTCCACTGTGTCGTCGGTCTGCGAGAACCAGCGACCGATCGCCGGTTGGACGCCAAGCGCTCGAAGCGTACCGTCAGAGACGTACAAGCTCTCGACTTCTTCGGGCTCGCCTCCCCCTGCCACGGTTTCGGTGCCCTTTCCCCAGATGCCGATCTCTTGAAACGTTTGGTTCTGGCTGCGGTAAGTGGAGAGCAGGGCGCCCGACATTCCCAAGTCGTCAGAAAGCGCTGTCACGCCCGGCGCTGCATGCTTGAGACTTATGAGTGAATTGGCATCTTGGTACGGCAATGGCTTGAGCACAACACCATTGACCACGCTGAAAATCGCCGTAGTCGCACCGATTCCGAGCGTGAGCATCAGGCCGCAAACAAGCGTGAACGCGGGTGCGCGCCCGAGCGCGCGCATGCCGAAGCGCAAATCTCGGAGGAGGTCTTCGAGAAACGTCGAACGATACTCGTGCCGTGTGCGGTCTTTCACGCGTTTCCATCCCTGCCGGAGTTCAACGGTCCCAGAAGAGCAGCCTTCAAGAATAACGATCATCTTGCAGCCGGATCAAGGCAAAATCCCCATGGCAGGCAGCGTACATCATACCTTAATAAATAGTGGTAAAATCGAAACAAAAACCGGATGTCCCAAAGCGGGAATAGTAATTATCCACCCCGCAGCAAACACTGCTTGTGCGGCTTTGGGCAGTCCCGCGGATTTATAAGTTGTTGTAAAAGTCTCGTCATCCCTCGCCAGCTTTTTCAGTTCCTTGCAAAGCCAAGCCCAGGTCATCAATATTGAGAACCAGATACCCAAAATATTGAGAACCAGATACCCAAGAAACTATTGTCCGCGAAGATGGCAGCGAGGGGACGAGGGCTCGCGCACGCGAACTCTTTGCGCAAGCAGCGACACGGGGCCCAAAACAGGCGCCTCGCAACAGAATGCAATTAATCTTGAATAGGTAAAGGCGTTATGAACTGGACATCATTAAAATCAATTCTCAGAGCATGTTTGGGTAGTTGAAGATTAAAGATCATTTCCAGGTTACGGTATTGGCGTCTGTGTTGATGCTGACCACTGTGAGTGTTAAATACGAATTTCGTCTCAATCCGTATTCAGTTCTGAATCTGATTGAGGGCTGAATATGAGCTACTCCTGAAGCAATACATTCCTGACAAAATAAAAAACCATTATAGAAATAATTGATTGATATTTAATAAGTAAACTATTACTAAACAATAATATATTTCGCCGTTTATTTATGCGTTCTGGCGTGTGTTTGTTAAGCTGTAACCGTAAGCTAATGTTAACAAAGGTGGTTCAATAATTTTATTGGCCTGCCCCGTCGTTGAGGTTTCCCATTATGGAATAAATCCCAAACCCATTTTTTGTACTACTCTGATTTGTGCCGACACTCACTTAATGGTTCCGTTTTGGTACAAGCCGTTAAAAAATGAAATAAACGAGCGCGCAGTACTTGACAAGCCGCTAATTTGCGCACGATACTAGTTTTAATGCAGATGAATGTCATCGTGCTATTAGGTGCTGCTAGGGAACGATCCCGAAGGAAGCTGAGATCTGATTGTCTTCCATTGCAACCGTGTTGCGTCATGCCGCATCGGATGCTTTAAGATCTGGAAATCATCATTCGTAATGCAAAAGCAAATGATTTCCCCATCCGTTACATTAGTTAGCTCTTGCTTGTGGAAAAGCGCTTCCAAAGTGAGGTTGGCGAAGCCTTGCTAAGAGGCTGAAGCTTAAAAGAACCCCAAAGCTGGAGCACACATTTAATCTTTTGCTCTTCTCTGACTACAGAAGTGCAAGACACGAATTTCAATACAAGAATAAAGTTGTGCGGTAGTTCCCCCGCCAAAACGCCTTTCCACTTCATCTGTCTATGTGAGCTATCACATTTAATTGTCCTGACCAAAAAGTATTAGTAAGAGGCGAACCATGGGTGCGGCAAGATGTGGTTGTCATCCTGAGTTGGTTGTTGCGAATATGACTCCAGTGCAGTGGGTTGCAGTTTATGTTATGCCTAGGCACGAGAAGCGAGTCGCTCAACACTTTCATGTATATCAAATTGAGCATTTCCTTCCTCTTTATGAAGCGCGGCGAAGATGGAAAGACGGATCGCAGCAAAATATTCAATTCCCATTGTTTCCGAGTTATTTATTTGCTCGGATTGGACGCGAGAAGCGCGTATCCGTGCTTGCGGTCCCAGGCGTTTTATGGATTGTCGGAGGTGGAGGTGAGTCCTCAAGGATAGCCGACAGCTATATACAATTCCTGCGCGAAACTCTGGCTCAGGGCAGGATGGAACCGCATCCTTATCTGGTGACTGGCGAAAAGGTAAGCATTAAATCTGGCGCCATGGCGGGTATGGAGGGCGTGCTGGTCAGGAAAAAGAGTGGTTTTCGCGTGGTGGTTACCCTGGAGTTGATCAAAAGGAGTGTGGCTGTGGAACTCGATGTTGCCGATCTGCAGCCTTTCCGTTCCATTTCGCTGCACCATCAGGAAAATAAAACTGCTGCTTGATTGTTCCCAACCTGCACGTCGTACCTCTACATACAACTTTGTAAAAAGCAAGAACAGCCAACTTTAATATGCCGCAATTTTACAGAGACGGGTTGCTATGTCACTGAGCACGAAATCCGAGCTCAATCTTTCTCCGCAAAAGCTTAAATTGCTTGAGTTGCTGCTCAACGAGAAGCGCAACCAAGACAAGGGGGCTGCGAAAGTGATCGCGATCAGTCCCGAGCGAAGGCACTTTCCCGTATCGTTTGCGCAACGCAGGTTTTGGTTCCTCGACCGGCTTACGGCGGGACGGGGCGCTTATACCATTGACAAAGCTGTTCGCTTGAAGGGCCCTCTGAACGTCTCCGCGCTCAAGCAAACACTTGCTGAAATTCAGCGCCGCCACGAATCGCTCCGAACAACGTTTGAATTTATTGATGATGATCTTCACCAGACAATTCATCCTTCTGGGAACATTCCGTTGTCGGTGGAGGACCTTAGCCATTTGGCCCCATTGGAGCAGGAAGAGAAAGTCAGGAGTTTAGCCGAAGCCGAAACCGACCGGCCATTTGATTTGGCGCGAGGGCCTCTGCTGCGGTTCCAGTTATTACTTCTTTCTCCATGCGAATATGTGCTGCTGCTCGCAATGCATCACATAATTTGCGATGGCTGGTCCATCGGGGTATTTGTGAATGAATTAGCCACTCTCTACGAGGCGTTCCGATTGGGGAGGCGCTCTCCTCTGCCGGAACTGAAGATACAATATGCGGATTTCATCCTTTGGCAACGTGACTATTTATCGGGGGGAGCGGGGACGAGACAGCGCTTCTACTGGAAACAGAAGCTTGAAGGATTGCCACCGTCACTGTGTTTGCCTGCCGATCGACCACGCTCTACAACACGCTGTTTACGCGGCGCAATGGAATCTATCGTGCTGCCGGCGAAGCTTCGCGAGGCCCTGCTCTCTTTCGGCCGCGAGCACGAAGCCACGCTATTCATGGTTTTGCTGAGCGCCTTTAATATCCTGTTGTTTCGTTATACAAACCAAGGGGACTTTGCAGTTGGCTCCCCGATTGCCAATCGGCGTCGTAGCGAAACAGAGGCCCTTATCGGAGTTTTCATCAATACTCTCGTGCTTCGGGCCAAACTCGAGCGCAGTTTGCGTGTTCGTGACCTCGTGGCTCAAGTGCGGAACACGGCCTTGGAAGCCTACACAAACCAGGACATGCCTTTTGAAGAACTAGTCGCGGATTTGAAT
>JBARMK010000005.1:0-33268 GCA_049802395.1 Candidatus Angelobacter sp.
AGCCGATTGCGGGCGCGGTTTTATCCAGATTCACGCTTACAGATGCGGATGCGGAATTGCCGGCATGATCGGTCGCCGTGCCTGAGACCGTTTGATTAGCGGCCTCAGTAGTCACTGTTACTGGAGAAGGGCAAGTTGCTACGCCTGAGATTGCGTCGCTGCAGGTAAAACTTACTGTCACGTTGGAGTTGTTCCATCCAGCGGCGTTTGGCGCCGGAGATACGGTCGCCTGAATGGTCGGCGGGTCATTGTCTACTCCGATAATCTCAATCGTGAGCACACCACCCGGTTTCCCTTTCAACTGCACCGCGAGCGTATTGGATCCCTGAAGCGTAACCGGGACGTCGACTTCGGCGACATTTTGATTGAAATTGTTCGATCCCAGCACCTCAACGCCATTCAATGTCACAGAGCCGCTGGATACCAATTCTGTTTGGTTGTCCTGGAGACCGCCGTTAAATGCTTTTAGGGTGTACTTGGTATTCGGATTCAGCACCGAAAAGGTTTTCGTTACCGTGACGGGAGCACCGGTGCTGCGCGTATAGTCCTGTGGCCCAAACGCGGTGAATGTTCCTGCTACGGCCGAAGTCGCTCCAGCCAGCAGGAATGCTCCAATGGCCAATGCCAATCGGCGCAATTGCATCGCACTGCCATGCCTCAGGGCGTTGGCAAGGTTGGGCAGGACTACATTAGACGCGGATCCGGCCACATGCGGCGAGTAACCCATAGAGCGATCCTCCTTAACGGATCACAAATGTTTCTCGCCTTCTCCAAAACTTCAATGGGCAGCTACTCTGAAAAGTTTACAAAGAATACTCCACCTTTCTTGTTTGTCAAATAAAATTTCGACGAATTTCTGTCGCCTAGTAGCAAGATACTAAGGCTGCGTAGAAGTTGAGGAAACCGCCGGCCAAAGGACCGTCGCCGTTTCTAGAACGCGCGAACCGCGTCACATCCGTCGCTGAAATAGCACATGGCATCGCCCGATCAGGCGCGGCTGATCTATTATCGTATTGTGCTTTCGCCTGGCAGACCGATTGCGAAGATTCACGATTATGCTGCGATTGGAGATTGTCGTTCCGCCGCCCTAGTTTCAAGATACGGATCAGTTGATTGGCTTTGCTGGCCCCGATTTGATAGTCCGTCCATTTTTGCCGCCATTCTCGACAAAGACAAAGGAGGGTATTGGTCGATATCTCCGGTGGGGCCGAGCCAGTTCGAACGCGCTTATATTCGCGGTTCCAATGTACTGGAGACCCACTTCATCTCTACAACAGGCCGTGCGACCCTCACAGACCTGATGCCAGTCGCTTCAGAGGAATTCAAAAACTGCAATATGCTCCCTGATCATGAACTTCTCCGGCAAGTTGTGTGTACAGAAGGAGAGTTTAAGGTAGAGATGGAATTTTCCCCGCGTCCTTTTTATGGAGCGAGGACTGTAAAGATCCACAATTTACTCTCGCACGGTCTGCGCATCGATGCAGGGCGAGGCGCCTATATTTTGCGCAGCAGTGTTCCCTTGCAGATCGGCCAAAACGAAGCACGCATTGCGATTTCTCTTAGGTGCGGTGACGTGCTCCAGTTCTCACTTAGTTATTCAGAAGAATCGCCTTTCGTGCTGCCCGCACTGGGAGAAAATGCACGCGCTTCGATTGAGCGTTCCGTAACGTGGTGGCAGAAATGGGCGGCGCAAGCAAAGTACCAGGGACCCTATCGCGACGCAGCCATGCGCAGCGCTCTCGCGCTTAAGCTGCTGGCTTATGCTCCTTCGGGCGCGGTGGCCGCAGCCGTCACAACTTCCTTGCCGGAGAGGATCGGAGGCCGCCTCAATTGGGACTACCGCTATTGCTGGTTGCGTGATGCCTCGCTTACCGTGCGCGCGCTGCTGGGTTTGGGTTATATGGAGGAAACAGAAAGCTTCATGACGTGGCTGTTGCATGCCACGCGA
Organism: Candidatus Angelobacter sp.; assembly: GCA_049802395.1. Classification (GTDB taxonomy): domain Bacteria; phylum Acidobacteriota; class Terriglobia; order Terriglobales; family Acidobacteriaceae; genus Angelobacter. The sequence goes on from JBARMK010000005.1 coordinate 1,949, forward strand.
TTGACCCAACCCCAATTGCGGGTCTTATACACCGTGTTTGGCGAGATGGCACCACGAGAATACGAACTGGATCTCGCGGGCCACTTCGATTCGCGGCCGGTGCGCATTGGTAATGGGGCGAGACATCAGCTGCAACTCGATGTTTACGGTGAAGTGATAGAAGCTGCGGCCCAGTACGCACAGCGCCACGGCCGCTTTGACCGCACGACGCAAAAGGCATTGTTGGGCTTTGGAAAGTATGTTGCAACCCACTGGAATGTTGCCGACCAAGGGATTTGGGAGCCACGATCTGGCGCATCCGATCACACCCATTCACGCCTGCTGTGCTGGACGGCTCTCGATCGTCTACTTGCGCTTAGTGACAAAGGACTTCTGGACGGAGTGCCACGGCAGGAGTTTGAGATGGAGCGTGAACGCATACGGCGCCAGATTGAAAGCCGAGCCTGGAATGAAAGCCTGCAGAGCTATGTAAGTGTCCTTGATGGCAGCAGCGTCGATGCCACCCTGCTTCGCATCCCCTGGTATGGCTTTGAACAAGCACAGTCGCCTCGCATGAAGAGCACTTATCGCAGAATCCGTCAGGAGTTGAGCGCAGGTGACAGCCTGCTCTTTCGCTATCGGTCCCAACCTCCTGAGGGAGCGTTTGGTATATGCGGATTCTGGGCGGTAGAGTATCTCGCTATGGGTGGAGGGACTCTGCAAGAAGCCTATGATCTTTTTGATCGACTTCTGAAGTATGGAAACGATCTCGGATTGTTTGCTGAAGAGGTTGATCCTGAAACAGGAGACGCTCTGGGAAATTTCCCGCAGGCGTTCACGCATATCGGGCTGATCAGCGCGGCGCTCACGCTGGAAGAAAAGGAACGCGGCGAATCTCATCCCGCTGTGCAGACCGGCGAGAACGTTAAGTCCGGCAGCCGTGAGGTGACCTCGTGAATTGGGCTAGCTGGCTGCTGTGGGGGTTTGTCGCGACCATTATCTTGACCACGATCGGCTCGGGAGCCCAGGGGCTCGGACTCACCCGTATCAATTTTCCCTACATGCTAGGCACCATCTTTACTCCTGATCGCGATCGCGCAAGGCTTTATGGCTTTCTGGTGCACGTGGCAGCGGGATGGATATTTTCCGTGATTTACATTTTTATCTTCCAGGCTCTGGGATCGGCAGGGTGGTGGCGGGGCGCACTGATCGGCGTCTTCCACGGAATTTTCGTGCTGGTGGTCGTTATGTCATTGCTCCCCGGACTACACCCACGCATGGCCAGCGAACAACAAGGCCCGTCGGCCCAGAATCTGCTTGAACCTCCAGGATTTCTGGCTTTGCATTACGGGGTGCAAACGCCGATGGCGATCATGATTGCGCACACAGTTTTTGGAATGATTCTGGGTGCGTTCTATCACCTTGCGTGATCAGCCACGGCTTCATGCCGCGCTGGGGTAGGCAACGGTGCTCAGCAGCGCATTGTTTGCCTGCCGAGAATCGAGCCGTGTATGTTGCGCCACGATCGGTACGTCCGATTCTATGACGCTCGAATAATCCGTGTCTCTGGGGATCATCTCTGGCTCGCGAAGATCGTTGAATCGCACATGCCGCGTTCGCCGCGCCGGCACGACCAGGCCATAAGGACCAACAGGCTCACGGTCCTTGTAATAAATGGTAATTTCCACCTGAGCGTCGTTATCCGAGCAATTCAGCAGACAGACAGTTTCGTGGCTTGTCATCTGCGGCTCGGGTCCATGGCTCTCTCCAGGAATGTATCCTTCGGCTATTACCCAGGTTTTCGCTCCGATTGGTTTTCCCATACCTCTTCCTCTTTATATCTGCTTGATCTGTCTTAGAAGTCTGGCCAGGAGGACTCCCCCCACGGTCGCGACGCAGAGGCCCCCCAAGGCGCGCCATCGAGCCTTGCGCCTGGAGGCTTTTCTACGTCGCACCAGAGTCGCTTCCGGATATGCTTCGTCACGCCGGCCATTTGTCTCAGCTATTTGAATCACTTCAGCCAGATGCAGCGCATGGCGACCTGTCTCTTGTGCGATCTGCTCGCGACAGCTGAAACCATCCGCGACGATGATTGTGGACAAATCTGCTTTTCGCACTGCCGGCAATAAGCGACGCTCGCCAATGGCTATCGAGGTGTCATACTTGCTGCTCTCGAAACCGAAGGAGCCGGCCATGCCACAACATCCCGAGTTGAGGAGCTGTGACTCAAGCCCCAGTTTGTTCAGAACAGTGCTCTCGGCATCAAACCGCAGCACCGATTTGTGATGGCAATGCCCTTGTACCAGCGCCTTTCGATGAAGTTGTGGAAGCTGGTAACTTCCTCCCTTAGTTTCAAGAAACTCGCTTAACAGCAGCGTTTGTGTCTTCAGTTTGTGCGCCAACGGGTCGTCCGGAAAAAGATTTTTCAGTTCGTCACGGAACACTGAAGCACAACTTGGCTCCAGCACCACTATCGGCAGACCAGCTTCGATCTGAGGTTGCAACGTCTGCATCACACGGCGCAGGTAGCGCTTCGCCATGTCCAACATTCCGTAATCGTAGAGGGGGCGACCGCAGCACAGATGCGTTTGCGGTATTTCAACTGAAAACCCCGCATGCTCAATCACTTCTGTTGCTGCCTGCGCGGTCTCCGGGAAGAAGTAGTTGTTAAAGGTGTCCGGCCAAAGAACGACTGTGCCATCCCCGCCGATAAATCGAGATCTTCTTCTGTTGAACCAACTGCGAAAGGTTTGCGGCGCAAACTCTGGAATCGTGCGCCCTAGCGGCATGCCGGCGGCCAGCTTGGCGAGATGACTTATGCCAGGAGTTTGGGTGACGAGATTAACCATTCCGGGCCAGATGGATGCGAGTCGCGCCCACTGATCAATCAATCCAAAAGCATACGCGTGCCGTGGCCGTACGCGACCTTCCCAATAATGGGAAAGGAATTCAGCTTTGTAGGTGGCTATATCCACATTCACTGGGCAATCGCCCTTGCACCCTTTGCAGGAGAGGCAGAGTTCCAATGACTCTTTTACGTTCTCGTCCCGCCAGCCGTCAGTAATCACGTCGCCATGGAGCATCTCCCAAAAATGATGCGCGCGCCCGCGCGTGGTGTGGCGCTCCTCATGCGTCACCATGAAACTGGGACACATAGTATCGTCATCTGGTTTTGCTGCGTCCTTGCGGCGGCATTTGCCCACCCCGACGCAGCGCAACGCGGCGTGCGCGAAGCTGCCTTTGTCGTCTGGATACTTAAAATGAGTTTCCGGCTCCCATGGGTGGTAGTTAGCACCAAGCCGCAAATTTTCATCAATGCGATAAGGATCAACAATTTTTCCCGGATTCATCTTCCAGTCGGGGTCCCAGATCGACTTGAACTCACGGAATGCTTCGATCAGTTCGTTGCCGAACATTTTGTTTAGAAACTCGGCGCGCGCCTGCCCATCACCGTGCTCTCCGCTGAGGCTACCTCCATACCTAACGCATAAATCCGTGGCCTCTTCCATAAAGGAACGCCATTTCCGGATGCCCGGTTCACTCATCAGGTCGAAGCTTACCCGGCAGTGGACGCAGCCCTGCCCGAAATGTCCATAGAGAGCGGAGTTGTACTCATACTTGTTGTAAAGGGCGCGCAGGTCACGAAGATAACCGCCTAGTTTTTCCGGCGCGACGGCGGAGTCTTCCCAGCCTTCCCAGGTATCAGGTTCGCCGGGAACAAATGCGGTTGTTCCCAGGCCGGCTTCGCGCACCTGCCAGATGTGCTCCGTATCGGCCGTATCGGTGAACAGCTTCATGGAAGGCGCCCCGGTCTTCTTCTTCAACGTCTCCATGACGTGTTTTGCAAGATCAATGGCCTCCTGCTTTTTCTCGGCGCCAAACTCCGCCATCAGCCAGCCCTTGCCTTCGGGCAGCATCTTCAGATAGCGGGAATTTGCGCCACCCTTCTTCTGGATGTTTTGATACAGCCAATGATCAATGCCTTCGAGCGCGGTCGGTTGAAACGAAACAATATCCATCACGTGGTCTGCCGCCTCGTATACGTCGGGATAGCCAAGCATCAGGATTACACGCTCGGCTTTAGCATCGATCAACCGCACTTTGGCTTCCAGGATCGTGACTAGCGTCCCTTCACTCCCGACCAGCGCACGCGCAATATTGAAGCGGCCATCGCGATCAGGGAGCAGTTGGTCAAGGTTGTAGCCGGAGATCCGGCGGGGAATTTTCGGATACCTTTCCTTGATCAGTTCCGCGTAGTGTGAACGCAATGATTTGAGATAGCGAAATATATCTCCAGTGCGGCCGCCCTGACTGATGCAGCGGTCTAACTCAGCATCATCCATCCAGCCGACGTTCATTCGCGTGCCGTCGTAAAGCAGGATTTCCAGTTCGTCGACATTTTCATGCGTACGGCCTGACATTTGCGCGTGCGCGCCGCAGGAGTTATTGCCGATCATGCCTCCGAAGCAGCAGTGTGTGTGAGTGGCTGGATCAGGGCCCCATACCAGAAGATTGCCGCTCACCTGCATTGCCTTGTTGCGCAATTCGTCGCAGACCGTTCCCGGCAGGACGCGCGCCCAACGTTCGCGAATGTTAATCCCCTGCACTCCATGCATATATTTTGACCAGTCCAGCACAATGGCAGTGTTGCAAGTCTGGCCGGGAATGCTTGTGCCGCCTCCGCGTGACAGCAGTGGCGCACCGTACTTACGGCACGCGGCAACAGCCTGGACGACATCTTCCTTTGATCGCGGAATGACAACCCCAATTGGCACTTGACGGTAATTTGAAGCATCCACCGCATACATCGCTTTTGTCCCAGCGTCGAATCGGACCTCGCCTTCGATGTTCTTGCGCAAGTCAGCTTCGAGTGACTGGACATCGACCTCTGCCGCGGAGCGCCAGAGGCGAGGGCGCGAGGCAATCGAGTTCCTGAGTTCGTCGATCGGGATGAGCGGAATCTTGCTGGCAGACATCATTTCTCCTTTTAGGCGGTCAGGCGGCGAACCGTTCAGCATCGGCAAGCTTGAGAACTAGCCCATTCCCGGGCCGCGACAAATCAGGGCGCAGCTCTCCGAGGACTTGTTGCGGCAGACCATCAAACAGCATCGCCTCAATGCGCACATGGTCGTAAAAATATTCCAGGTTTTTGAATGGGTTCACTGCACACGCAATGTGCGTGTGCAGCGCTGGAGCAGTGTGAGCGGAAAGCGGTATGTTATGCGCCTGACAAAGGGCAGCGATTTGCAAAAATCCGGTGATACCGCCGCAACGGGTGACGTCGGCCTGCTGCACGTCAACGGCTCCCGCAGCAAGCATGTTCCGGAAATAAAAAATGTCGTAGCCATATTCACCGGCGGCAATCTCTATTTCCGCCGGGGCCCGGTCACGCAATAAGCGAAGACCCTGAAGGTCGTCCGATGAGACCGGCTCTTCAAACCACGTGACGCCGAAGGCAGCAAAGCGCTCAGCTTGCATCAGGGCTTGCTTGCGACCGTAAGCCCCGTTGGCATCCACGTAGAGTTCGGTCTCCGGTGAGATGGCTTTGCGGGCGATACGCACGCGCTCTACATCTCGGGTTGCGTCGCGGCCAATTTTTATTTTTACCCGCGGAATTCCCTGCTGCACCCAGCCGGAAAGTTGGTTTGCAAGTTGTCGATCTGAATACGAAGTGAATCCTCCGCTGCCGTATATCGGCGCAGCATCCCTCACTTGTCCGAGCAAAGTGATCAGAGGCAGATCAAGCAACCGAGCCTTCAGGTCCCAGAGCGCACAGTCGATCGCCGAGATCGCCATGGAACAGATGCCGGGACGGCCGAGATTACGTATCCTTTGCCACATGGCCATGTAGGCTGCGGTGGGCGACATTGCATCCATCCCTTTGACAATAGCGGCCAGAGTCTCATGAATCAGAGTTGCTGTGGCGGTATCAGCATAGGTATAGCCTATGCCTTGTTTACTACCGCCTGCTGCCAATACCAGCACCAGAGTTGTGCGGTCCCATTCCAGAGTACCGTCGGATTCAGGAGAGTCCGTGGGAACAATATAGGTTTTCACTTCCAGATGATCGATGGCAACGATCTGTGAATGGCTCTTCATATTGCTCATCACTGTAAGTGCCCCAAAAATCCAAGAGGACATGAAAACGGTGAACTTTATTGTGATGTTCAGGCTGCTGAAGGGGTAGCTTCTGCAAAGCGATCTGTCTGATAAACGTCGTAAAGCGACATGATGGAGCAAACGCGATTTCGCGGTCGGCATCATAATTAGAAAGAGGATCAACATTTAAAAAGCATGAGGTGCGGAAAGTGTCTAAGGGGGAAGTAGTAGTCATCACTGGAGCGTCAGCAGGCGTGGGCCGGGCAACCGTCCGAGAGTTTGCGCGACGCGGCGCATCGATAGGCTTAATTGCCAGGGGAAATGATGGGTTGACAGCAGCCCGTCGTGAAGTAGAAGCAGCCGGCGGCAGAGCGCTGGTGCTTCCTCTGGATGTGGCCAATGCCGATGCGGTTGAAGCTGCGGCGGACTACGTAGAGAAAACCCTGGGCCCCATTGACATCTGGGTAAACAACGCGATGGCGTCGGTCTTTTCTCCGATCAAAGAGATGACTGCCGAGGACTACAAGCGAGTCACCGAGGTAACATACCTCGGATATGTATATGGATCGCTGGCAGCTCTCAAGCATATGCTGCCAAGAGATCACGGCACGATAGTGCACGTAGGCTCGGCGCTCGCCTATCGCAGCATACCGCTGCAATCTGCCTATTGTGCTGCCAAGCACGCTGTATTGGGATTTTTTGCCTCGTTACGAACAGAGCTAAAGCACGACCAAAGCAATGTGCGCACGGTGATGGTACAAATGCCTGCGCTCAATACTCCGCAATTTGGCTGGGTAAAAAGCCGTCTGCCGCGCAAGGCGCAACCGGTACCACCGATTTTTCAGCCAGAGGTAGCGGCCCGCGCTATTTACTATGCCGCGCATCATCCCGCTCGCCGCGAGTATTACGTGGCTTGGTCCACAGTGAAGGCAATCTTCGGCAACAAGCTTGTTCCCTCGTTGGCCGACGACTATCTGGCGCGCACGGGATATGATTCGCAGCAGCATGATGGTCCCGAAGATCCCAGCCGCCCCAATAATTTATGGCAGCCGGTGCCGGGGGATCACGGCGCGCATGGAGCTTTTAACGAGCGCGCGTACTCATTCAGTACGGAATTGTGGGCGGAAAGCCATGCCAAATGGCTCGCCTTGGCCGCGGGATTGACTGTTGCCGGGGCCGCATTCGGCTTACTGAGACGATCGACATCGCCGGCCCGTTATGAAAACAAATGCGCGGCCAAAGCCGCTTGACGCGATGCAAGTTACGATTGGAACAAGTCTTACCCACCATGCGGATTTAAGCAAGCATGGGAGGGTGCGAGAAACATTTTACCAACTGCATATTGGACCTATCCATTGAGCTAAATATATGCGGTCGGCTTTGTCCAGCTTCTCCCGCGGGCAACTTGCCTCCTATAGTCGTGATCAAAGTGCGTAAGGTTCCGGGCTGTAATCGGCCCAGCCGCCAAGGAGAAATAAATGGAAAGCAAAGTGAAAGTTGCCGGACACGCCGTCCATCCCATGCTTATCGTCTTCCCTCTGGGTTTGCTGGCGACGGCTGCCATCTTCGACATCATAACCCTGATTACATCAGATAATAAGTGGTCGACTATGGCGTGGTACGTGATTGCGGCAGGAATTATTGGCGGTCTACTGGCCGCCGTATTCGGATTGATGGATTGGCTGGCCATTCCCAGCAACACCCGTGCCAAAGCAATAGGATTGTGGCATGGCGGGTTGAACGTGCTGGTTGTGCTTTTGTTCGCAGTGAGCTGGCTGTTGCGGCGAAATGACCCTACAACTCCTGGTGGACTGGCCCTTACACTCTCGTTCAGTGCTGTTATTGTCGCCTTAATAGGTGGCTGGTTGGGCGGCGAGTTGGTTGAGCGCCTTGGTGTGGGAGTTGATGAAGGCGCCAATCTAAACGCCCCGAATTCGCTCTCCGGAAACAACGTAGCAACCTCCAGACGCTCGCCCGTTCGGCGCGCTTCTTAGGTCAAGCTTGGAATCCAAGCTGTGAATGGTGAAGGCAACCTTCATTCCTGAGCGTGTATTCACAGCATAAGGGAGGAGAGCATGCTTCGGGAACTGCTGTCGCAATGGCCTGTAATCAAACAAATAAAGACAGGAAGAGACGGGACAGGGACCGAAGCAATGTCAGAGCGGACCCGCACTCTCGGTCCGCGGATCCAGGGCGCAGAAGTAGCGCGGTCGGTGTGCCCCTACTGCGGCGTTGGCTGCGGTCAACTGGTATATCACAAAGATAACAAGCTAGTCTCGATTGAAGGCGATCCGCAATCGCCGATTTCCCGCGGACGCCTGTGTCCCAAAGGCGCCGACAGTTACGAACTGCTCACACATCCCGGGCGCGAGTTGAAGGTCAAGTATCGGCGGCCATTCAGCATGGAATGGGAAAGCCTGGAGCTGGAAGTCGCAATGGACATGATCGCGGAGCGGCTCTGGGAGGCGAGGGAGCGGACTTTTCTTGAGAAAAAAGATGACCAGACGCTGATGCAGACTACGGCGATCGCCCACCTGGGCGGTGCCACGCTCGATAACGAAGAAAACTACCTCATCAAGAAGCTGTTCACGGGCGGGCTGGGTATGGTGTGCATCAGCAACCAGGCGCGCATATGACACAGCTCAACGGTGCCCGGTCTGGGCACATCTTTTGGCCGGGGCGGAGCCACCACAGCGCAGCAGGATTTGCAATATGCAGACGCGATTCTGATTATGGGATCGTCCATGGCGGAGAACCATCCTGTGGGCTTCCAGTGGGTAGTGGAGGCCCGTGAGAAGGGTGCGAAGGTCATCCATGTTGATCCGCGCTACAGCCGGACCTCGGCTATGGCCGATTACTGGCTGCCGCTGCGGCCGGGGTCGGACATTGTTTTCCTCGGCGCGTTAATCAACTATGCATTGACGCATGAAAAATATTTCCGCGAGTATGTGGTCCATTACACGAACGCTTCTACCATCCTGCGCGAAGACTTCCGCGACACGGAGGAGTTGGGTGGCCTTTTCTCCGGTTGGAACGAAGAGGAGAAGGAATATGATCCCAAGACCTGGTTGTATGAAGGCTCACCTTATAAGGAGTCAGGCGGCCGCTATGCGGGACATTCGAAAGAAGGCGGCGGACACGCCAAAGACCGCGGCGGCGAGGCAGGCGAGCTAGGCGAGCACAAAAACGATCCCAGCCTGCAGCATCCACGATGTGTCTTCCAGGTCCTGAAAAGGCATTTTGCACGCTACACGCCGGAGCTGGTGGAGCGGTCATGCGGGATTCCGAGAGAAAAATTCTTGCAGGTGGCGGAGGTCTTTACCTCGGCATCAGGCGAGGAGAAGACCGGCGCGCTCTGCTATGCGGTTGGGTGGACGCAGCACTCGAAGGGCGTGCAGATCATCCGCGCCGCAGCCATACTGCAATTATTGCTGGGCAACATCGGCCGCCCTGGCGGCGGAGTACTGGCATTGCGTGGGCATGCCACAATTCAGGGATCCACCGACGTTCCCACACTCTATGACATCCTGCCGGGTTACCTTCCGATGCCGTTCTTCGAGAACGACTCGCGCAGTCTGGACGCATTTTTGAAAAAGCACACTTCTAAAACCGGGTGGTGGCACAACTTTGATAAGTATGCCATCAGCCTGCTGAAAGCCTGGTATGGCGATGCCGCAACTCCAGATAATGAATTTGGGTTCCATTTTCTGCCCCGCGTAACCGGCGACCACTCAGAGTTCGGCTACTGGCTGGATATGGCAGATGGCAAGCTGGAAGGGTTATTTGTGATGGGGCAGAACCCGGCCGTCGGTTCGCCCAACGGCAGGCTGGAGCGTACGGCACTGGCGAGACTGAAATGGCTGGTAGTACGGGATTTTGTGGAAACGGAGACTGCTTCTTTCTGGAAAGATTCGCCGGAGGTGGAGCGAGGCGAGCTTGATCCACGAAACATTGCGACGGAAATATTCTTTCTGCCGGCAGCGGGACACGCAGAGAAAGACGGCACCTTCACCAATACCCAACGATTGTTGCAGTTCCACGAAAAAGCTGTTGACCCGCCGGAAGATTGCCGCAGTGAAACATGGTTCATGTATCACTTGGGTCGCAGGCTGAAAGCCAGGGCCGCAAAAGAGCACGTTCCGCGCGACGCCGCTCTCAACGCGCTGACCTGGCGATACGGGACGCAAGGCATCCACGATGAACCAAAGGTTGAAGAAATCATAGCCGAGATCAACGGTTATTGCGTGAGTGATCGCGGGTTGGTTTCAGGATACAAAGAACTCAAGAATGACGGGTCAACTGCGTGCGGCTGCTGGATTTACTCCGGTGTAATGCCGGCGCGGGACGAAAACAGGGCGCGCAAGCGCGAGCCGCAGGGTCGCTACGGACATGGATGGGGCTTCGCCTGGCCCAGCGACCGGCGAATCCTCTACAATCGCGCATCGGCGCGTCCAGACGGGAAACCGTGGAGCGAGCGTAAGGCGCTGGTGTGGTGGGATGAAGACAAGAAAAAATGGACCGGCCATGATGAGCCCGACTTTACTGAGACAAAGACACCGGATTATCGGCCGTCGAAAGGGGCGCAAGGCGACGAGGCAATTGCCGGCGACAAGCCGTTCATCATGCATCCGGACGGCGTGGGCTGGATCTGGGTGTCCAGCGGATTGAAAGATGGACCGCTGCCGACGCATTACGAGCCGCTGGAAAGTCCGGTAGGAAATACGCTCTATCCCGAGCACGGCACCAATCCGGCGGCAGACAAAAAGGAACGGCCCGACAATGCATACGCCTATCCGTCCGGCGATCATCGCTTCCCTTACGTATTGAGCACCTATCGTCTGACCGAGCACCACACCAGCGGCGCCATGAGCCGGTACCTGCCGCACCTGGCGGAACTGCAACCGGAGCTGTTCGCGGAGATCTCTCCGCAACTGGCGACAGAGATCGGAGTGCGCCACGGTGAGTACCTGACGATCACGACCATGCGCGGCATTCTGGAGGCTCGGGCGCTGATTACGGAACGCAACCGGCCGCTGAAGGTCGAGGGCAAAATCAGGCACACGATTTCCCTGCCTTATCAGTTTGGCTATAAAGGCGTGGTTACGAGTGACGTCCCTAATGATCTGCTGGCTATTTCCGAGGAGCCGAATGTACGCATCATGGAGACCAAAGCGCTAGTGTGCAACGCAAAACGAGGACGGGTGCCAAAGAACAGACGCGCACTGAAAATATGGAGACAAGAGCTGCGGAGGCGGGCATGAGCACAACTGCATTTCTGACGGATTCCACGCTCTGCATCGGCTGCAAGGCCTGCGAGGTGGCGTGTAAGGAGTGGAACCAGCTTGCGGACGATGGCTACGAATGGAGCGGGCATTCCTACGACAATACGCAGGCGGTCGGGCACTCGACATGGCGACACGTGAAGTTCGTGGAAACAGCGCCGGAAATCGGCGTGGGCGGAAATTCAGCAGAGCAGTTGCCGGCATGGGGATTTTCTTCCGATGTGTGCAAGCACTGCGAGGTCGCGGGCTGCCTGGAAGCGTGTCCCACAGGCGCGATTGTGCGGATGGAGTTTGGAGCGGTCTTCATTCAGCCAGACATCTGCAACGGCTGCGCGTATTGTGTGGTGAGCTGTCCATTTGGCATAGTAGAAAAAAATGAGGAAGATGGCAGAGCGTTCAAGTGCACGTTTTGTTCAGACCGGCAGCGGGCCGGACTGCAGCCCGCGTGCGCCAAAGCATGTCCAACAGAGTCAATTAAGTTCGGTGACTTGAGTGAATTGAGAGCGGAAGTTAAGGCCAGACTTCAAGTGTTGCAGTCGCGCGGGGTGGTGGACGCCGTGATTTATGATCCGGTTGACACCAGCGTGAAAGGCATCCATGCTTTGTTTTTGCTGCGCGGCGACCCGCGCGCCTATAATCTGCCGCCGCAACCGGAGGTCCCGACTATCTATGCAAGGAAAGGCTGGCGCTCTGCCGCGTTGGCCGCGGGAGCGATGATGGCGGCTGCGTTGCTGGCGTTTGTTGGAGAAAACCGATGAGCCGCGTTCCCCTACCCGGGATGCCAGGACGTGTGCCTGATGCGAAATCCGAGCAGAGGCTCGCAGAGATCCGGCGCGAAGCGGTGGAGAAAGGTGTGACACAGGCGCCAGGAATTGTGCCGGAGGGAGCGCCATTTCCCCAGGCAACGGCTAAAACCGGTTATTACGGTGTTCCGCTGTTGAAAGAGCCGCAGTGGAAGCCGGAAGTACCATTGTACTTTTTTGCCGGCGGCGCAGCGGGCGCTTCGGCCGTGGTTGCGAACGCCGCTAGCTGGCTGAGCGATGATGCCGAATTGGTCCGCAGTGCGCGCTGGGTGGCTGCGGCCGGTGGAGCGGTTTCGTCAGCGCTGTTAATTGCCGACCTGGGTGTGCCCTCGCGCTTCTTGAATATGCTGCGGGTGTTTAAGCCGCAGAGTCCTATGAGCATGGGTGCGTGGACGCTTTCCGCCTTTTCAAGCTTCTCGGCTGCCGCAGTGTTTGCAAACTTAATGCGGAATAAACTCGGTAATTCAGTTTCAATAAGAGTGGTTGAAAATGCGGCAGGCGCGCTGGCCACAGCGACAGGGCTGGTGATGTCGACCTATACCGGAGTGTTGATCGGTGCAACGTCAGTCCCGGTATGGAATGAAAACATCGAAACGCTTCCGTACCACTTTGCCGCATCAGGTATGAACTCAGCGGTTTCTATCCTGGAACTGCTGGGGCATGACAATAGCCGCGCACTTAACCTGATGGGCGTGGCTGCTTCAGCCTATGAGGTATACGAAGGCTTTGAACTTGAAACCCAAGGCGGTCATGTCAACGAGCCATTGCGCAAGGGGTGGAGTGGCGCGATGGTTCGGGCGGGCGGCGTTCTTTCCGGCCCCTTGCCCTTGGCGTTGCGGATTGCCTATGCGGTTACAGGAAACAAGATGCTGCGCCGGACAGCGGCATGGTCAAGCATCGCGGGCTCCCTACTGACTCGCTTCGGTTGGGTGCAAGCCGGATGTGCCTCGACCAGAGACCATCGCATACCGCTAGAATTGGGGAATAACCCGAAAGAAGTCAGGCAAACAAGCCATGAACTATCAAAGCCCGCGTGAAACGCGGTGTTTTAGCCTGCTGCAAATCAAGACCAGCTTGTCCAAGCCGTTCGGTCAGTTCAATGGAGGGTGCAGCTAGAGCTTTTAGTACCTTGAAAATAACCGGCAGCGTGTTCAAAGCGCAGAGGATTGACCTAGATCGATGTTTTTCCTTCAATTCAATTCATACGAAATTCAAAAATGCATTTCAAGCAAGTTGCTGCAAACCATGGATCATAAGCGGACGCTCAATACGCGTGGACCCGCAGGATTGTCATTCATCTTATTAAGTCGAAGGAATGCTGCTTGGAAAAACCAGGAAAGAAGCAAGGCCCCGGACGCCTAAGGGAGCACAGGGTTCGTCGGCCAGTCCAGCGCATGGCGTGCGAGGACTTGCGGGTAGTTTCTTCTACCTCGTTAAAATGATTCATCCCCAACAAGGCCGCTCGACAGGAAATGGCAAGCCCAATGGCTGATGCAATTCCAAGGCAGATTGCGCAGTAAGGATCGCAGCCCAGGAGAAGCTACTTTGGAGCACGTTGACCGGAAGGAGGAGTGTGCCCTAGATGTGCCATACGGCAGCAACTAACCGTCAACTTCCAGCCACTTCTGCAACCTCAGCTATACCTTACGTGCGAGCGAATTTTGTAGGTAAGTGATTGATTGCAATGGTGGGCGGTCACGGACTCGAACCGTGGACCTCCTGCTTGTAAGGCAGGCGCTCTAACCAGCTGAGCTAACCGCCCGAAGGGCACATTTCCGGCCGGGCAAATTGGGAAAATTGCCGTAGAAACGCAGTATAACAGGCCTTGTTGGGTCCAGCTAAACGCGGTTCCCAATTTGGAACACACTTTCACGCCAGCCCGAGGCTCCCCTTATGTCACAAAGTTACTGAGGTCACACAACCCCGCGTGGTTCTCCCTGTGGTTTTTCGTAACGCGTGATAATCTCAACCCTGCTCAAAGGCTGGTAAAAGCACGTATGGCCTCTTTGTTCGATAAGCTCCCAACTATTCTTGTGCTGGCGGTTATGGTCGGTATTTTCGTGGCCCTCCGCCGTCACGTCAAGTCGACTCGCCTGCATCTGTGGATCGCGGCGTGGGGGTTGATTTTCGTTCATTTCTTCGTACAGATCTTTGAGCCGCCAGACGGCAACCTGACGCCCATCACATTCATGATTGATCTGGGCTGCCTTCAGCTTTCGGCCGTGTTCTTTATCGCCTCACTGACTTCGTTTTTCGAAGATACAAAGCTTACGCGGAGCCTGCTGGCACTTACTGGCGTCCCAGTCATGGCATATACAGTCTGCCTGGCATACGACGTGAAATCTCGGGTGCTTTACATCTGCTGTCTCATGGCAAGTTTTTATGGCTCGCTTCTGTTTGTGGCCTTACGCGGCAATCTGACCCGCCAATTCGCCTATTGGGCGCCAGTCGTATTCGTCTGTGGCTCCTTTTCCATCTTCCGCGCGTGGCATAACCAGTTCGATTTCGGTTTTCTCACCATGCTGACCCTGGGATTTGCATTGCCCGGTTATCTTTTTTGGAGACGTTATCAGCGCTGGACACCCGGTGTGCTCACCAGCGCCGGAGGCTTCATTCTATGGGGCGCGGTCTTTCCCATTGGCAGTTTACTGGACACGTGGGCGCCGAATCTGAAGGTGAATCCCGAGCTGTGGAACACGCCTAAATTTTTTGTTGCGTTTGGCATGATCCTTACGCTGCTGGAAGATAAGTCTGAGTTTCTGCGGTCGGCGCGTCAACGCGAACGCAAAGTCAACTACCAACTGAAGAGATTTGCCGGCATCACCTCGCGTCTGCTGAATGGCGCCGACGTGAATTCATTATGCAAGGAAATTGCGGAAGCGATCCGCGAGACCAGCACATTTGACCGGGTATCTATCATCCTGAGCCACGATGGCAAGAACCTGTATGCAGCCGGGCACGCCGGATACGAAGGGGAAGCCGCCCGGTTGATAGAGCACAAGTGCAGCGAGGTGTGGAAGTTTGACGACCTGGTCGAGGCCTGCACCATCGGCTCCAGGCTGGGACAGAGCTCGGTGATATTGCAGCCGGAGCAGATGGCGAAATATGGCCAAGTCCCCAGCGGCAGCAGCTACCAGCCCTCGCCTTACTGGACCAAAGGCAATCAAGTTCTGGTATCGCTGCAGTCCACCCGCGGTGCACATGTCGGCTGCATCGGGTTGAGCGATCCGCGGGATGTCACCCGCGTTACCGCGGAAGAAATGTCAAAGATCGAACTGCTGGCCGGCGACCTGGCGGTCACCATTGATAATGCCGGGTTGCATCGGCAACTTGCCCGCGCGGAGAAGCTGGCCGCCATGGGCCAACTGGTGGCTGGAGTGGCCCATGAGCTGAACAACCCTCTTACTTCCATCGTCGGCTATTCTGAGCTTATCAGTGATGAGATGCCACCGGGGCCAGCACGACAGAAGCTGGACAAAATGGTGCGCGAAGCCCAGCGCATGAAGCGGATCATCGAAAATCTTCTGCGCTTTGCCCGGCAGAACAATCTGGAAAAGAAATCCGCCAACCTGCAGGCGCTATTGCAGGATGTTCTGGCTCTGCGTGAATACCATCTGCACAATCATGATGTGGAAGTGCAGGTGCAAATCGAGCCCGATCTTCCCCATGTGGCGCTGGATGAAGACCAGTTCAAGCAAATCCTGCTCAACCTGCTCAATAATTCCATTGACGCATTGGATGGCGCTCGGGAGAAACGCATTCGGATTGATGCCGTCCGCCAGGGCGTACGTGTGATACTGCGCTTCGACGACACAGGACATGGCTTCTCCGACGTAAATCGTGTATTCGATCCTTTCTATACCACCAAGCCGGTGGGCAAGGGTACAGGGCTGGGTCTCAGCATCTGTTATGGGATCGTGAAAGAACATGGCGGGGAAATCCAGGCCACCAATCTGGAGCCGCACGGAGCCAGGATCACATTAGAATTGCCGGTCCAGGCTGACGTTCTTGTCTCAGACCCCACTATGGTCGGAAACTAGTCCGCAGGGTCGGCGTGAAGCAGCCGAACAGCGGGATCGAATCTGGTCATTTCTTTCGTCTTTATCCTGAATAACCTTCAGACTATCCGCAAAATATCAGAACACTTTCCGTTCTTCTGCTGTCTTTCTATTCAGGAAGGCTCAATGGCAGGGCAGGCAATATTGGAAGAGACGGTTCTGAAACACGCGATGGCCCCGGAAACCGCAGCGCCGACGGTGGAAGCGCTGGTGACGGGCCACATGCCAATGGTTTTCCGAATCGCCTATTCCATTCTGCGCAATCACGCGGATGCTGAAGACGCAGTGCAGGAATGTTTTTTGCGCGTTGTAAGACATAAAGACCGATTGTACAAAGTTCGCAATCCAAAGACATGGCTGGCGCGTGTAGCGTGGACAACGGCGTTGGATAAGAGGCGCTCCGCGGTCACGGTGGGTTCGGTCAGTGACAACGAACTCGATGCGCCCATGCTTGAATCGATCGCTGACACCGCGCCCGCTGCTGACGATCAGCTCGCCAGGCGGCAAATGCAGCAAATGCTTGAGCGGCTGATCGCCGGTCTTCCTGAAGATCTCCGTGAGCCACTGGAGCTGTCAACGGTGCAGGAATTGAACTCGGCCGAGATCGCCGAAGTGATGGAAATTCCGGAAGCATCGGTGCGAACGCGACTCTTTCGCGCGCGCAAGCAGCTCAAAGAAAAGCTGGCCGCTCTGCTGGAGGGGAAAACGAAATGACTGACCATCAGGAGAAAAAGCTGGATGAACTCTTAGATTCGTTGCTCTCTACCTATTCTGACGTGGAGCCCCGTCTGGGCCTTGAGAGCAGAGTGCTCGCCAACTTGCACCAGTCCGAGAGCACGAGCAACCGCAGATTCTGGAACTTCACCTGGTTGTGGGCGGGTGCGACGATGACAGCAGCAGTCCTGCTGCTGGCCTTGTGGATAGGCAGAGATCATCCAACAACGCCGGCAAATAATAATGCGGTGCAGATCAAGCCATCTGCTCCGCCCAGGCCACAGGTACAGCAGAGCGCACCAACAGGGCCTACTCATGCGGTAAAGCATGAGCCGAAGCCGCACATTCAATCGCACAGCGGGCAAAATGCCGAGCTGGCGTTGAATCAGCGCCCGCCGGTCTTCCCAACGCCGGTTGCTTTGTCCGATCAGGAAAAGCTGATGCTTGCCTATCTTGCGAACACGCCGCCGGAACAAGTCATTGCACGGCTCTACAGGGATGATCAAAAAGAAGCAGAGGCATTCTGGGAAGCAGAGCCGTTAATGGCGCAGCAGCGCTCAGGCAACACTAGATAAGGAGAAATACCGATGAAGAAGTTATTGATGCTGGTCATGATGTTATTGGCGGTTGGCACTTTGATCGCCCAGGAAGATACCGCCAAAAAGGTCCAGGAGTCGCCCGCAAAAGACGTTGTTCCCAGGCAGGCGGCAACACCTACCTACAAGCTGGCGTTCACCATCTACGAACTCCAAGATGGAAAGAGGATCAATCAACGTGATTACAGCCTGATGCTGCAGGCCGATAACCGGGGCGCTAACACGCTCAAGATCGGGACAAAGGTTCCGATCGATGCGGGAAACGGCGGCGTTACATACGCTGACGTGGGCTTCGATTTGGAAAGCTCGGCGATAGAGACCGTCAATAACAAGCTTGCGGTAAGCATCAGCATCACGCTTACCAACTTCGCCATCCCAGAGGTGAATACAGATCCCCGGAACGCGGGAAGCCGGCCCGTGCTTCGCGGGGTGACGCAACGCGTTCGTACGGTCTTGGCGCCAGGCAAGCCCCAGGTGATTACCAGCATGGATGACGTCAACAGCAACAAGCGCCTGCAGGTTGAGATGACCGCCACGAAAGTCGATTGAAACTTCCGGAAGGGAAGAGGGACCTTAGTGGCGCCTCTTCCCGGTGCCTGCGTTGGACAAGACTTTGGTCCTGTTTTCAAACTTGAGGGTCGCAAGTATCCTGGGAACGTGCGTTCTCTCACTGTGACCAAGCTCTGGCCCTTGCTCTGTACGATGCTTTTGGCCCCCATTTTGCGGGCGCAAATCGCTGCCCAGCCCAATAACGACACGCTCCAAAGTGGCCGCCAGCTTTTTCGCAACGGCGATTTCAAGGGCGCAGCGACCGCATTTCGCAATACCATCGAACACCGGCCCTCGCCGCAAGCTTATGCCGGTCTGGTCCAGAGCTTGCTCAAACAAGAGGATGTCAAGGCAGCGGAGGAAAGTTCACGGCAAGTACTGGCCGCGTTCCCTGACTCAGCCCTTTCCCACGCCACGCGCGGCGACGTTGACTTCCGGCGCGGCCTGATCCCTGAAGCCGAAGACGAGTATCGGGCAGCGTTAAAGCTCGATGCGATGTGCGCTCGCGCATGGCTGGGCCAGGGCAAGGTCGATGCTGTTTTTGCGCGACGCAGCAAGGCCACTGCCGCCATCACGAAATCGCGAGAACTTGATCCTGACGATGGTGACGCGATGTACGAATGGGCCGTTCGTCTACCCTATCCGCAAAATGTTGCCGCTCTGGAAAAGCATCTGGCTGAGTTTCACAACGATGCCGAAACCGAGCGCCATGAACGCGAGTTCATGGAATTCCTCAAAGCGCTAGCCGGACGCAAAGTCTGGGTACCCGCCCATGAAGTGGAGCGCACCGAAATCAAGCTGGAAGTTTTAACCGCGGGGCCCGGGCTTGCTCCTCGTGGATACGGCGTGCGTGTGCGGCTGAATGATCGGGCTACTGCGACCCTGATGCTCGATACGGGCGCGTCCGGCGTAATCATCACGCGCAAGCTGGCGGAGAAAATCGGCGCGAGCAAGCTCTCGGAGCAGGCATTGGAGGGCGTGGGCAAGTCCGGCGCCAACGCCGGTTACAAGGCGTGGGTGGAGAAGGTGGCCATCGGTGACCTGGAATTTCACGACTGTTTTATTCACGCCACCCCGCACGAGATCGCCGAGGTGGACGGCACCATCGGCGCAGACGTGTTTTCCAATTACCTGGTGAACCTGGATTTCTCGAAGCAGAAGCTTCGTCTGGAGCCGCTGCCACCCGCTTCCGAGGACCGGACTTCCGCTGTCGATTCATTCAGCCAGGCCTTTATCTTCGGGCATCTGCTGCTGGTTCCCACCGAGGTAGGGAAGAAAGCGTCAGGACTGTTCATCATTGATAGCGGAGCCAATATCAATACCATTTCGCCGGAGCTGGGAAAATCCGTGCCCGATATGCATCCATCCAATATCGCTATTTCCGGCGCCAGCGGACAGACGAACAGCGCTTTCTTCACCAACGATGCCACCATTCTTTTCGCTAAAGTGAAGAAGACGGGGGCGGTCCTGAGCACAATCGATCTGCGCTCAATTAGCAAAGACCTTGGCGTGGAAATCTCCGGACAGATCGGCTTCAATGCCATGTGGGGAACGAAGGTGATGACGATCAACTATCGCGATGGACTGGTAGCGTTTACAGGCGGCCATTAGCCAAGAACCAATCCCTTCTGATTGCCAATCAGCAGCCGCCCTCGTATCATGATTCGGCCCGACCTATAATTAGGAGCCCACACCCGCATGATCTTCTGGAATCGTGTTTTTGTTTTCTTCCTGAGCTGTCTTTTTCTTGTTTCCTTCGCGCGATCGCAACAGCAGCCGTCGCCAACTACAACGGAAGACAAGCGGGCCAAGAAATCTTCTACCGGAAAGCCGGCCAAGTCGGCCCCCAGCAAGCCCACGGCCCAAGCTCAGCCCACGCCATCTGCAAATCAGATTGATGAAAAGCTTTTTGGGGCCATGAGCTGGCGCCAGGTTGGCCCGTTTCGCGGCGGACGCGTGCTGGCCGTCACCGGTGTTCCCGGCGAGCCCAATGTTTTCTATTTTGGCGCAGCCGCCGGAGGTGTCTGGAAGAGCACGGACGCGGGCGCAAACTGGCAGCCTCTCTTTGACAAGCAGCCCATTGCCTCCATCGGCGCCATCGCTGTCGCGCCTTCCGATCACAACATTATTTATGTGGGCTCAGGAGAAGCCTGCATCCGCGGCAACATCTCTTATGGCAACGGTGTGTATAAATCACTGGACGCCGGCAAAACCTGGAAAAACATCGGCCTGAAAGATACGCGGCATATCGGCGCGGTGATTGTCGATCCCAGGAATCCGAATATCGTTTTCGTTGCCGCCTTGGGCCATGCTTATGGTCCGAATGAAGAGCGCGGCGTTTTCCGCACCACTGACGGTGGCGCGACCTGGCAAAAAGTCCTCTACAAAGACAACAAAACCGGCGCGATCGACGTAGTCTTCGATCCCAACAACTCGAGTACCATTTTCGCTTCATTGTGGGAGGTCTACCGCACACCCTGGAGTCTCAATAGCGGCGGCCCGGGCAGCGGACTTTATAAATCGGCTGACGGCGGTACCACTTGGGCACATATTGAAGGTCACGGGCTGCCCTCCGGTATTATGGGCCGCATCGGCATCTCGGTCTCAGGCGCAGACTCCAACAAAATTTATGCCATGGTGGAATCCAAGGAAGGCGGGCTCTACCGGTCTGACGATGGTGGAGACAACTGGATCCGCATGAATGAAGATGGCCGTTTGCGCCAGCGTGCCTGGTATTTCAGCCACATCTTTGCCGATCCCAAATCCCCGGACACGGTTTATGTTCTCAACACAGGAATGTTCCGTTCGACCGACGGTGGCCGAACGTTTGGCCTTCTGCCAGCGCCGCATGGCGACCATCACGGCTTGTGGATTGATCCTGACAATCCGGAGCGCTTGATCAATGGCAACGATGGCGGCGCAACTGTGTCCGTCGACGGCGGCCGCACCTGGTCAACACAATACAATCAGCCCACAGCGCAGTTCTATCACGTGATCACGGACAACCGTTTTCCTTATTACATCTATGGCGCGCAGCAGGATAACTCCACCATCGCCATTAAGAGTTATGACGATGATGGCGTGATTGGACGCCAGGACTGGTACGCCGTGGGTGGTGGAGAGTGTGGCTATATTGCGCCCTTCCCACCGGACCCCAATGTTACTTTTGCCGGCGCAGAAGGCTTTATCTCGCGTTTTGACAAACGCACCGAGCAACTGGTGGATATTTCCGTTTGGCCGCTCGATGTTTCCGGTAATGGCGCGGAAAAACTGCTGCACCGCTTCCAGTGGACCTCGCCCTTGCTGATCTCGCCGCATGATCCGAATACTCTTTATGCGGCCGCGGAGATGGTCTTCAAATCCACTGATGCCGGGCAAAGCTGGACCGCGATCAGCGGCGACCTGACCCGTAACGACAAGTCGAAACAGAAGCCATCCGGAGGACCGATCACGCTGGACATTACCAGCGTTGAGTATTACGACACGATTTTTGCCGTGGCTGAGTCGCCCGTGAAAAAAGATATGATCTGGGCCGGAACGGACGATGGATTGGTCCATTTGACCGCGGATGGCGGCCAGCATTGGACGAATGTCACGCCAAAAGACCTTCCTGAATGGAGCATGATCAGCATTGTGGAGCCTTCACACCATGATGCCAACACGGCATATATCGCGGTGGACCGCCACAAGCTGGACGACTTCCGCCCGCTGATCTTCCGCACGCGTGACAGCGGCAAGAATTGGATTCTCGTCGCCAATGGCATCCCGGACGGATCTTACGTTCGTTCCGTCCGCGAAGACCCGAAGAGCAAGGGCCTGCTTTTTGCCGGGACGGAAACAGGCGTCTACTTCTCTGCCGACGATGGCGGCCATTGGCAGCCGCTCAAAATGAACCTTCCCACCGTGCCGATTCATGATCTTGAAGTGCATGGTGACGACCTGATCGTTGCCACGCACGGGCGGGCGTTCTGGGTACTCGATGACATCACACCCCTACGACAACTGGACAGTCTGGCTGCAGTCCCGGAAATGTTTCTTTATACCCCGCAGACCGCTGTGCGCCTGCATCTGCCCACCGATATCGAGCGCCGTGGCCCGGTGGGGGACAACCCGCCACCCGGAGCCATCATTGATTATTACTTTAAGACTGCTCCCAAAGAAGAAGTAAAGCTGGAGGTTATCTACTCAAACGGCAAAGTGGTGCGAACGCTTTCCAGCAAGGAAAAGAAGGGAGAGGAACAACCTCCGGAATGGCCGGACCAGGTAAAGGAGATCACCACGATTCCTGCTGCAGCGGGTATGAATCGCTATGCCTGGAACCTGCGCTGGGAGCCGCCAGTAAAAATCCCTGGAGCTTTTTACAGCGGGATTGGCCCGCAAGGTCCGCTCGCATCACCCGGCCATTACACGGTCAAACTCACGGCAGGGAACCAGAGCCAGTCGCAGCCGCTGGAGATCGTGGTCGATCCCCGCGTAAAGAACATAAAAACTGACGATCTAAACAAGCAGTTCGATCTGGCGCTGCAAGTGCGTGATGCCAATACAGACCTGCATCGCGCCGTCAACCAGATACGGACGCTCCGAGCCGAGCTCAAATCCATCCAGCAGCGCTTTGAGAATGATACAAGCAAGAAACCGCTGCTTGACCAGGTTGCTGCTCTCGACAAGAAGATGACTCCGGTGGAGGAGCAGCTCATACAGGTAAACATGAAAGGATCGGAAGCCAATCTGGCTTTCCCCAATATGCTCAACGAACAACTGGATAGCTTTAGCTCCAGTGTCCAGGTGGGCGATGGCGCTCCCACAAAGCAACAGTATGAGGTATTCAAAATGCTACAGGGCCAACTCGATCAGCAGCTTGCGGCATGGAAACAAATTCTGGCTTTGGATGTGCCGGGATTCAATGAGTTTATGAAGAACAGCAACGTTCCTGTTCTCTACCTGGCTCCCGGGGGCGATTAAGTGCTTGCGCATCTTTGAGTTATGCATTAAGGTGATGCCGGCCTTGAAAATATACCAGGTTCCATAGGCATCTTTTCTGGCCTAAGTTGAAACAAAGAAGTGAGCTTGTTAGATTTTTGCTGATGACAGGCTTGCTCTGCCGGGCGCGACTCCGGTTCCCCAGATCCCTACTTGGAGGCATTCATGCGAGCGATCCTCTTCGTCGATGACCACGAAGTATTAGCTAGGCTGAGCTGCGAGATCCTGGAGATGCAGGGTTATCGCGCCGTTAGCGCTTACAGCGGCGCCGATGCCTTGAAGAAATTCGACGAAGAAGACTTCGACATACTGGTCACCGACTTCCGCATGGATGGCATGAACGGAGTGGAGCTTGCCAAGAAGGTGCACGAGAAAAACCCCGAAGTGCCCGTAATTATTGTCACCGGCTACGGACCCATCGACGGCGGAAAAGATGTGGCCGCCTGCCTGCAAAAAGAAGACCTCTTCCCTGCGCTCCTGGAAAAAATCAAAATGTTTTTGGGCGAGAGAGAGCCACGGGAACAAGCTGTCAAGACGGCATAAAAGAGTAACACGAAACCACAAGGACACGAAGGCGGTTTTTGGGGCTCATCTCTAATTCCTACAATTTATCTACGCGATCACAAAGAAGCCACAAAGCTTCGTACACTCACAAGTCCCATTTCCCTCATTTGTGTCCTTTGTGGTGAGTGGTTTTTGCTAGACTCACGTGAGTGCGGCGTCTCATCATCAACGCAGATGACTTTGGCCTGACTTCAGGCGTGAATCGCGCCATTGCTGAAGGCAATCGCTCTGGCGTGCTTACGTCGGCCACGATGATGGCCAATGCGCGTGCATTCGATGAGGCCGTTGGGGTGGCCCAGGCGGTCACCAATCTAAGAATCGGCTGTCACGTTGTGCTCATCGACGGCGATCCGGTTTCTAAAGGCTTGACATCTCTAACGAACGGCTCAGCGCGCTTTCGAAGCAACCTGAAGGAGTTTGCTCTGGCCGCCGTGTGCGGTCGGGTATCCGCGGAGGAAATCCAGCGCGAAGCCGAGACACAGATCAGAAAAATTCAATCGCGGGGCATCAATCTTACCCACATAGATAGCCACAAGCATACGCACATGTTTCCTCATGTCTTGCGTCCGGTTCTTCGCGCTGCGAGTGCCTGTGGGATACGTGCCGTAAGAAATCCCTTTGAGCCGCTCCGTGCCTGGCCTCATGAGGCGGTGGCCAGTGCGCCGGGCATGTGGCTGCGTTCGGCAGGCGTTATGGCATTTCAGATATTCGCTGGAGAATTCCGCAAAGCTCTGAAGGAAGAGGAAATGGTTTCTACTGACGGAACAGTAGGAATCGCCGCCACAGGCAAGCTGGGTCAGAAGATGCTGCTTTCTATCTTGGGAGCGCTGCCGGAAGGCACATGGGAATTGGTTTGCCATCCGGGATATTCTGACGCTGACCTTAAAGGCTCAGGGACGCGATTGACTACCTCACGCGAGGTCGAGTTGGCCGCGCTTACGTCAATGGAAACGAAAGAAGCGCTAGCCTGTCAAAAGATAGAGCTGATTTCTTATGCAGACCTTGAACAAATGTGAATCTTCACAAGATTGATTGAATCAACTCCATTGCTGGTAAAAGCCACGTTCGTCAATCGTGCAGTCCGGTCGGGAGTGAAGCGACATAAATGAAGATAGGAATCACGTGTTACCCCACCTATGGTGGCAGCGGCGTAGTAGGGACGGAATTGGGGATTGAACTGGCGTCGCGCGGCCATGAGGTGCATTTCATCGCTTACCAGCAGCCGATCCGCTTGAACACTCAGCAACCGCGGATTTTCTTTCATGAAGTTACAGTCTCACAGTATCCGCTGTTTGAATACCCACCCTACGATCTGGCGCTGGCCACACGCATGGCCGAAGTCGCCGAGATATATGACCTTGATATCCTGCACGTCCACTATGCCATTCCGCACTCGGTCAGCGCGCTTTTGGCGCGGCAGATGCTTGCTGCCCAGACGAATGGTAAAGCCCGTAAGCTGCCTTTTGTTACCACCCTGCATGGGACTGATATCACGATTGTGGGCGCTGACCGCTCATATCTGCCGGTAACCCGCTATTCCATCGAGCAAAGCGATGGCGTGACCGCGATCTCCCAATACCTGAAGCAGCGCACGCTGGCGGAATTTGACATCAAGAATCACATTGAAGTCATCTACAATTTCGTCAACTGCGATATTTACAAACGAGACTCCGCGGGGGCGGCGCGTCGTGCTGAGTTTGCCGATAAGGACGAGCGTATTCTGGTACACGTTTCCAATTTTCGTCCGGTCAAGCGCCTGTGCGATGTAATTGAAATCTTTGACCGCGTGCAGAAGAAAATTCCTTCGCGGTTGTTGCTGATGGGTGACGGTCCGGACCGCTCTCGGGCCGAGTGGCTGGTCCAGCAGAAGGGACTCCGCAAAAAAGTGGAGTTTATGGGCAAGCTGGATCGGGTTTACGAAAAGCTCTCATTCGCTGATCTGATGCTGGTTCCCAGTGAACTTGAATCCTTCGGATTATCTGCCCTGGAGGCCATGGCCTGTGAAGTGCCAACCATTGCGACATCGGTAGGAGGCGTGCCGGAAGTGATTGATCACGGCCGCAGCGGATTTCTGGCTCCGGTAGGCGATGTGGAAGCAATGTCAAAATATGCTATCGACATTCTTTCCGACGAAACTCGCCTGCGCGAGATGGGGAAAGCTGCGCGCTGGGAGGCCCAGACGCGTTTCTGCGCTACCAAGATCATTCCTGAGTACGAAAAATTCTACGAGCGCGTGCTGGAACGCGCCGCGTAGATTGCGGCGGCAGCGCCTTGTCCCGGGGACTCAGCATTCAATACTGGAAGCTCCAAAACCACTAGCGTACCCAGGCCATCGCGACTCTGCACGGTCATCTTGCCTTCATCGCCAAAAAGTACGTGCAAGCGCTCTGCGACATTCATCATGCCGATCCCACGTCCTGAGCTCATATGCTGAGCGGCTACGGCAGGAGGGGCGCTCATGCCCACCCCATCGTCTTCCACCTGGATGATCAGCTTGCCTTCCTGCAATCGGCTGCGCAGCGTGATACTGCCGCCATCGACCTTGGGGGCAAGCCCGTGCTTGATGCTGTTTTCCACCAGTGGCTGAAGCAAGATTGCCGGGATCACAATGTCCAGCGTATCAGGATCAAGGTGCTTATAGACGCGCAGCTTGTCCCGGCCAAAACGCACCACTTCAATATCCAGGTAATCGTCAACGAACTCGATCTCTTCGTGCAACTGCACAAACTCGTCATGCTTGCCCAGCAGGCGGCGAAGGATCTTTGAGAGCTTTAGAATCAGCTCGCGGGCGCGGTCCGGATCAAAGCGAACAAGCGATGACACGGAATTCAGCGTGTTGAAAAGAAAATGCGGGTTGATCTGGCTCTGCAAGGCGTCCAGGCGCGCTTCCAATAGCAAACGCTCCTGCTCCTCCAGCTTCATCTCGATGCGGGTAAGGTTCCAGATCTTGATTGGGATCGCGATCGTCGCCACCACCGTGGCAAACACAGCCAGCAATGCCACCGGAGTGGAGATGTAAAGCGCCCAAAGCCAGCCTTTGGGGGCGGCGTAATGCAGCTCCAGTTTGGCGGCCTGGAGCGCGATGATCATAAGAAAGAACGCCGTCTGCCAGTCAATACGCGGATGCCGTAGGTTGCGCCTCACCCAGCGGTACACGCTCAAATCAATGAACGGGGAGAAAGTCCATATCTCTTCTTCATTGCGGCAGAAATGGCGCAGCGAACCAGCTAGAAAACCGGCCACAGCGTTGACGGGCAAGGTCAGCCACTCGCCGTGGATCAGTGCGGGCAGGGCCATGATGGAGCCGCCCAGCGTTCCGGCGACGCGTCCGCCGAGCACCCCGACCATGATCGCGGCTTCAAAGCCCAAGTCCGCGCACTGAAAATTCTTTACGCGGATACGGAAGTAAACTCCCAGGGCGAACGGGATGCAGGTAAAAAGCACGAACAAAATGTTCTTTTTTCTCGAGCGCCGTGTGGCGAAGAGCAGCTTCTTGAACTCATGCGAACGACCAAGGGCGCTGGCTACGGCCGTGGCTACGCCCATCTTGAGCAGAAGTTGTATAAGCAGGAACTCGAGATCCACAGGCCTATTTTTTCACGATTCGTAGGTGAATGCCGTAAGTTTCGGACAAACAGTGTATTTTATCTAGGCCTTGACCGAGGCGAACCGCGAAGCCGCAAACGGAGCGATCTCGATGTTGGGTGTTTTGCCAATAATTAAATCGGCCATGATCCTGGCGGTAATCGGCGCCAGCAGGATGCCGTTGCGGAAGTGTCCGCTGGCAACAAAGACGCCAGGGGTATCGGTTGGTCCCAGGATGGGAAGGTCGTCCGGCGTGCCCGGACGCAGCCCAGCCCAGCTATCAACAATCGGCGACGAGGCAAGCTCCGGCAGGTATTGGGCGCCTCCCTTGAGCAAATCCTGAATCGTTGATATCTCTACTCTTTTGTCATAGCCCACATCTTCAACAGTTGCTCCCACCAGGACCTTACCTGTGCTTCGCGGAACAATATAGACCTCGGGTGCGCGCAAAACGTGCTGCAAGACCGGCCGTGACGGCTGAACGTAAAGCATCTGACCTTTGCGCGGACGAACTGGCATGCCGGACCACGCGCCACGGCAATTCACAGCCGCTGCGCCGGTGAACGTGCCGGAATCTGTCAAGACTTCAACGTGGCTTCCAGTCCAATGAAATTTTTGCGCTTCGGTATTGCTGCGAATCTCCAGGCCGCAAGCCTGCGCAGCCGATAGCGCGGCCCGCATCAACAGTCGCGGGTCAACGCTGCCTTCTTGCACCAGGAATCCTGTGTGACCATGGTTCCGTATGAGAGGTTCCAGCCGACGAAGGTCATAGCCAGAGAGTGCGTGATACGACGGAGAAACCGAAGCAGAATCGCCAAAGACAATCGTACCCTGGCTGCGGAAATCCACTGACATTCCTGAGAGGTTCTCCAGCCTGCGCACATATTCAGGAAACATTCGCGCGCTTTCCAGCGCCAGTGGCTGTAAAGCTGGCAGCGTTTCAGGATCGGACGGGGCCAGCATGCCGGCGGCGGCGGAAGATGCTTCTTTCCCGGGTTCTCCGCGATCGAGCAGCAGCACCTTGGCGCCGCGCCCGTGCAGCTCCAGCCCCAGCGACACGCCAATGAGTCCGGCGCCCGTGATTATGACATCCCATGAGTTCACCCTTTCATTGTAATGAGGGGAGAAGCTATTGACCGCTACCGTGGGCCTGTGCAGCCTGGCTCTGTGGCTGGCTGCCATCGTTGTTATCGACCAGCTTGGAAAATACCACCAGCCGCTTGGGCGCCGGCCCGATGTAATAAGTGGGATAGCAGGTAATCAATGTCAACTGCGGATCGGTGGTTTGCTTAATAACGCTCACGTCTTCCGGCATCACGATTCGCTTGCCTGTGACCGCATAAGTGAAAAGATGGCCATTGCGGCGTACCTGAATCTGGTCGCCTTTGATAAGTTCGTAGATATGCCGGAAGAAAGTATCACGATGACCTGTGATTACGGCATTTCCGGTTTCTCCGGGCATTGCGGTCTGCTTCATGTGGCCCGGCCCCTCCGAAAGTTCTTTGCGCGAGGCGCCTTCGACCACAATCGCGTCCATGCCGATCTTAGGAATGATCACGCGAGTAAGCATCTGGTCCGTGGATATCGGGGGCTGACCGGGCGCATTCACGTGGGAGGCTTGACGTTCCCATTCCGCTTCCAGAGTGCGCTGGCTGCGATACATTCCCCAGTATTCCGCTGCGACGTAGCCGAGCAATCCGACTCCTATGATCACCATAGTCAGAGATAAGATTCGCCGGGTAAAGTATGGCCGCAGCTTGCCTGCGAGGATCTTGGTCCATTCAGGCAGTTGGCGCAGAAAGTCCATGAAGGGTTAGATGCAGGAAATCAGCTTCTTGTGCGGATGTCGACCATTGATATGAGTTGGCTGCGGGTCAACGGAGTCGGAGAGTGGACAATGTCCCTCCGGGGCAGAGGTTTTATTGACAGCACGGCAGTTCTGCTGAACAATGGTTCAGCTTACCCCAACATTCTTAGTGGAGAGAATCCATGTCTGAGTCGCCGCAGAACGATGGGACCCCGGTTGTGCGCACGATCCTTATGGTTGTGGCGGTGGTTTACATGATCGGCACCGTGATTTTTATGGTGCTGGCGCAGGGCCACATCAACGATCTGGAAAAAAAGCAGGCAGCGAACGAACAGGAAATCCTGAAGAAAATGACGGATTCCAACGCCCAGATGCGTGCCTCTATTAACGTTATCGCAGATCGCGTGGGCATGACGCATAAGCAACTTAGCAAAGAGACCAGCACGCTCCAGGCGAAAGAGCAGGCGACGGAGTCGCGTATCAAGGCCGATGAAGAAACCACCAAGCAGCAATTTGGCGCCGTTGCCACTGAAGTTAACGGAGTAAAAGGTGACCTGGGCAAAGTGGGCGCTGACGTTACCGATACCAAAAACGATCTGGCCGTGACCAAAGGCAAGCTGGACCACGCCATTGGCGACCTGAACCGGCATAGCGAGCTGATTGCGACCTCGCACGAGGAGTTGGAGCTGCTCAAACATAAGGGCGATCGTGATTACTTTGAGTTCACGCTGAAAAAAGATAAAGATAAAGATCCAACCCGGCTTTCCATTGTGAGCCTCCAACTCAAGAAGACCGATCCCAAGAAGAGCAAGTTCACGCTTTACGTGCTGGCAGATGACAAGAAGATTGAGAAGAAAGACCGCACTATCAACGAGCCGCTGCAATTCTATACCGGTCGCGACCGCTCTCTTTTTGAGATCGTCATCAATACGGTGGACAAGAACACGATCACTGGATATCTCGCGACGCCGAAAAACGTAGCGACGAACCAGATGCCGAGCCACTCGCCAGCTTCGCAGTAATCTGGCGCAAGTGTGAACGGATCTTAAAGGCATGTTTACTCCGTGCCTTTTATCTTGTGCGTTCAGTACACCGGCTTCGTAGGCTAATGATTCGGATACACTGTTGGTTCCATGGCTACCAGCCAACAGGGCTCTCCGTCATTCACTCGCGGCCAGTTTCTTGGCTATATCTCGCTTTGCATGATCTGGGGTAGCACGTGGCTGGCGATACGCGTGGCTGTGCACTATGTTCCACCTCTCGAGGCAGCCGCGCTGCGATTTCTGATGGCCGGCGGCCTGCTTCTCTGCATGGCTCTTTTGCAGAAGCGAGCGTGGCCGCACGGTGCAAGCCAGTGGAATGCGATCCTGGTATTGAGCGCCAGCATCATGGCAGTGCCATACGGACTGCTCTTCTGGGCAGAGCAGCATGTTACCTCATCTATGAGCGCGCTGCTCTATTCGGCTATGCCGCTTGCCGTGTCACTGTTTACTCCAGCCATGATGCACCGCAAAGTCCCGCGCCAGGCGGTGTTCGCGATGGTGATTGGATTTGGCGGCTTGCTCACCGTGTTAAATAACCTGAGCGCCACGCGCAGATCGCTGATTGGTGGGGTCGCTGTGCTGGTCTCAATGGCGCTGAGTTCATGGTCAGTGGTCTATGCTAAAAAGAGACTGCGTGAAGTGGATTCCGTGGTGGCCACAGGACTGCAACTACTCTTTGGATCAGTGGTACTGCTATGGGGAACGTGGGCGTTGGAGGCGCATCGGCACGCGGTGTGGACGCGAGCAGCCTTCGGGGCCATGGCCTTCCTCACAATATTCGGATCGGCAGCGGCCTTCGTTATTTATTATTGGCTGCTGAAACAACTGCAACCGTACCAGCTTTCCACCATCAGCCTTATCGTTCCGCTCATTGCGCTGCTGGAGGGTTTGTTTGCCGGGGAACCTATCCCCCTGATGATGGTGATCGCGGTGGCGGTAGTTCTAGGCTCAGTGTGGTCTGTTTTGCGGGCCGAACAGGAAAAGCTGCCGGAGGAACGTGAGATCTTGATGCTTCGGGACCGAGCACAATGACATTGGCGGCCGTGCTGTTGCTTATGCTGATCGGATTCTGCGCTGGAGGTTTCGGCGCGCTGGCCGGCGTGGGTGGTGGAATCATCGTCACACCGCTGCTGGCCATCTATTTTGGCTTACCCATGCACCAGGCGATCGGCGTTACGCTACTGTGCGTTATTGCCACCTCGACAGCCACATCTTCACTTTATGTTGAGCGCCACGTCACAGACATTCGCCTGGGCATGAC
>JBARMK010000006.1:0-11439 GCA_049802395.1 Candidatus Angelobacter sp.
CATCACCGGAGCGTTGAGCATGCGGATGTACGTCTCCTGCAGGACTTCATCTGCCGTGGCCGAATCCCCGGAGAGACGGCAAAGGTAGCCGTGAAGCGTGCGGGCCGTGCGCGCGTAGAAGGCTTCAAACTCGGCGTGGCCGGTCTGCTCGGCTTCGTGCGTGCGCGTCTCAGTCATGGCGGATGGCCGTGCTGTTACTGCGGCAAACAAACTCTTCACTCCTGCACTTTCCACCCGGCTTTCTTTGCCAGGAAGTAAGACACTGCCGCGGAAACAAGAAAACCTATTCCCACCAGAAATGACACCCATCCAATGCGGAAGGTTATCCACGTGCCGTTAGCTCCGGCCAAACACCCCATCCCCAGAAACATCAGCACGCATCCGGTCTTTATGGAACCGAGAATGGAATTGCCGGAACTAGTTACCGCGTCGGTGAAATTCAGGATATATTTCTGGCCGGCCGGCGACTGCATGAACTCGGCAAAATCGTGCGCCGAAGAGAACTTCTCCAGCAGCGCCTTTTGCATGTCGTTTTTCTGTTTGCGCCGGACTAAAGAAACAGCCAGGTAGGCTGCCCATCCAAAAAGTCCAAACATCCCCAGGAGTACAAACCATTCTTTTAACTGGCCTTGCGTCATCGGGTCCATAAATCAAAATCCTCCAGCTTGGAAACGTATGGATCCGGCCAAAGGTTAACAGTCTCAAAACTATTTTCTGCTTTGTACTTCCAACCACACGGATAGAATCTCAGGGGCCGGCTTAATGCAAATAAGACTTAACTGGGTTTGGCTGCTTGTAGCAATTGTCTTCCAGTGATCAGTCGCCAGCGTAATGGCAAACTCAGGGCAGAGATGAAGCGGCCGCCAGACTGTGAGTTTTGATTTGTGTGAGGAGTGTGCGGTAACTTTCGGCTGTGCGCTGCAGACGTGGCTGCTCGTCCGATCCGGCCATTCCGTTCGCCGCCATTAGGCAATACGATAAGCGAAAAACCGTATATGCCTTGATGAAGCCAGCGATTCTCTCGCTCGCATCATCTCCACTGGCGCGGCAATAGTGATCGAGCATCGCCTTTGCATGCTCCTCGCTCATGCGCCACTCGACGATCGCCCCCGCCAGGTCCCATGCGATGTCGGTGGGACCAGGAAAGAAATGGTCATCGCCGTGGCCGCCGGAATCTGTCTTGAGCATCTGGCCCGAAGGAGCAAGCAGCCATTCATGCGGCTGCATCCGTCCATCGGCGATAGCCGGACGCTCAAGCTTCAAATTGGTCATGGAATCAAAACCAAGCTCGCTTAGATTGTGCTGAGCCATTTCCTGCAAAACACTGATGTCGACATCTGAGGCGGAGAAAGTTTGTGCACGAAACGCGCAATACTCCGCCAGACGGACGAGAGCGTTTTGAGAAAGATCGCTCGCGGACATCGTCCGGCCTTCGATCCATGGATACGAAACAAATCCGTCGCTCTCTTGTCGTGGGGTTGGGCCAAATCCCGCAGCGGCAACCCGTTCCTCACGCTCCAAAATGCACTGCCCGTAGTGGCCCAGCCCGGCAAACTTGAATAGCCGTGGGCCCGCCTCTTCTGACGACAGATATTTGAGCCGCTCCATGCTGGTCCACGCGCCCGGCCATTCTGATTCGCGATCGAACAACCGGATGCGCCATTGGCCTCCGCCAATAAAAATGCCGGCTCCGGCGGGCCTATGTGGTTCACCTGCAGCCGGTAGGCATTGATATCTGCGCCAGCGCTCTGCCGCGTTGTCCGAACACAGCGCCTCTGCTTTCGGCTCGTGGCCGCACAGAAGGATAATCTTCTTCCGCGCGACCCCTGCTTTTTCCAGCGCCTCCGCAACGGAGAGAAGCGACGATCCACTCAGTCCTGGTCCTTCATCCACAATGAGAAATGCAGAGTCGACCGGCGCCGAGCTCTTTATCAATGTCAGTTGTTGGGCGGAAAACTCCGTGCGCCGGTTGTAAGGATGTCCCGTGGGTCTCACTGTAATCCGCTGTACTTGAGCGCCGCGCAAAGCTATCGCTGCCGCAGTTACGGCACTCAATGTCGCGCCGATGCTTCTGATTCCCACAATAACCACGTTCCTCGGCAAAGCCGGCAGCATCCGCACTGCGTCCGCATAGGCCAGCGGATGCAGCGCATAGTAAGCAAAGCCTTCCGGCGTGGATAGGGTTACCCATTCCGGCACAGAAATGCCAGTTTCAAAATCCTTTTTTATGCTGGAAAAATTATCTGGAAGTTGTCCGCGCAAGAGCGCTTCTGCCAGACAGCGCGTGAGTTCCGCGACTGAAAGAGTAGCAATGTTGTTGGCGTCCGCTAGCCCGCATTCGAGCTCGCCCGCGCGCAGCAGAGCATCGGCAAAATCATCGCGCGACGAAAAGCTGTTCGGCTTTTCCAGTCGCGTCATGAGAGCGAGCTTCAAGCCAGACCCGCTTACGTGCCTGCGGCCTTCGCGGAAGACCAGCAGGTTTAAGCCGCGTTCATTCATTCGTCGTGGGTCAAGCTACTTTCTTGGGCTTGCGTATCGCCCGCGGCGACCGCGCTACATCGCCTTCTTTGTCGATAAAGTAAAGGAATTGGTTATCACGCTCCACGGCGTGGGGTACGAGCACCTGGTTCTCACCTTCGCCCGATTTCGGCTTCTGGCATACGTTGCCTTCGCCATCAAGGAAATACAGGTACTTCTTGTAGTCCCGTTGCAGGTTCAGTTGTTTTACCTTTTCTGCCATACCCTCTTGGACGGTAAAAGCCTACCTCTGGATGCCCACGTCGCAACCCGCCCGCCTCTGGGTAGCCACAATCCTGCTCTGCTTTCAGCCAATTTACGACGACCGACGGCCAACCTTTTTATGCCGCGATTTTGGCGGCTCTTCTCCCGGGGCCAGTACACGCCGCACGATGGGCGGATTGAACTTGTAAGTCCGCTCACGCACGGCGCCATCTTCTTTCACGTGCAGCGTAAACGTCCGCAGATTGCCTTCTTTTTCAAAGTCCTGGTGCCCCAGTGTAACTGGTAAAACACCAAAGAGATCGCGCTCACGATATGCAGTCTCATACCGGTGTTTGCGGGAGTTCCAGCTAAAAACCCGCGCCTGGCTGAAGTCATAGGGCAGGCCATCCTTGTTTTCCGTAAACAGCACCAGGTACTCGGCGACCTTCTTGTCTCCGTCCTGCACTTCGTCGAGGGGAAAACCAGCAACAATACGCTGGCCTTCTGAATATTGCGCTATATCTTCCGGCACGTCGAGATATAACGCCCGGCCCAGCACCCATCCCACCCGGTTTTGCCCATCGCGCACCAGCCACCAGTCTTCACGGACCTCTGGCGGGCCGGTGCTGTCGCTCTTGACCTTGTCTTCATCCGCGCTGTCGTCCGCGTCGTTCTGCTTTTCGTCTTTCAACGTTAGCGGCGGCGCATTGCGATCAACCGATTGGCGCTGCAGCAAATCCACTTTCTGCTTTTCATTCAAAAGGTAGAGATAGCCTGTCTTTCGTCCCGGCAGCACGTGGACTTTAACTTGCTCCTCCGTTGCTGCAGTCGCTTGTGCCTTAGTGCTCTTGAACTGCTCTGCCAGGCGCTGAAACTGATCGTAGGTCTGCTGGTCGGTAAGATAACGTTCCTGCACCCAGCCTTCTTCGCCTCGAGGTGAGCGTACGCGCACAAAACGTTTGCTCTGCATCCGTTCCAGGATCTGCACGCGTTCGGCATTGTGGACCACGCCGGTCTTGTTGTAGACGGTTGAAACGTGGTCGCGCAGCCCAGCTTCCGTAACTGCGACATACGCATATTCCGTGCGGTCAGAAGCACCGCCGCTGCAGCCGGCCAGACAGCAGATTGCCGTCGCTGCGAAAAAGGAGGCCAGCAAAATGACGCGCCGGTTGGTTCGAACGAGCCCGATGCTTAGGAGTTCCCACATTGCGGTTGAATAACAAATATAGCAGCCCTTCACGGCTCAAAACAGTTACGCCGTGCCCCTGTCCATCAGGCCCCATGTTCTCCGCGGCCGTCCAACCAGTCTTTGTCCGTTCGGCGACTTCGGTGTTCACTGCTGAGTCGCTGTGCCCTGCTGGGCAAAAATAATGTAGTGTCCAACCGGGTCCTTTATGCCGAATTCTTTAGCTCCGTAGAAAGTAGTACGCACCGGCATGGCTATCTCTGCGCCTTTGGTTGCCGACAACGCCATATCCAGGTCTGCAACTTCAACGTACAAAAAAGTCGGGCCTCGGCGCGCCGCCTTTGCGGTAACGGCATTATCTTTTTCCACGCTGGCGTAGCTCTGGTACATCAACTCCAGGCCGTCTTTTTGCAGGAGGACAAAACCTATCTTGTCGCCATCCGGAATTTCCACAGTGTTCTCAAGCCGATGCGCTCGGTCCAGAACTTGATGCATGGTTCTATCTCCTGCGCGAACAGGATGGGCGTGATCTTTTTTACGCTTGCGGTTTTCACGATTTTTCTCCTTGCCAATCTATCTAGTATTGTTTAGACTAGTAACACTATAGCATGTTCTCGCGTTTGTCAACGGAGGAATTTATGCCTGTCAGCCACCGTCATTTAAAAGACCTGATTTCCATTGGACCAGCCATGCTGCGCGATTTCGAACTCCTCGGCATCCGCAACGTAAAACAACTGGCCCGCCAAAATCCCGGCAGACTTTACAAAAAACTCTGCCGCCTTACCGGTCAGCGCGTAGACATCTGTTGCCAAGACGTCTTTTCAGCAGCCGTAGCACAGGCCCGCGATCCTCTTCTTCCTCCTGAGCAATGCCAGTGGTGGTACTGGAGCCGGCAAAGGAAGGCGCGCAATGCCCGCGGCTAGAAAACGCGCGCTGACCGTACCCGATCTGGTGCTGCTGAGCCTGCTGGTAGAGCAGCCTATGCACGGCTACCAGGCCAATCTGGAGTTGGAACGGCGCCAGGTGCAGGATTGGGCCGGCATTTCCCGGCCTCAGGTTTATTACTCGCTGGAAAAACTCGCAAGCCTGGGACTGCTTCGGGAAGGCGGTGACCATGAGCCTGCGCTCGGCCCGGAGCGCCGGATCTATATGACCTCCGCCAGAGGTCGCGGAGCGCTGGCTGCTGCCTTGGAGCGGGAAGACTGGACAACGCACCGCGAACGCCCGCCATTTTTGACCTGGATGGCCCTTTCCTGGCAGGCGCGTTCGGGCGTTTTCCGTCAACAGCTTGAGAGGCGACGTCATTTCTTGCTCGGCCAATTGGCTGAAGAAGAAGAAACCTTGAAGACGGTGGAGAAAGAGGTCGGCCATCGCCATCACGAAGCTCTCTGGATGATCGGCCTGGTGATCGAACAGTTCCGCACCGAACTGCGCTGGCTCGATACAGTGTTGCGTGAGCTTGGCCAGCGAGCTCCAGCGGAAAATCCGGCGCCTATTGAAAGAGAAACGCCTTAAGCGTCCCGCGCTCCGCATCGCATCCTCTCGCCGGCAGCGCCGGAGCAGATATACTGCTGCTTCGGAGAAATATGACCATTCGGACCAGACTGTTCCCCCTTCTTGCTCTTTTCTACTTTGCCGTCACTTTAACTGCGCAACAATCCAACAGCCGTGATGCCGCCGAAATTCGCGGCGAGATGGAGTTCCTGGCCAGCGACGCCATGCAGGGCCGTGGCAGCGGATCACACGACGAACTGCTTGCCGCTACCTACCTGGCTTCGGAGCTGCGACAGATTGGCATTGAGCCCGCAGGTGACAATGGCGGGTACATCCAGAACGTCTCCGGCGAATTCAACTTCTTTCGTGAAGGCAAAAAGCAGTGGAACACTCGCAACGTGATCGGCATGATCAAAGGCCGCGACGAAAAACGGAAAGACGAGGTCATCCTGCTCACCGCGCACATGGACCACCTGGGCATCCGTGAAGCCGTCAATAGCGACAACATCTACAACGGCGCTGACGATGATGCTTCCGGCTGTGTGGCCGTTCTGCAACTGGCCCGTGCCCTGGCGCACAAAGAAGCGCCGAAGCGCACCGTGCTTTTTGTCTTCTTTGGCAGTGAGGAGACCGGCGGCCAGGGCAATGCTTATTTTCTCCAGCACCCGCCCGTACCGGTCCAGAGTATTGTCGCCAACTTGGAATTTGAGATGATCGGTCGCCCTGACTCCGCGGTAAAACCTGACGAGCTCTGGCTCACCGGCTATGAGCGCACCAACCTCGGTCCAGAACTGGCGAAACATGGCGCCAAGCTGGTGCCCGATCCGCACCCCAAGCAAAACTTCTTCCAGCGATCGGACAACTACGCCCTGGCCAAACAGGGAGTGGTTGCGCAAACTGTCTCCAGCTACGGCCTGCACAGTGACTATCACCGCCCCAGCGACGATGTTGCACACCTCGATTTTACCCACATGGAACAGGCTATCCATTCCATGCTGGGTCCCGTGGAATGGCTGGCCAACTCTGAATTCAAGCCAGCGTGGATAGAGGGAAAGAAGCCATAGGTCTTTCCTTGTTCCGAGCGTAGCGAGGGGACCCTATAAAAGGATCAAGCGGCGTTATATCTGCGTAGACTGGTGTAGTGCATCACCAACCTCCTTCGGAGGTCTCGTAACGTTCTCATATAGTTATGCGACACTCAAGATCAACACCGATACAAGATCAACACCGATAAAGGAAGTTTCGTGACCGGCACTGGAACGATTCCAAATTGCAAGGTGAAGAGGTGAATACAGCCTAAAAGGTGCGAGTAATGTATTAACAGGAAGCGCCATGCCCGATCTAGCTGAGAGCAAGACGAACTCGACGGAGGATAATCCGAGAGACGAGTTCATGCTCAAAGAGATATGAAAGCATCGGTCGGCTCATTTCGATTCGCAAGCGGGTGCCACGTAGGCGAGCCCGCTTTTGGCGTGATATGGGCAGTTCGCGTGCTGGCTGAGGCTATATAGCAAATGCGAAGCCGGAAGGCTTGGGTAGCGTACAGAATTACCAACTACGAATATTAACTCGTTAGTTCGGCTTTTCTTTCTTCTTGCCGCGCAAGATGCGCTCATCAATGGGCTTGCGGCCTCGAAAACCTTCTTCCATGCCATGCCAGAACCCGATTTTCTCTTCTCCGTACTTCCAGCATAAGAGCACGATCTCATCGCCCACGACGCAGGGAAAATCCAGCAGGCCGATGTCGAGGTCTTTTACCTGCACGCCGATCGCATCGATCTCCGCCAGGGCGTCTTTTATGTCCTGAAACGCTTTGTCGCGTTCCGCCCGGCGGCGCGCTACTGCAGGCACGTCCACCAGCAACCCGCCGCTCAATAGAATCTTATGCTTCAGATCTTGGAGTTCTTTTTCCACGCTTTCCATGAGGCCCTTATCTTCCATGGCGCGCTTGATCAACGACCGTAGAACGGGTAGCAACGTGTGAGCCTCTTCCAGCGTAAAGGTTTTTTGTTTGGCCATAATCTGATGTCTGAACACCCCTTTTATCACGATTCTTACCCGCAATGAAGATCACTGGAGCACAGCACCTTCAGAGCTCCCATTTACGCGCCGCTTTTGCCGGAATGAGCAGCGCACCTCTTGGCGCCGACTTGCGCGAATGGGTAAATCAGCGTATTTCCAGCATTCTGTCCAGTGCTGCACGCGACCAGTGTTTCACGTCATCTGGGACCTGTATGCGGTTCACTACATTGCCCTCCACCAGATTCTCCAGCGCCCAGCACAGATGCTGGGGAGAGATGCGAAACATGGTGGTGCAGAGGCAGCCTGATTCATCCAGGGTCATTACGATCTTGCGCTCTCGGGCAAACTCCTTGCCCATGCGGTTCACCAGATGAATCTCAGTGCCTACGGCAAACTTACTGCCCGCGGGAGCGCTGGCAATCATCTTGATCAGGCTCTCCGTTGAGCCAATTCCGTCGGCCTTCTGGCAGACCTCCCAGCGGCATTCAGGATGAACAATCACCTTGATGTCAGGATAGCGGGCACGAATCTTATCTACGTGTTCGGGAAGAAACCTTTGATGCACCGAGCAGTGTCCCTTCCACAGAATCACCCGCGCGCGGCGGAGCCTTTCCTGATCAACGCCGCCCATGATCATGAAGGGGTCCCACACCACGCATTGGTCCGGAGGAATTCCCATGGCAAATGCGGTGTTGCGTCCCAGGTGCTGGTCAGGAAGAAAAAGAAGCTTTTCGTTGCGAGCAAATGCCCAATTAAAAGCCGCCGGCGCGTTCGATGATGTGCATACAAGACCACCGCGCTCGCCGCAAAAAGCCTTGATCGCCGCCGTGGAGTTCATATAAGTCAGCGGCGTAATGCCGCGACCGGCGTCGTCGGTCAGTCCCAGCGAGACCAACTGCTCCCAGCAGCTTTCCACCTGACCTATTTCGGCCATGTCGGCCATGGAGCATCCGGCGTTGAGATCGGGCAGGATTACCTGCTGGCCGTCGCGGCCCAGTACGTCCGCGCTTTCCGCCATAAAATGCACGCCGCAGAAAACAATGTATTCCGCGCTGGTGCGCGCAGCTTCCTTGGCTAGCTTGTAGGAATCGCCGCGAAAATCGGCGAAGCGAATCACCTCGTCGCGCTGGTAGTGATGGCCCAGAATTACCGCCCGCGAACCAAGTTCGCGTCTGGCGGCGGCAATCCGCGGGTCCATGGTGTTGTCGGGAAGAACGAGATAGTTGTCGAGCGAGCAACTCACGCCCTGCTCTTCAATTGGAGCAACTGTAGTCGACATTTTTTCCGCCTTCAGTTCCGCGGTTTAGCGCCCCGGAACGGAGATGTTGAAAGCATCCACAGGCTCCAGCAGGTCCACTGCACCGTTTCGTGCCCGACCTGCGGGGTTGTTGAAGCCCGCAGCCCTACTAGTTTTGATGACTCTCAGCCTCAATCCGACGCAGAATTTGCCTGCGCCAACCGGCTGAAAAGCTCAGACTTATTGTGACATTGCCACCGGCGGAAGCGCAAATAGGTAGGGCCGCGAGAATGACATTGTGTCAGAGAGCATAAATCAAACGACCCACTGCCCAATTCAGCACTGTTTTTAGCCATTTTGATGTCGGTCAAAGTTGCCTTGCGTCCATGCTTCAGCCCGCCACCGTCAGCCTTCGCACAATCTCTTCTGCCACCGCGTCGGCCCGCGCGGCAATCTGCTGTGGCGTCTGGTCCTGAATGGGATGCTGCACGTAGACTGCGTCAAAGCCCGCGCGGCCAAGCGCGCTGGCCTGCACCCGCGCCGGCGCGGTGAACTCCGTGGTTGCCACTGGCACCGCAGGAATACCCAGGTTTTCCAGGCCGATCGTGTCGTGCAAACTGCACGTTGTGCACGACCCTCAATCCGCCAGCCCTTCCACCACGGCATCCATCCCGCGCAGTTGCTCGATAATCTGCGGCGGAGCGTTTTTGGAGAACGTTGGTTTCTTTGCACGCAGGATTTCTGCGGCTCCATACTTGGTCCGCAGGATCTCTCCCAACCGGTCTAAGAAAAAGCTTCCTCCCGGCTTGCTGATATTGAGCAGTCCAATCTTCTTGCCTTGCAAGCTGGCCAGACGCGCTGGCGGCGTTGCGGCTTTGGGTGCGCTTTCATTTCCAGGATGCACAATCGTTACCATCTTCACTCCTCTATTTGTCCGGAATCGGATACGTCACCATCTGGCTCCCCGTCGGCCCCGTGGACCAGCTTCCGATCACGGCGGAAAACTTCCCTGCCGTTCCTCCCGCCACAAAAATACTGATCGCCTCCGGCGAGCGGAATTTCTGGTAACACTTTTCTCCGCGTATCGTAATCTCTTTATAGTTTGCTGCCAGCTGCATGCCTTCCGCGCGCTCCGCCGGTGAATAATGCCGCACTGGAATGCCGGTATTTTCAAACAAAAACTGCCGTGCCTGCTTCTTGGTAATGCCATCGCGATGGATGGTCTTCACGTGCTCCGGACACAGCACCACGATCGCCTCCGGCATCAGGCACGTGCGATAACTCCATACGGTAGCCAGCGCAAAAGAAATTGTTTCCAGCACGGTCTTGCCGGCAGGCGCCGTATGCTCGCTCACGCCGCGCGGCGGCTCGCCGGCAAATAAAGATACTGCGCTCTGCTCGCGCTTCAGGCCGCGCGTCACATGGAACGGCTCCCAGGGATTCTCTTCTTCGTTTTCGGCAATGCAAAATGAAAACTTGCCCGGATTTCCCAGCGCGGACATGTCAATCCCATCGGGCCGCCCGCCGCCGATGTTCAGCAAAATCAGCTGGAACGCCCGCCCCAGAGTACTGTTGGCCCGCGCTACATTGGAAAACACATTCTGGCGCGACCAAAAACCAAGCTCCTGCCGCACCGGCCCGTTGATCATCACCAGCGGCGCGGCAAAATGCGTGGTCGCCTGCACGCCGTGAATATTGAAGCGTTCATCGCACGCGGCCCGCACCAGCGGCAGCAGGATGCGCATCATTTCCGGCGCGCATCCGGCCATCACTGCATTGGCGGCAACTTTCTCTACCGTTGCTTCGCCATAAAACGGCGGCACTCGCGCGATCACCGTCTCCGGCGCCAGCCCGGAGGCCTTCATCATGGCTTCAACTTTTTCGATCGTGGGTGGCACTACCGGTAAGGCATCGCCAAACTGCTTTCGGCAATATTCAATCGGATCTTCTTCGTCTGTGAGTGTAATGCGCGAAGCCGGATCGCCCGTGCGCCGCAAGAATTTCACGCCACTCGTCTGCACGCCGCTTTCAGTCGCCGGTTCCAGGTGACGCGAACTGCAACCCGGCTTCCACGCCGGCGCGCCATCATCGGCCGGAGCAATAGGCGCATGCCCCAGCACCGCCGCCAATTCATTCAGTCCCGTTTTGTCGAAACCAACCAGCGTGCGCTGCACCTGATGGTTCTCATCCAGAAAATAAATTGTTGGCACCGACTCTGGATTGTAGGCACGGGTAACTTTCAATCCCAGATCCAGCTCAACTGGATAGGCAATGCTCAACTGCTGGACAAACTTGCGCGTGGAGGCTTCGTCGTCCTGCGAAAGCCCGATCACCTGGACGGAATCGTTGCCTAGAGAATTCAGGTATGGCAGCGCAAGCTGGCAGGTAGGGCAATCCGTTTCAAAAAAAACCAGCAGGGCCCTCTTTCCGGGTTGAAGGCCGGGAATGGCAGGAGCATTCTGCACTTGCTGCATGACATTACGATAAAAGGAGCAGGCGGATACTACAAGGTGGCGTGCCGCTTCCGCTCATACTTCGCTTCGTACTTCGCGATCTGGGCTTCATGTTTCAGCGTCACGCCAATCTCATCCAGTCCTTCTAACAGGCATGTGCGAGAAAAATTGTCGATGGCAAAGTGCGTCCGAAAGCTTCCGTTTGCGGAAGCTTCGCATTTTGCCAGATCGATCGTTAGCCGGTAAAGCCCGGATGCGTCCCGCGCAAGCAGCTGCGCAATTTCTGAGGGCCTCAGCACCATGGCAAGCAGTCCGTTCTTTAAACA
>JBARMK010000007.1:0-10066 GCA_049802395.1 Candidatus Angelobacter sp.
ACCGGGGCGCGCCGATAGCGACAGACAAACTGATGATCGGAACAAAAACGCCGTCTTGACCGACGGTGTTTTGTTTTGCAGATTTCTTTAAGACGTTTTCATCATTGCGGTGGCGCGGACGTTCCACTCGCGCTAACTGGCTGATCCAGGCGAATCACCATGCCGGTCTGCGCGGGAAGGTTCACCTCTTTGCCCTTTGTGGCCAGCACGTAACCTCCGCCGGCGAGCGCGCCAATCGCCAATCCTTTGAGCGGACCTCCAAAAACCAGCCCAGCGACTGTGCCAATACCGGCGCCGATGCCTACGCCTTTAGCGGCGTCCCTGGTGCGAGTGCCTGACTGTACCTGACCCTCTTCATCGGCTCTCTTGGTATTTTTCCCATTGGTGTCATTCACGGAAATCAGCGTGGCAGTTAGTGGAAGTGTCTGGCCGGCAGGTAGAACAATGTCGCGGAAGCGCAGGCTAAGTTTGCCTTTTCCACGCAGGGCGGCCAGGGTTTTGCCTTCATCCGCTTCGGCGACCTCGCCTTCAATACGCGCTCCTGC
The DNA here is from genome assembly GCA_049802395.1 of Candidatus Angelobacter sp. Classification (GTDB taxonomy): domain Bacteria; phylum Acidobacteriota; class Terriglobia; order Terriglobales; family Acidobacteriaceae; genus Angelobacter. Next base: position 546 of record JBARMK010000007.1, read on the forward strand.
AGGAATCACAACCGTACCGTCGCTTGTCCGAACAGGATCGGCGACGGTTGCGGTGAAGCGGTCACCAGGCTTGGAGGTTTTTGTGGAAAGCGGCGTATCCAGCGTGGCATGCAGCTCTGTGCCTGCGGCTACTTGATCCACACCGGCAGGCGGATTCGTGGCTGGCTGAGCCTGTGACGTGTTTGACGGATTGCTGCCTGCTTCAGCGGGAGTCTGGGCAAAAACCGATGCCACAGCAAGCAGCGCAAACAGGACCAGCATGGCTGCTCTGCGCATTAGAAACCTCCTGAAATCCCCTAAAGGGGTGAGAAGCCGGATCTTGCGTTCCAGTTGGCTAGCTCCGGCTCACTTTTTTCCCGAATCCAGCATCTCTGATATTGAAGAAGGGTCGCGTATAATCGGCTCTGAGATTGTTTGCCCTGAGGAGTTCCATATTGACGTCAATCAATGGCCAGCCTGCTAAACCCCGCGTTTTGGTGGTGGACGACGAGCGTGTGATCGCCGACACCCTGGCGATCATCCTCAACCAGAATGGATTTGACGCTTCGGCTGTCTACACCGGAACTGCTGCCGTGGACCGCGCCCGCGATACTAAACCTGACCTCATCATCAGTGATGTCATCATGCCGGATATGAATGGAATCGAGGCTGCGATACGAATCCGGCAGATTCTTCCCCGATGCAAGATCCTGTTATTTTCCGGCCAGGCGGCCACAGCAGATCTGCTGGAAAAGGCCCGAGCCCAGGGCCATGAATTTGAAATCCTCGCCAAACCTGTCCATCCACAGGATTTACTGGCCAAGTTGAGAAACTAAGGCTCTCCCACAAAGGACGCGAAGGATCACAAAGGTTTTAATCTGCTTTTTCCAAGCTCTTTACCCTTGTGTTCCTTCGTGCACTTTGTGTTTTACAGCTCTCTTCTGCCTTCCATTGCCTTGAGCATGGTCACTTCGTCGGCATATTCAATATCGCTGCCGGCGGGAATGCCGGTTGCGATGCGCGTCACCTTCAACCCGGGACGCTTCAACAATCCAGTGAGATGAACGGCCGTGGCCTCGCCTTCAATGGTGGGATTTGTGGCGATGATGACCTCATCTACGCTGCCGCTTTGAATGCGTTTGAGCAGTGACGGAATCCTTAATTGTTCCGGACCAATGCCTTGCAAGGGCGAGATTGCCCCATGCAACACGTGATAAACGCCGTTATAGAAGCGCGCCTTTTCCACTGCAGCGATGTTGGTAGGCTCCTCCACCACGCACACCAAGCGCTGGTTGCGGGTTGCGCTGGAACAATAACTGCATGGATCAACATCAGTGATGTTGCTACATATCGAGCAAAGATGAAGTTTCTCTTTAAGATTTCGAATAGACCCGGCAAGGGCGTCTGCATCTTCCGCGCTGGACCGTAGAATGTGGAAGGCCATGCGTTGAGCGCTTTTGCCGCCCACGCCGGGAAGTTTCTTGAGTTCATCAATCAGTCGAGCCATCGGTTCGGCGAATTTAGACACGGGCTCCTCTGATCATCGGAGAATTTTAGAGACCGGGAATTCCCATCCCGCCCAGCATGCCACCCACGGTGGATTGCATTGCCTCATCCACCTTTTGCGCTGCCGCGTTCACTGCCGCAGTCACCAGGTCCTGTAGCATTTCCACGTCGCCGGCCTTGACGGCCTCTGGATCGATCCTGGTTTCCAGTACCTGTTTCTGCCCATTCATTTTGATGGTCACAGTACCGCCGCCGGACGAAGCTTCAACGACCGTTTGCTTCATCTTGCTTTGCAGGTCCTGGGCCTGCTTCTGTGCCTGCTCCAGCATGTCTTGGAATTGGCGTGAATTAAAACCGCCCATACTCTGCTCCTAATTCTTGTCCCGATGATCGATCACAGTACGAATTTCCGCGCCAAATTTTTCCCGCATGCGCTGCACTACCGGATCCTCGGTTGCACGGCTGCGCGCGCTGGCGCCGTTGCGCGGACGCACAGCAACGGGAGCAGAACCGTTGGCCTGAGGTTTTGCGCCGCCCACAATTGTTAATTTCAGCGGCCGGCCGGCTGCGGCAGTCGCAGCGGCATTCGCGATTTGCTTCTGTTCAGCATTGATGATGAATTGAATCACCGATGCCGGCTGGGCGACGGAAACCATAAGTTCATTGCCCTGGATCGTTACCGTGCCTTCAGCAAGCGTAACTGCCAAGTTCTCGCTTCTGGGAGCTTTCCCCAATTCTGCCAGCACATGGCCCAGAATCGCTGTGGGATCGATCGCACCAGGATCGCTGGCAGGCTCGGGCTCCGCTACGGCAACGGCGGTCGCAGTAGCAACCGCAACCGCTTGACTCTGTGCCAGTGGCGCCGTCGCCATCTCGGGATCGAAACCACGTCCCTTGCGCGCCCGGTCCGCCTCAAAGGGCGATACATAATTTTCCTGCTTTGAAGCAGGCCTGCCCGACGTAGAAGTGGAAGGCACATACGCTGCTGAAGGAGAAGCAGCAGGGATCGGCCTGGCGCTGGCTATTCTCGGTGGCTCTGCATTTTTCGGCGTTTCACCTGCAGCCTGGCTCAGAATCTGCTCCAGCGGAAGCATCCGCTGCGCATGGACAAGCTTGAGGACACCCAATTCCAGGTGAAAGCGCTGCTCCTGGCGATAACCGAGTTCGTCGAAGGTGCGAAGCATGATTTGCAGAAAGCGGGCCAAATCCTCTTCTGAGAACTGATCAGCCACGCGCGAGACGCGGCCACGCTCATCGGAGGAGATCTGCAGCAGCGGCGAATCCTTACCGGCCACCTTGGCTACCACAGCATTGCGCAAAAAGCGCACGAGCTGTTTGGCGAAGTGCGCTGGATTGTGGCCCTCCGTCATGAGCCGGTCCAACAGCCGGAGAGCGTCTTCACTGGAGCTGCGCGCCACGGTGCCCATCAGGTCTTCCAGAACTTCTGATCCAACATTTCCCACAAGTCCCCGCACAAGCTCCCCGCTAAGTTTTGCGCCGCAGCAGGCGATTGCCTGGTCCATGATGGAGAGCGCATCGCGCATTGAGCCATCGCCGGCCTCGGCCAGAACAGCCAGTGCTTCGCTATCGGTCTGAATGTTTTCTTTTCCGGCAATGTCTCCCAACTGGCGAACAATCTCGTCAAATTTCACTGCGTGGAAGCTGAAATGCTGGCAGCGCGAGCGGATGGTCTGCGGAATGTCCTCGGCCTGCGTGGTAGCCATCATGAAGATGATGTGTGGCGGCGGCTCTTCAAGCGTCTTGAGCAGCGCATTGAAGGCGGCATCAGTAATCTGGTGCGCTTCATCCAGAATGTAAATCTTATAACGGTCGCGTGCCGGACGGTAGCGGGCTGCGTCGCGCAACTCGCGAATCTCGTCAATGCCGCGATTCGTTGCCGCATCGATCTCAATCACATCCACGGAGCTGCCGGCGCGGACTTCTGTGCAAGATTCGCACACGCCACAGGGTTCGGGAGTGGGTTTGTCGTGGGCGCGACAATTCAGTGCCATGGCCAGAATGCGTGCGATGGTCGTCTTGCCAATCCCGCGATGCCCGCTGAAGATGTAGCCATGCGCGATCCGTTGCTGCTCAATGGCATTCTTCAGGGTGCGGGTGACGTGCTCCTGCCCAATCACCTCAGAAAAACGCTGAGGGCGGTATTTGCGCGCCAGGACTTGATAGCTCATGCTGAAACTCGATTATACCCTTGCCGAGGGAAAGGATTTTCAACAGGCAGAGCAGGATTTGCCGCTTCAGCAAAATTGCTAATGGTGGGAATGCTGGAGCGTTGCAGATCAAGTCACATCGACGCTGGTCTCAAACAGAGTTCAGGCCTTTGATCTACTTCGAATTCAATCTGCCCAGCGTTGTGTTCGCTGCACAAGTTGTGTCTTTGTATTCTGCTTGTAAGCTCCGCGAAAAAACCTTTTCTTAGGACACCCGACATTTCGCCATCGCATCTGATGAGTTATCCCAAGCGAAAGGTCGTGCTGTTATGAACGAAGCTGCAAGCATTCATTTGGAGAATGCTGAAAGCAGCCACACCGGGTCCATTGCGCTCAAGCGTGGTGTGTTGATCGGTGGTGGTGCGCTTACATTGTTAGGGTTAGCCCGGCGTTCTAAATCCGGCGTTGCTATTGCAGCCGCCGGTGGGCTTCTTGCCTATCTCGCCGCCAGATCCGATGCCCAACGCGAACTAATCGCTCGGAGCAGTGTGCTGCTGAACTGCTCACCCGCAGAGGGGTATCAATTCTGGCGCAATTTTGAAAACCTGCCCCTCTTCATGCGTCACCTTGAGTCTGTCAGGATATTGGGTGACTACCGGTCCAGATGGATCGCGATTGGCCCCTTCGGTAAGCACATACGTTGGGACGCGGAGATCGCTGCCGACCGCGAGAACGAGTTGATTGCGTGGCGCTCGCTTCCGGATTCCGATGTAACCGTGGATGGCGTAGTGAAATTTCGGCCAGCGCCTGCAAACCGCGGAACACTCGTAGACGTGGTTGTGGTCTATAGAACTCCGGCGGGAACGATCGGAAATGCCGTAGCGAAAATGCTGGGCAAGGATCCCAACTTCATGATGCGGCAAGATCTTCGTCGCTTTAAAGCCTTCATTGAAGCGGGCGAAATACCCACCGTTGAAGGCCAGACGCACGGTCCACGTTCAGGAGTGGCGGCAATCGCCCGTGTGCTCGATCCAGACGAACCTACCCGCGGCGATGCCACCCTGACAGAGCCACTTGGAGCGAGAAGGAGGGTGTCATGAAAGCAGTCTGCTGGATGGGCGTCGGGAAGATGAGCGTGGAAACCGTACCTGATCCAACCATTCTGAATCCTCGGGATGCCATCGTGAAAATCACAAGCACCTGCATCTGCGGGTCTGATTTACACCTTTATAACGGCTTTATGCCCACCATGGAACAAGGCGATATCCTGGGACACGAATTCATGGGTGAAGTAGTGGAAGTTGGCGGCGCAATTAAGTCCGATAAGCTGAAAGTTGGCGATCGGGTGGTTGTGCCTTTCACCATCGCCTGCGGACGCTGCTTCTTCTGTGAACAACAGCTCTGGTCATGTTGTGACAACTCAAACCCAAATTACTGGATTGCAGAAAAGCTCATGGGCTATTCACCTTCCGGTTTGTTTGGTTACACCCACATGCTCGGCGGATATTCAGGAGGACAGGCCCAGTATGCCCGCGTTCCTTTCGCTGACGTCGGACCGTTGAAAATTCCTGAAGGCATTCCTGACGAGCAAGTCGTATTTCTCTCAGACATCTTCCCCACCGGATGGATGGGCGCCGAAAACTGCAACATCAGACCGGGTGACACTGTCGCGATATGGGGCTGTGGGCCCGTCGGCCAATTCGCCATACGTAGCGCGTTCCTGCTGGGAGCTGAACGCGTGATCGCCATCGACAGGTTCGATTACAGATTACGCCTGGCAGAGCAAGCTGGAGCCGAAGTCATTAATTACGAGCAGGCTGATGATCTTATTCAGTTGCTCAAAGACATGACCGGAAACGTGGGTCCGGACGCATGCATGGATGCGGTGGGAATGGAAGCGCATTACACCGGCCCAATGTATGCCATTGACCGGGCCAAACAGGCGCTGCGCGTTCAAATGGATCGTCCGGGAGTGTTGCGCCAGTGCATTTTGGCTTGCCGCAAAGGCGGAACTGTCTCCGTGCCCGGCGTGTACGGCGGTTTTATTGACAAAATGCCAATGGGCCAATACATGAATAAAGCCATCACCATGAAAACCGGTCAGACGCACATGATGCGTTACATGAAGCCATTGCTCGATCGCATCCAGCGCGGCGAGATCGACCCCAGCTTTGTCATCAGCCACCGGGTGCCGATTGACCAGGCGCCCAAAATGTACCAGGTCTTTCGCGACAAACGGGACCACTGCACTAAGGTCGTCCTCGATCCCTGGGCTAATGGCGGGAGCGCCGCAGCCTAAGGCCCTATCTCACAGGCGAAGAAGGCCACGCAGATTGTCTTTGCGTGGCCTGATCACCTAAACATTGCAAAAAACTCGTTGCGTGCACAACACAATATCTCGAGTAAAGGATCAAGGAATGGCAATGTCGCAGCAAAAAGGCGCTTTCAAGAGCGCCTTTTCATTTCAATCCCATTGCGAGTCAATCCCGTGCGAAGCTATGGAGCTTCTATCAACTCCATCCGGCCGTCTTTCTTGCGATGCAGCACTTTGACTCTGCCTTCCGGATCGCGAAAGACGAAAACTTCGCGGTCGCGAAACTCGGCTTCCTTGACGGCTTCTTCCACCGTCAGTGGTTTGTAAGAAACCGAATCTGAACTCTTGACGATATGCGCTTCTGTCACCCTGACTATGCTAGGGAAAGAATGGACTTTCACCGGCACAGCGGTGGTAAGATCGCCGCCCACGGCGATGGCCAGATTGACTTCCTCCTGCGGCTGACCGTTTTGCTGCAGCTTTTTGCGTGCCTGGCGTTTCTTGCTCTTCCAGCGTGTCTTGTATTTCACGGCCTGGCGCTCAATCCGGTCCAGCGCGCCTCCAATCGCTGTGCTCATGTCAATGGCCTCAGAGAGTCCGACAATGGGCGCATGGTTGCGTACGGCAACCGTGATCTCCGCGATCTGACGGCGCTTCTCCGTGGAGAGGATTACGTGCGCATCAAAATTACCTAAGATTTTTTGGAGTTTTTCCAGCCCGCCTTCGACCTGCTTGCGGGTGATAGGAGTGATTTCAAACTGCCGGCCAGTGTATTCGACGTTCATTGACTCTCCTCCTGGTAGTGTGTGCCACTGAGAGTCGTCTGACGGGTGCCTGGGAGGTACGGCACGAGTATCAGGCGGCTTGTAACGTCCTTTCACGAAAACGCCCGCGCGGATCTGGCAGCGATTCCGAATTAGCTCTTGACCCTCCTTTGATGGGTGCTAGGAATTTTCATGTCTTCGCGATACTTGGCTACCGTCCGGCGGGTCACTTGAATGCCCTGAGACTGTAAGATGCGCGTGATCTGGTCGTCGGTTAGTGGATGCGCCGGATCTTCTTCTTCGATCAGTTTCTTCACCCTTCGCTTTAAGATCAACAGCGATGTCCCCGCGCCCTCTGGCCCCTGTACGCTCTCCGAAAAGAAGTAGCGCAATTCAAATACGCCTTGCGAGGTATGCACATATTTGCTGGCAACAGCACGGCTCACCGTAGAAGGGTGGACGCCAATTTCTTCTGCGACTTCCTTGATCATCATGGGCTTTAGCATATCGATTCCGTGATCCAGGAACTCTGCCTGGCGGCCGATAATAGCGTAACAGACCTTCAAAATCGTTTGCCGCCTTTGCTCAATGTTTTTAATGAGTTGAACTGCTGACTTATAGCGTTCCTTTACGTACGTCTTAACGTCTTTTTCCACCCCGCCGCCTTGATTGAGCATTTTGCGATAGGTAGGACTCACGCGCAGTTGCGGGAGGTCTTCATCATTCATGAGCACCAGATATTCGTCGCCATGTTTCACAAAAGCGACGTCCGGCTCAATCAGTTTGGCCTCTACCTTGTTGTAGCGCAAGCCGGGCTTGGGATCGAGCGTGCGAATGAACGCATGCGCCTGAATCACCGATTCCATGGAACGGCTGATGGCCTTGGCTATTTCCTTGTACTGCTTGTTCTGCAGAAAATGGAGCTGCTTATCCACGATCTTGAGGGCATCTTCCACAACTTGATCGTTTTCAGGATCGTCGGAGCCTTCCATCTCGCGCGTTTTGACAAGATTTTCCAGCTGGGCGAGGAGGCACTCGCGCAAGTCGCGAGCAGCCACGCCAACAGGATCGAATTGCTGGATCAGCGCTATTGCTTCCCGCAGGTCTTCGCGGGTGAACTGCAGCACGGGAGTGAAGCCGTTACGTTTCTCCGCGGCCACGGCCTCAGGTACAGGCTCATGCGAGACTACAAGTTCAAGATGGGACGGTTCACCAGCGACAGGTTCAGCAACTGATTCATCCACGGCACCGGCTTCAGGGGCTGTGGTTTCCTCCGATCGCTGCTCTTGCGCGACTCCCATCAGTTCGTCTTCAGAGGCCGTGAGGTATCCGTCTTCATTCAGGTTTCCGATGACAAGTTCAGCCGCAGCATGCACCGCCGGACGAACAGTAACGGAACCCAATTGCCACATCAAATGGTCTGTGAGCGTGCCGGGCCGGGAGAGAAAGTTTTCAAACGATGGGCGCTCAATCTCTTCGAGATCAGCGGAGTTGCGGTAACCGGGATCCAGGTAGTCCTTGAAGAACGAGCCAAAATCGATCTCATCGAAAGGATCTTTCTTGTCGGCCTCAGGAGCACTGTCGGACTCCTTTTCCTTTAAGTCCGTGGCGTCCTGGCGCGCGTGGGCTTCTTCGCGGCCGGCAACTTCATCCAAAAGCGGAACGGAAGAATCCAGTTCTTCCAGGACGGGGTTCTCCACCATCTCAGTGTTGATCATCTCCCTGAGTTCCAGCTTATTGAGCGCGAGCACGCTCACCATCTGGACCAGGCCTGGAGTGAGGATCTGCTTCTGAGAGACCCTCAAGTTTAATTTGTTCTGGAGTAAGACCATCCCCTGCTTCTCCACTATCGCATTTCAAGCCACTGACTGAAAGGGTACCGTCGTAATTTGTGCTAATGCCCGCATCTCCTCAGCTAAATTAGCAAATGCGGAGGCGTCATGGACGATGGTATTCACAAATTCTTCTTACATACATAAACAATCTGTTACACGAACAAAAACTGGCATTTCTTTCAAGGGTAAGGGCACCGAACGCTATGCTGCTGCGCCACTCGCTCTGGCTCTTTGCTTGAACGGCACTGGCCATCGCTTTTTCTTCAATATCAATGCTGCTCTACACGAACGAAAAACTCTCGCCTAAATAGACCCTCTTAACTTCAGGATCGTTACCCAACTGTTCCGGAGTGCCCGTGCGGAAGATCCGGCCTTCATTGATGATGTACGCGCGATCAGTAACGGAGAGCGTTTCGCGCACATTGTGGTCCGTAATCAAGACGCCGATGCCGCTTCCCTTCAGGTCAAAAATTATCTTTTGCAGATCGAGCACGGCAATCGGGTCGATACCCGAGAAGGGCTCATCCAGCAGGATAAATTTGGGTGCGATGCAAAGGGCCCGAGCGATTTCAACGCGCCGGCGTTCACCTCCAGAGAGAGCGTACCCCATGTTATTGCGGATGTGGCCCAGGCCTAATTCGTCGATGAGTTGGTCGCGCTTTTGGCGGCGTTTCTGCCAGGAAATGGGCTGCACTTCCAGCACGGCCATAATGTTCTCTTCCACCGTGAGCTTACGAAAAACCGATGGCTCCTGCGGCAGATAACTGATGCCGTAATTGCGCGCCCGCAGATACATGGGAACGTCTGAAATATCCTGGCCGTCTACCAAAATGCGGCCGCTATCCGGGGGCACCAGCCCCACAGTCATATAAAAAGTTGTGGTTTTGCCGGCGCCGTTGGGGCCGAGTAGCCCGACTACTTCAGCCTGGTTGATATGAAGGCTGACTCCATTCAC
>JBARMK010000008.1:0-12582 GCA_049802395.1 Candidatus Angelobacter sp.
AATGTCCGGTTTGATCCAGTACTTTACGTTGCGGTGGATCTCCGGCCCGCGATGCACCATCGTCACGCGCGCTCCGCGCCGCCACAGCTCCAGCGCCGCAATCGCGGCTGAGTTCTTCGCGCCGATAATCAGCACGTCCATATCGAAATACGGATGCGGCTCTTTGTAATAGTGCAGGACCTTGCCCAGCTCTTCACCTGGAATACCCAGATAGTTCGGCAGATCGTAATAACCGGTGGCGGCGACGATCTTCCTCGTCTTGTATTCGTGCTCGTGGCCGTGAGCATCGCGCGTTTGCACGTGAAATGCGCCATCATATCCGGTCACGCTCAGCGCCCGCTGGTATTGCCGGATGTCCAGTGCGTAGTGCTGGGCAACGTTGCGGTAATACTCCAGCGCCTCATGCCGGTTCGGCTTCTGGTTGGCGGTGGTAAAAGGTATGTCGCCAATCTCCAGCAGCTCCGGCGTGGTGAAAAAAACCATGTTTGCCGGATAATGAAACAGCGAGTTCACCACGCAGCCCTTGTCCACCAGCCCCGCGCGGAAGCCCGCGCGCTGGGCTTCAATTGCTGACGCCATGCCCGTCGGGCCTGCGCCAATCACCAACACGTCAAAGCTGCTTCCCTTATGTTCCATGTCGCTTTCATTTTACAGAGCCTACCCTCAACGATGACGGCGATGACGCTCGATCTGGTTATTCCTCTGTGTTCCGCAGCCTGCCCTGAGCGACCGAAGGGAGTCGAACGGGTGTCTTTAGTGGTAAAAGGTTTTGATTTTCCGATCACGGGCGATCACGCGCGATCCCGGCGATTCCAATAAAGCCGCGCGGCGCAATACCCGCCGCGCCACAAACTGTCATCGTGAGCGACCGGCGACTGCCGGGAGTCGAACGATCGAGATCGGACGAAGCCCACTTCATGGCCCTCTGCCTGTGTCGCTCAGCCAGATACCCACCCCCCATAGCACTTTTATTGAAAACAAAAGCCGAACCCCAATTCGACAGGCCTGTCATAGGACTGTCGAGGGCCTTTTTTTCTCGCTTCTTCGACACCGTTTCCGGCTGAATGCTGATTGCTGAGTGTGACTGCTGCCCTTTTCAAAGATCGTTACACTATGCACCCTGTAGGCGCTGGTGCAGTATAGCGCATTCTTTTTAGCGAATCAATAACGAATTAGTACATGTTCATTGACCAGCCTGGCCTGAGAACTGTTCCTTTTCGCCCATTGGGTCTTGCCGTTCTAAATTAGCCCCAATACGGTTCACTTAAGGAAATTCAGGCAACATGCAGACCGAAGCTGCAGCGCCGTAGGCGCGAAAGAAGTTAGCCCACCCCGCAAGGCGAGCGTCAGCGAGCCTGGAGGGGTGGGTAGCGTGCCAATACATGTTGAGCCCCGGAGGGGCGACACAATTACTTTTTACGGTTCAACATCGCCTTAACTGAACCGTATTGAAATTAGCCAGGTATTTCGCTGAGGGGAATGCCACAGAAGTTGGGCAAAACACTGGGCTAGTGGGGGAATTTGGCAGGAGTTTTAACAGCCATTTTAGGCGCCATTAGTCCGTTACTGCGTTGGTGTGTTCCGGGACGAAACAAGTGTCAGCCGCCGCAAAACGCGGCTCGAGATGACGTACTTGAGTGGTGGGGGTCGGTATAATTTCCCACAGTACTGACCCTCGTCGGCTCATCAAGGCGCTTGTACTTACGTCTTGCAGGCGTTATTATGATTATAGTACCCACTACATGCCTAAAACACCCCAAAACGGCAATATGCCGGATTCTGACGGTCTATGGATATCGCCCACTCATAGTCTCAAGGGCGACCGCGGTGACCGGGCCTGGGAAAATCGTGCCGGAGGCCCTCCCAGCAATAGCCGTTACCTCGAACTGGCCGATCTTGCTCTTGGACTCAGGAAATCAGGCCCAAAAAAGAAACACACCAAGATCCACGATAAATCCAAGACCGAACCCTATTCTCAAAAGTAAATTCGAACTCAAAAAATTCTATTCCGGTCAGTTAGGTATTCTTGCTGCCACTATCCTTGTTTCCGCTTGTGCGCAGCTTTTTTCTTGAGCGTCTTCGCCTGGTGCTTTGACGCCTTTCCGTTCCGCTCGCCGTTCCCGCCCGCGCCTTGCGGCCCTGTCGGCCCCTTGCGGGGAAAAGCCTTGTTTTGCTCCACTACGTGAAATATCACGATCATTCCGCTCCCTGTCGATCCCGTCGAGAGCGGCGTGAAATGAATGTCCGTCGTGCCGTCAAAGCGGTTGGTAATAAAGCGGCAATTTCTTATGTGCGACGCCCTGCCGTGCTGGACCACAAAATGATGGCGTCGCAGCATCGCCAGCCGGGTATTGTTGTCCAGCGGCAATTCCTTCAGGCGGATGCCCTTATCCGACGGATTGGCAAACCCGAACAGCGTCTGCGCCGCTGAATTAAACATGTAGACCACCGTGTCATCGTCCACCATCAGGACCGGCCACGGCATGCGCTCGATCATTTCCAGGTAACGGGCATTTACCTCATCCAGTTCCCGTGTGCGCGACGTGAGCTCTTCATTCGTGGTCTCCAGCTCCTCATTCAGCGATTGCAGCTCTTCGTTAGTGGTCTCCAGCTCTTCATTCGTGGATTGCAACTCCTCGTTCGTGGTTTCCAGCTCTTCATTGGTCGACTGCAGCTCTTCATTCGTGGTTTCCAGCTCTTCATTGGTGGACTGCAATTCTTCTGCCGTGGTCTCCAGCTCCTCAATGGTGCTTTGCAGCGTCACCCGTGAAGTTACGTTCTCCATGTAGATCAGGGTGCCCACCTGGCCTGCTCCGGATTCCCCCATGATCGGCTTGATGGTGACCGCCACCGCCTTGTTGGCGCCCGGGGCGCAGTCAAAGCGGACCGTGTGCGGCCTGTTGGTCCGGCTCTCCTCCAGATTCTCCTTCAGCTCCGGACAGCGCTGCCATAACTGTGTCTGTTGCAGTTTCTTACCCACCAGCTTTTCAGTGAGTTCCCACAGTTTCAGGAGCTTGTCATTTTCTGTGATAACGGTATCGCCTGAGTCCATCACCAGGACCCCGGGCTCCAGCGTGGCAAGAAGACTTTCGTAGTAAAGCTTGAGCTGTTCCAGCTCCTGGTGGGCTTTGTCTCTCAGGTCCGGCGGCATATCGTTGGTCCTGGTCTTGTCAGCGTTATCAGGTCTCTCAGCATCAGCAGGCTTGATCTTACGCTGGAAAATTCTCCAGCGTCCATTGATGGGGACAAAGTCAGCATCGCTCCGTAGCTGCGATTCTGATTTTCCCAGAAAAAGGAGTCCGCCATCGTTCAACGCGTACTTTAAACTGTCCAGAATACGCCTTTGCGCGCTGCCGTCAAAATAGATCAGCACGTTGCGGCAGATCAGCAGATCAACGTGGGAGATGGGGGCATCCGCCAGAAGATTGCTGCGCCCGAAGATCACCATGCGGCGGACTTCGCGCGCCACCCGCATGGGCCCTACCCCGGTGAAGTACTTTGCCCTGATTTCCTGCGGCACGGCGCGGATTTCCTCTTCCGGATATTCCGCCCGCCGCGCTTTGTTCACCGCGTCTTCATCATGGTCAGTGGCATAAACCTTAATCTCATACTCCTTGATGCGCGCCCCCACTATCTCGCTTAACAGAATGGCTGCTGAATAGGCTTCCTCCCCGGTGGCACAGCCCGCGCACCACACCCGCGATCTGACGCGGGATCGGTCATGCAGCAATACCTTCCGGATCTCATTCTCCAGCGCCTCCCATGCCTGCGCGTCGCGAAAAAACCGGGTCACGTTGATCAGGACCGTCTCCAGAAGCTTGGTCGTCTCACCCTGGTCGCGCCGGACATATTTGAGATAGTCCTCGTACGTTCCCAGGCTGAGCTGCTGCATTCTGCGCCGGACGCGCCGCTCCAGCGTGCTGGTCTTATACCCGCGCAGATCGATTCCGCGGTCCTCCGCCAGTTCGCGCACCAGGTCTTTCAACGTTTGTTGTTCAGCCATGGCCTCACTCACGCGCAAAGCCCCACCAGCGTCTCGCTTATTTTTTCTAAAGGAAGGGTGAAGTCAACGCAACCGGTTTCCACTGCGGCTTCGGGCATGTGCCGGAATTCGGCCTCCTCCGGGACCTGCGCAATCGTAACCCCTCCAGCCTCTTTGATGGTGCGAATGCCCCCGGAGCCGTCTCTGCCCGAACCGCTCAGCACCACGCCGATGGAGCGCGACCCGTAAGTGCCCGCCACCGATTCAAACAGCAGATCAATCGATGGCCTGGAGAAGTGCACCAACTGGGAATGCGCCAGCTGGATTTTTCCCGGGCCCACTAGCAGGTGTTCATCCGGAGGCGCCGTATAGACTGTGCCCGGCAGCAGGATTTCGCCGTGCTCTGCCTGTTTTACCTTCAACTCGGTCGACCGGCCCAGAAGGTTGGCCATCCAGCTCCTGTGCCCAGGAGCCAGATGTTGCACGATCACAATACTGCTTGGAAAGGTCTTGGGCAGCCTCTTCAACACCTGCGAAAGCGCGTTCAGCCCGCCGGCTGACGCCCCCATCGCCACTATGTCATAGTTCCGCCGCGCATAGGGTGGGCCCATGGTCGGTGGCTTCGACGGACGTGGCATATCGGCAGCCTAAGCATAGTGGAACCCCGCCCTTACAAGGGACTTATTTGGCCCGGCTCGATCAATTTGTCCTTTTTATCCACAACCCAGGAGAGCTATGATGACCTCAAAACCTATATGGGGTGATCAAGTTCAAGCCGGCCCGGACACCACGCACCCTCGATGCGGTGCAATCTCAGCGCCATATTGAACAGAAAAAAGCGGTTCAGAGGGCGCAGTCCAATGTTCGCCGTGCAAAAGAATTGATCGCCGAATCCGCCCAGATTGTAGCGGACGTCAAACGGCGTACCGGATCCTGACCTGAGATTGGTAAATCATGGGCTCTGCGCCGGGTGGCTCACGAGACGCGCTTTTCCGATTCCACTGGCTCGGTACTGCTCTCAACAATCAGCTTGCGCAGCAGTTCAGCCTGCTCCATCTTGCCTTCCGCGCGCTCGCGATACCGCTGTGCCAGGCGCGGATGTTTGCCGCTTTCCGCTCTCTCTGCCATGCGCCGCCCCAGCGCGGCTGCTTCTTCCAGGCCTCGCATCGCTGCCCACAACACTTTTTCCACTTCGTCTGATTGTTCCAGCCACAGACTGTTTGCCGTGAATGCATGGCCCACCCGGCAACGGAACCTCACCATCTGCTCTCCGTCCAGCTCCCACAACACTCCGCCGCATTCCGGACAGCCAAAGGACGATGGCTTCCCCGGCCGGTTTTCATCCTCAATCGTCTCCATGTCAAGCTGGGCAATTTTGCTTTCTTTCGTCAGCCGCGACGACTTGCCGGTGCCGTTCTCTGCTACCTGTTCTCTGACCAGTTCCTGCAACAACGCCGGCATGCTCTCAAGGGGCGCCACGTGATCGACGTCCACAATTTCCAGCGCGCTTCGTGGCATGTCTGCGCAAACGGCATCGTCCAGGTCCTGCACCACAGCAACACCGCCGCGCTTCTTGATGCTCAGCAGGCCTGCCGTGCCATCGTCCATCGCTCCCGTGAGTACCACCCCGATCACCCGCGGCCCGTACCAGGCCGCCGCGCTGCGAAACAACGGATCCACCGCCGGCCGGTGCCGGTTTTCTTTGGGACCGTGCATGACCCGCACCTTCCCGTCTTCTATCAGAAGGTGATTGTCAGGAGGAGCAACATAGATATGGCCGATGCGGATGGGATCCCCATCTCGTGGATGGCTGGCCGGAAGCTCCCCGGCACGCTTGAGGATATCCGGCAGAACGCTTGCCCCTTCTGCCGGCACATGCAGCACCACAAACAGCGCCGCCGGAAAATCTTTGGGTAGTCCGGACACCAACCGCTGCAGGGCGTCCACGCCGCCGACTGAAGTCCCAATGACGATAATATTGCGCTGCGCCAAGTTGCCCCGCTCTCACTCTATAGATGCTAGATCGTAAGTGGCTGATGCCACGCGAGTTCTGCGAAAGTGGACCCCCTGGCAGCGAAAAAGACGAAAAAAGAACGCCATCTGAGGGGGATGGCGCTCTTCTAGGGTTGGGCTTTGGACCAAGGGATACTGATTATTCCTTTTACTTCTTGCCAAGTCAGGCTAGAATTATTCCTGTGAAGGCGTGGTTGGAAAAGCGTCAAGAAACGCCTTGTTCGGCCTCTCAGTGAAATGCATCTAAGGTTGAGAGTGGCTGGTTCCGATGGCAACGAATCCGGACGTTCTTAATTCGTGGAAAGAAGTAGCGGAATACATGGGCCGTGGCGTGCGCACCGTGCAGCGCTGGGAGCGTGAGCTCAACCTGCCGGTTCGACGGCCGCGCGGCAAGTCCCGCAGCGCCGTGATCGCCTTCAAGAGCGAGTTGGATCGCTGGCTGCGCGCCTCTGCCGATGAGCAACTTCTACCCCAGCCTGCCGGCCCCCGCGCATTGCCGGGCGCCCCCAACGGTCATCACAAGCTTCGTGAAAGCACGATTGTTTTGATCGACCACACCAACCAACTCCTCTCCCGCTCGACTTATCTGTGTGAACGATCAAAGCAGTTATGCGAACAGGTGAATCGCACCGTCGCCCTTACTGCCGCTTTCCTCGGCAAGAGCAGAAGGAATGGCGACTGCATCAGCAACAACATCGCGACGTTCAGTAAGGATCACGCCCTGGCAAGCTGACCTTGTCTTAATTCGCACAAAATCTTTTGTGCGCGCCTTAATCCCTGCGAACTAGACCATCAAAAAACCCGCATCTATTCTGGATTTCTATAGACTTCAAAGAAATACCAACGTAATCCTTGCCACTCGGAAAAGAGTTCCCCAGAAATGCACAGACTGAAAAATCTGAAGAGTTTGTTACGCCCGAGTCTTGTGGTCTTGAGTTTCGCCGCGCCCTTTGTCGCGCTTGCCGGATGCGGCGGGCATGCGGCGTCCGCGCCCAGTGCATCCGCCGCGCCTGGTCCTGGTCCGGGCGCTACGCCCACCCCCGCCAACCCAAACTCCAAGACAATTCCTGATATCCAGAGGCTTACCGGTTGGGGGACCTGCTCCGCTTCCTGCGCCGGAACTCCGGCCGCGGTTTTTTCGATGACACAGGGAGTTGCCTCGCCCGCTCTGAGCGGCGCCTCAGCCCGATTCCAACTGCTGTCGGGGACTCATCCGTTTGCCGGAGCGCTGTGGTTCAAGTTCCTGGGCGCGGAGAACAGCGCCACCCACTTTATCTATGACCTCAACTTTTATGTGGAGAATCCCGGAGCCGCACAGGCGCTGGAGTTCAACGTGAGCCAGAGCGTCGGCGGAAGCCGCTACAGCTTCTCCACGCAATGCGACTTGGCGGGCGGGCATGTATGGCGCGTCTGGGACCCTGTTGCTTTCAACTGGGTCGCATCCACCGCAACCTGCGCCGAGCCTGTGGCCAACACCTGGAACCACCTCATCTGGGAGTTTGAGCGCGACTCCGCCGGGCATACCATCTTCACCGCGGTCACGCTCAACGGCTCGCGCGAAATGGTAAACATGAGCATGGGCCACACCAGCGATTCCGGCAGCGGTGTTGACGTGGCCTTCCAACTCGACGCCAACATCGCGGCCACGCCCTATTCCGCATGGCTGGATAAAATCAATCTGACTTTCTGGTAGAACGCGTATGATTGCCCGGCGCCCAAGCACCCGCGTCAATCGAATGGCTCGATTTCCTGGACGTCGTGGGCGTCAATCCGCGCCAGCACTTTTCTGAACGCGTCGTCGATAATGGTCATCGGCGTTGTGCAATCACTCTGCAAGCGCACGTCCGCGTCATACTTATACTCGCCGTTGATGGAAGTGGGAAAATCGATGATCCGGATGCGTACGCCCGGAAACGGCTTGCTTCCAACGTAGTCGCCGTACCAGTAGCTGTCTCCCATATACCAATGCCACCCGCCAAGCGCGTTCAACCGCGCGCAAAGCTGCTCCGTAGAAGGCGCGCTGCAGATGAATTCATACGCTCCGGTCATGCGGCCATCCCTGCATCGCGCACAATCCGCGCCTTCATCTCAGCGCCTCCAGCGCCTGTTCCACATCAGCCTTTAGGTCGTCAATGGATTCCAGTCCCGTATAGAACCTCACGATTCTGTGTCCATACATCGGGCGCTTTGGGGAACGAAGATCGTACGCCATCACCAGGCTGGTCACGCCGCCCCAGCTATAGCCGATCTTAAATAACCGGAGCGCGTCCACGAACGTCAACACCTGCTCCTTGCTGTAACGCTGCTGCAAGACGGCGGAAAACAAACCTGACGCCCCGGTGAAGTCGCGCTTCCATAGCTCGTGCCCCGGACACGACGGCAGCGCCGGATGCAATACCAGTTCAATCTCCGGCCGCGCGCTCAGCCACTGCGCCAAATCAAGCGCCGTTTGCTCCACCGCTTTCAGCCGCACCGCCATCGTCTTCATGCCGCGCAGAGCTAGACTGCAATCGTCAGGAGAAGCCGCGCAGCCCAGCCCCTGATGTGTTTCGCCCAGCCGCTCGAAGAGCTGCGGATCACGCACGGTCACCGATCCCAGCAGCAGGTCGCTGTGCCCGCCAACGTATTTCGTCAGCGCCTGCATGGTCACATCCACTCCGTGGGCAAAAGCGTCAAAATAAACTCCTGCCGACCAGGTGTTGTCGATCACCACCAGCGCGCCGTGCCGGTGCGCGGCCTCGGCGATGGCAGGCACGTCCTGCACCTCCATGGTGATCGATCCGGGACTCTCACACCACACCAGCCGCGTATTGGGACGCAAGTCAGCGCTGATGCCGGCGCCGGCGCCCGGCGGATAGTAACTCACCTCCACGCCAAAGCGCCGCAGCACAGCATTCGAAAACATGCGGTTGGGGCCGTAAATGCTCTCCGGCAGCAGCACGTGATCGCCACTCTTGAGCAGCGCCAGATGGATCAGCGAGATCGCTCCCTGGCCTCCAGGTGTAATGATGGTCCGAAAGCCCTTTTCCAGTTCGCATACCCTGGCGGCTAGTTCAAGCGTGGTCGGCGTCCCATAAAGGCCGTATGTGTAGCCGATTTCGTGCTGGTTCCAGTGGTCGCTGGCTGCTCCAGCGGTTGGAAACACCACGGTCGATCCGCGATACACCGGCGTGGCCAGCGAGTGAAAGCCTTCCGGCGCTTTCGCGTCGGAATGAATCAGCTTTGTCTTCCAGTCTTTCTTTTTTCCCATGGTCAGAATTGTAGCTTGTGGCTATAAGTCTTCCGTGATGCCCGGGACTTGCCAGCCATCGTATTCGCCATGGAGTTCATCGGCAAAGAGGTCCAACTCGGTCTGAAGTTGCTGGAGATGCTCGATCGGGCCAGGCTGTCGCGCATGCAACAGCCATTTCTGCAGATTTGCGTCCAGGCTCACTGACTCCAGCGTCCAACCCCGCTGTTGCAGGCGCTCAGCGGCCGCATCGGCATCGGCCTGATCAGAGAAAAAGAAATAATGGTCCAGGGCCTCGGCATTCTCCAGCGCCTGATCGAGCTTTTCGTCAGTCTCGGAGCGTCTCGGCGGCTTTCCCAGCAGTGAGCGAATGCCGTCAAACATGATTCTGCCAATATACAACGAAGGCTGCGGCGCCGTTGGACTCTCATACCTTATCCCGAAGGGCGTGAGCGGGCCCGCGTCTTGATCAGCGGATGAGTAGTTCTGAGGGACCATGTGCTTCAGAACGGAAAAGTCCTCTGGCGCAAACATCTGCCACCACCGCATTTCAGGACTTCTTCCCACACGCTATAATTTCTAGTTTTGTTCCGCAGCGCCGCCGCGCTGACATAACGCACTCATCAGACCAAGAAGGACACAATGGCCACACAGCAATTTCGCCAGGAGAAAGACTCTATCGGCATTAAAGAGATACCCGCTGACGTGTATTACGGCGTGCAGACCGCGCGCGCCGTGGAGAACTATCCCATCTCCGGCATGCGGGCCAATCCCACGCTCATTCGCGCTATCGGCATGGTGAAGTATGCCGCGGCCCAAGCCAATAAGGAACTTGGCCTGGTGGATGACCAACGCGCCGGCGCCATTATGCAGGCCGCAAAGGAAGTGGTTGACGGCAAGTGGGAC
This sequence comes from Candidatus Angelobacter sp., assembly GCA_049802395.1. Taxonomy (GTDB): domain Bacteria; phylum Acidobacteriota; class Terriglobia; order Terriglobales; family Acidobacteriaceae; genus Angelobacter. Next base: position 10,131 of record JBARMK010000008.1, read on the forward strand.
CCATCGTTCGTCGTCGACGTGTTCCAGGCTGGCGCGGGCGTGAGCTTTCACATGAATTCGAATGAGGTCATAGCCAATCGCGCTACTGAGTTGATGGGCGGCAAGCTGGGCGAGTACTCGGTCCATCCTAATGACCACGTGAACTATGGCCAGTCCACCAATGACGTTTTTCCCACCGCCATGCGCGTGGCCACGCTGCTGGAGTTGGAGAAACTTTATCCCATACTCGACGGGCTGGCTGCGGCGCTGGAAGCCAAGGGCAAAGAATTTCACGACATTATGAAGTCTGGCCGCACGCACATGCAGGATGCAGTGCCCATCCGCCTGGGCCAGGAATTTGCGGCCTATGGCATGTCGATCCGCAAGGCCAATGAAGACATTCGGCACGCCGGCGATTCTCTGAGAGAACTTGGACTCGGCGGCTCAGCGGTGGGAACGGGAATCAATACCCATCCTGACTATCGCGCCAAAGCCGTCGCCAACCTGGCAAAGATTTCCGGTCAAAAGCTTGCGCCTGCGGCTGACATGCGCTGGGCCATGCAGTCCAATGCTTGCATGGCGCAGGTTTCCTCCGCGCTGCGCAATCTCGCGCTGGAGATCATCCGCATCTCCAACGATCTGCGCCTGATTTCTTCCGGCCCCAACACCGGCTTTGCCGAAGTCAATCTGCCGGGCCTGCAGCCGGGCTCTTCCATCATGCCCGGAAAAATCAATCCGGTGATGCCGGAGTTGGCCGCAATGGTCTCATTTCAGGTGGTGGGCAATGATACGGCGGTTGCGCTGGCTGTCCAGGGCGGCCAGCTTGAACTGAACGTGATGATGCCGACAATGGCTTATAACGTTCTTCAATCGATCTCAATCCTGACCAACATGCTGCGCGTCTTCACTGATAAATGCATCAAAGGCCTCACCGCCAACGAGAAACGCAATGCGTTCTACGCACAGAGCACGGTCTCACTGGCCACCGCGCTGAATCCTTACATCGGTTATGCCAAAGCGGCGGAGATTGTGAAGGAATCTGTCGCTACGGGGCGGTCGATCATCGACATTGCCCGCGACAAAAAGCTGCTCACGGAGAAGGAAATTGAAGAAATTCTCGATCCGGTCAGCATGACCGAGCCGCAGTACCCGAAGGAGGCAGTGAAGCGGAGGGAAGACATTAAAAAGCAGAAGTAGCTTTTTTCTGAAATCCCGAACGCGTCGTTGTGGGTGAGGAAACCCTATAGCCGCGAAACCGTACAAGCGCAAAAACTCAGTCGCGAATGCAGGTCGTGACAAAATCAGCAAAGATTAACGAGGCGGTGCCCTTTAATTTTCGCCAGCATAGGGTTCCCTCGCTTCGGAGGGATTGCAGAAAAGCTAACAAGCCCACCGCAGCAAGCACGCTCCCACCGTAAACCCGGCGCCCACAGCCGCGATCAACACCAGGTCGCCCTTTTTCAGGCGGCCTTGCTGCCGCGCCGATTCGAGCGCCAGCGGAATCGTTCCCGCCGTAGTATTGCCGTATTCGTCGATGTTAATAATGATGCGGTCTTCCTTCAGGCCCAGCCTGTCCGCGGCGGACATGATGATGCGCTTGTTGGCCTGGTGAGGGACGAACAGGGCCACATCCTTGCCGGTGAACCCGTTGCGCTTGAGCACGGTATCGGAGGCTTCCGCCATTTTGCGCACGGCGTATTTAAATACCGCCTGCCCGTCTTGATGGACGAAATGCATTTTCTTTTCTACTGTCTCGTGAGTTGTGGGATTGCGGCTGCCGCCGCCGGGCATATAGAGCGAACATGCGCCCGAGCCGTCAACTTCGTGAATAAAGTCAATTAGGTAGTTATCGTCAGTGGCCGGCTCCACCAGCACGGCGCCAGCGCCATCGCCAAAAATCACGCAGGTAGCGCGGTCCTCATAGTTGATGATTGAGGTCATCACGTCCGCACCGATCGCCAGCACTTTTTTGTGAGCGCCCGACTCCACGAATTTCACCGCTGTCTGAAGCGCGTAGACAAAACCGGAACATGCCGCCGAAATGTCATAACCCCATGCGCCTTTGGCGCCAATCTTGTCCTGCACAATGCAGGCCGTTGCCGGAAAAAGCATGTCCGGCGTGACTGTTCCCACAAAAATAGCCTCAATTTCGCTGGCGGGAATTCCGCGCTCTTTCAGCGCGCCTTGTGCTGCTTCAATGGCGAGATCGGAAGTGGCCATTCCTTTGTCCACGATATGGCGCTGTTTGATGCCAGTCCGCTCGATGATCCAGTCATTGGAGGTTTCGACCATCTTTTCCAGATCGGCATTGGTCAGTAGACGGGGCGGGACATAGGTTCCGAGGGCAGAAATTTTCGCCCGTATAAGGTTCGCCAAAGAATATCTCCAGATCGTTGAGAATAAACCTAGTATTGTAAGCGGTTTTTCAGGAGAACTGAAACGATTTGCAGGGAGTCGAGACCCGGCGCAGATT
>JBARMK010000009.1:0-10941 GCA_049802395.1 Candidatus Angelobacter sp.
GACCGTGACCGCCCAGGACGGCATAGGCAGCGGCATGGACGACACCAAAATCGGCGCTACCTTCACGGTCAATATCGCCGGACTTAATGCCAGTAAGTTCCGTGTCAAGGCTGGCAACGGATTTGGCGGCCAGGTCCCAAGCGGCTTGACCTTTGACGGCACCACCATCCACCAGGGTCAGCGCATTGAAGTCGATACCGACGCGGCTGTGCCTCCGGCCAGCGGCGCCATCACGCCTGACAAGATCAACCTGCAACAACAAGGCGTCTCCGGTGTTGTGGCGAACGCGGCTACCAGCACCTTTGACATTAACCTGGCGGCCGATTCAGCCCTGAGAACCATCTCCGGCCAGACAGTGGTTCACGTAACCAAAACGTCCAGTACTGACAGCCGCGTAACCGTGGCCAACGGCGCAACGGTTCAGGTACGCGGTCTGCTCTTCTGGAACGGGACGTCGTGGCAGATGATCGCGCGCCGGATCCGATAGTTAAAGCACAGAAGTAGCACGCTCCTTGCCGCATCCCTAACCGGGATGCGGCTTTTTTATAGACGAATTGTTGGTGGAAACCAAACGCTCGCATGAGTGCGGCAATGGCTGGTTCCGGCAGGTTAAGACGTAAACGGAAGACAGGCACAGGTTTCCTTCCGTCGCCTGCACCCATTGATGGGAGGGTAGAAATCGCGCGAGGAACTGCCCTCAGCTTACCTCGCGCGCTTGAATCTGCTAATTGCTGCGCCGTTCTTACCAGCGAGGCTCACGAGGCTGGCGGGCGTGTCCGGAATAATCATCCCTGCCGCCACCGCCGCGCGGACCGCCGCGGTCTACCTTTGGCCGTGCTTCGTTTACTGTGAGCTGGCGCCCGCCTGAATCTTTCCCGTTCAGGGCGGCAATAGCCTTTTCTGCTTCTGCGTTGTTTGGCATTTCCACGAACCCGAACCCTCGTGAACGCCCGGTGGCACGATCGGTAACAACCGTAACACTGTCTATGGATCCGAAGGGCTCGAAAAGGGAGCGGAGTTCCCCTTCCGTCAGGCTGAATGAGAAATTGCCTACAAAGATCTTCTTCATGTTGGTTCCTTCTACGCGTGGGGATTGGCGTTCTCAGCAGAAATAGGCAGGCGGCAAAAAGCGAGACGACGTGTCTATCACAGTCGAGGAACGGTGAAATCATAGCAGGTCACTCTGCCATTCTCCACCGTAAAGCGAACACCATGGCGCACCTTGGCGGATCAGAAAAATAGGCATATTAAAGTACGACCAACGTATAGTGCGGGGAGTTATAGCTTTTAGCAGGACTGGCGCAGGTAAATCTCCGGTGGACGGAATGGCTGCAGAGCTTGGTTCTCCATTTCTACACCGCGACCCCAGACCAGAAAGCAAAGAGACATCCCTCTTCGCAAGCCCGTAATCTTAACTGTGTGCTCAAATAATCCTGCCAACGAGGAATTCATGCCCCATTTCGTTAGAGACGTTCAAGAGATTCGGCAGCGCGCTATCAACAAGATGGAAGATGGCGCCGTCACCGAGAGTTATCAGGGTGATGTCAATAAGACCATTGAGATCCTGAATGAAGCGCTGGCCACGGAGATCGTCTGCGTACTGCGTTACATGCATCACTACTTCATGGCGACCGGCGTGCACGCCAAAAGCGTGGCCAATGAATTCAAGGAACACGCGGACGACGAGCGCGAACATGCCGATTCTCTGGCCGAGCGCATTCAGCAACTGGGGGGCAAGCCGAATTTTGACCCCAAAGGGCTTCTGGAACGCTCGATTTCGCAATACGTGGAAGGCGAAACGCTCGCGGATATGATTCGCGAAGACCTGATCGCCGAGCGCATGGTGATAGAGGTTTACCAGAAGATGGTCCGCTATTTTGGTGACCACGACACCACCACTCGCGTCCTGCTGGAAGAGTTGCTGAAAAAAGAAGAAGAACACGCCAGCGATCTATCCGACCTGCTTTATATCGCGAACCCGGAAACCGGCAAACCGGAGGGAGAAGACCCCGGTGCTGATCCCTTGCGTTTGGGCGCAAGGGAGGCAAACGAAAAGGCGCCGGACCAAGCCGATAAGAAAAAGCCTGCAGCCTAAAAGGAGCAACCAGCACTCAGGCGCGTAAGAATCAGGACCGCAAAGGGCGCAAAGGGAATATCAAATCTTCTCCCTTTGCGCCCTTTGCCGTGAAATGTTTTAGGCTAGTTGCCAGTTGCTATTCCCAGTTGCGTCAGCATAAACGCATAATCAAATGCAATTTCCTTCAAGTGCTCATAGCGGCCTGACGCTCCGCCGTGTCCGGCGGCCATATTGGTCTTGAGCAGCAATACATTCTTGTCTGTCTTGAGCGTGCGCAGCTTGGCCACATACTTCGCCGGTTCCCAGTACATTACCTGGCTGTCATTGAATGAGGTCTTCACCAGCAGCGCCGGATAAGCGGCTTTTTTCAGGTTGTCGTACGGCGAGTACTTCAGCATGTAGTCGTAAGCGGCCTTCTCGTTGGGATTGCCCCATTCCTCATACTCGGGAACGGTCAGCGGCAATGACGCATCCAACATGGTGTTCATCACATCCACAAAAGGCACGTGCGATATGACAACCTTGAACAGATCGGGACGCAGGTTGGTCACCGCGCCCATCAGCAAGCCGCCGGCCGAGCCGCCTTCGATGGCAATCTTGCCCCGTGCGCCGTACTTATTATTCACCAGGTATTCAGTGGCGGCAATGAAGTCAGTAAAGGTATTCATCTTATTCATCATGCGCCCGGCATCGTGCCAGGGTTTACCCAGGTCACCACCGCCGCGAATATGCGCGTACGCCATTACCACGCCGCGATCGAGCAGCGAAAGCCGGCTGGAACTAAACGTCACCGGCAGGATCGCACCGTACGATCCATAGGCATAAACATAGAGCGGATTCGAGCCATCCGCCTTCTTCAAGTCTTTGCGGTAAACAATGGAGACCGGCACCTTTACGCCGTCACTCACCGTCACCCATACGCGCTCCGACTGATACTTTGACGCATCGAAACCGCCTGGAACCTCGGTCTGCTTCAGCAGCGTTGAAGTATGATTTTCCACGTCATAGTCAAACACTGAAGCCGGCGTGACCAGTGACTGATACGCGTAACGGAGCTTATTGGTTTTGTATTCGCGGTTGACCTGCACCGACGCCGTGTACACGGGTTCGGGATAGGTGATGCGGTTCTTTTCGCCGCCTGCAAACTTAACCACCGTGAGCTGCGGCAGGCCATTTTCACGCTCCACCAGGACGTAGAAATCCTCAAAGACCTCAATGTCATTGAGCATTACGTCCGAACGGACAGGCGCCACTTCTTTCCAGTTTTCTTTTCCCGGCGCGCTCACCGGCGCGGACACCAGGCGGAAAGTTCTGCCTTTATCGTTGGTGCGGATCAGAAACTGGTCGCCGTGATGGTCGGGGTAATACTCAACGTCCTGCTGGCGAGGCGCAAGCAACTTCCACTCTCCGGCGGGATCAGAAGCATCAAGGTACCGCGCTTCCGATGTCGTGTGACTGCCGATCTGAAGAAAAATGTATTTGTCGCTGCGGGATTTGCCGGCTCCGATATTGAAACGCTCGTCCTTCTCTTCATACACCAGCTCGTCTTTGCCCGGCTCACCTCCGAGCGTGTGCCGGTACAGCCGGTACTGGCGCTTAGTCTTGTCTTCTTCCACCGTGTAGAAAAGCGTCTTATTGTCGTTGGCCCAGGCCACAGAGCCCACTTTGTCGGCGATAACTTCAGAATCCTTGCCGGTGCGCAGATCGCGGACACGCAGCTTGTATTGCCGGAAACCGGTATTGTCAGTCGAATAAGCCAGCAGGTTGCCGTCGTCGCTCACCTCATACGCGCCCAGTGACATGAATGGCTGACTCTTGGCGAGCTCATTCACGTCCACCGTGATCGCTTCCGCGGCTTCCAGATTGCCTTTTTTGCGGGCAAAGATCGGATACTGCTGCCCCTTTTCCCAGCGCGAATAGTAGAAATAGCCTCCGTCTTTGTAGGGGACGTTGACATCAGTCTCTTTGATGTGGCTCACCATCTCGTCATAAAGCTTCTGCTGCAGCGCGGCGGTAGGCTTCATCACGGCGTCGGCGTAGGCGTTCTCGCCTTCCAGGTACTGCGCCACCTCAGGGTTCGATTTGTCGCGCAGCCAGTGGTAGTCATCAACCAGTTTGCCGCCGTTAATATGGTTCTCCGTGTGGACCGCTTTTGCGACCGGCGGCGGTGGAGGCGCGGGCGCATTGGTCACGGCGCCATTGGCGATCTTATCTTCTGCGTTCAGGAATGTACTCATGAGGAAACAAAGGACAACCACTGATTTTTTCATAAATCCGCCTTTTGCGTGGGGGAGGCCAAGCCAGGGCGGAATTATAAATAATCCAGAGGATGATCAGCTCTCAATTCGTTGCGACGGTGGTGATTACCCTACTTCTTTACCGCTACCTGACCCACTGCCTGAGGACTGGTCGCCGATTGCGGCTTTGGGTTCGTTGCGGTCTGCGGAACGGCCTGCTCGCTAACACCGGACGGACTCAGAATCACCATCTTGGATCGGCCTTCGCGGCCGCCGGGGAGAAACAGCATTTTGTGCGCGGGATCGTAAGCGATGCTGAAACCCTTTACGTCCGTAGGCAGTTCGTGGTCCACAATGTTGTGGTTGAGATCGATGGCCAGCACAGAGCCGTCTCCGGCGGAGGCATAAAGCAAGTTGCTGGCGGGGTCAAGGACCAGTGAGTCCATGCCGCCAGGCCCGGGGATGCGTGCAACTTCCGCGCCGGTATCGGCATTGAGCGCCAGCACCGCGTAACGCACCGCCACATAAAGACGGCGGCGTTCCGGATCAAGCGCCAGCCCGGTCGGTTCCGACGCCACCAGTTTGAACCGGCTGACGATCTTGTTTGAGCTGTCAATCGCGGCAATCTCGTTCCTATCCTGCAAGCTCACCAAAACCGCCTGGCGCGCCGGATCATAAAGCAGGTCCTGGGGGAGGGCGTTCAGTTCCATGACCACCCGCTCCGTGCTTGTGCGCAGGTCGATGATGCTCAGTGTCCGGTCCAGTACGCTGGTGGCGTAAAGCGTTTGCATCTGCGGGACCCACAGCAGCTTTTCCGGACGGTGCTGCACGGGAATGGTTTTTTCCACGCGCCAGTTGCGTGTGTCGATGACAGCAATGCTGTCGTTCCCGGCCAGCGCCACGTACATCATCAAGGTTTCTTCGTCTACGGTAATACCGCGGGGATCGCTGATCTGCGAAATACGGGCCACCACGCGCCGCTTGACCGGACTAAAAACTTCAATGGTATTGGTGCCCGGGCGAGTGATTACCACCTGGCCATTGGCCATGGTTACCTGGTTGAAGCCGGGGCTGCCCGGCAGATCAATCAGCGCCACCTGGCGCAACTTGGCCGCCAGCCCAGAGACTGAACAGCATAATATCGTGATGAAAAGAATAGCCTTAAAATTCCGCATGGGGACAGGGACCTGCCGTCAAGGTATTGGGATGCAAGTAGCTGGTCTCCCGCTGCCTGAGCTTTCCTGTGAAATCCCGAGCACAACGAGGGAACCCTATGACCGAGCGGGGGGTAAAGAAATTATTTATGGACTCCGAGACCTTCGTCATCCTAACTTGTCAATCCGGTTTGCCCTGTAGGACACCTCGCTGCACTCAGGGCTTTTGGAAAGCTTAGCGGACAGCAAATTGAATTTCCGCCGGATAGCTCTGCGCCACCTTCAGCGAGCCTCGGCGGCTGAGATCGCGCGGAGCCGATAGCCGACCCAGTTCTTCGCCGGTGGCGCCATCGACCACCGAAAACACCAAGGTGGCATTGTGAGAAAGGTTCGCCCACATGGGATCGCCGCTGAAGTCGGGCAGGTCCATAGCGAACGTTCCGTCGCTTTCCATCTTCGTACCGCCCACCGATAAAGGCGAGATTGCCATGCCGGGGACACCGAAAAACTTCCCCGCCCAGCCGCAGACATAAAGCGCTTCCACCTTAAGGTCCTTGCCCGCGAATCTTGAAATATCGGCTTTACCGTGCAGTGGGGTGGTCGAAAGCTTCTGGCATTCGAACGCGGCTTGCCGCGTGCTGGCAGAGAGATCGTCAGCCTTGATGGTTACAAACTGACAGCCCGGTGAATAGACAATTGCCCTGAAGCTCCGCGCCGGTTTGCCCTCGGCGCCGGTCTTCACGATGATCCTGGCATCATCGGGCTTGGCAATGCTGGAAGACTGCTGCACTGCTGGGTCACCGCCCAGAAAATAGCGCACCTGAACGTCTTTGGGTGAGACAGGAGCCGTTACCTTAATAGTAAAGATGTCATCGATCGAGTTGGTTTGGGCGGCAAGAAGAAGAGGAAGAGCTAAAAAAATAGCTATAACAAAACGGGTCGTACGCATGATGGTTTTTTCCTTCTAGTCAGGCCTATTATCGCGCAAAGCAAAAAAGTTTGTAAGTTTTTATACCTTAGAAGCATGATGATTGTTTGCAAGAATTAAGGTCAGCGATTAGCGATGCAAGATCAACATAGAAAATCAGGCACACACGAAACGTGTCCTGTTAGAGAGCTGAGCCAAAGGCTAATGGCCAAGCGCTAAAGGCTGATTCTTATGCCAGATTCAGCGCCCGCTTGAACGATCCACGCTCTTTCTGGATCTTTTCCTGCAGCAGCGTGATGGCATAGATCAGCTGTTCCGGGCGCGGTGGGCAGCCGGGTACGTAGACATCGACGGGGATCACCTGGTTTACGCCCTGGACCAGCGCGTAATTGTTGAACACGCCCCCTGAAGTGGCGCAGGCGCCCATGGAGATCACCCACTTGGGCTCCGGCATTTGCTCCCAGAGCTGGCGGATTACCGGGGCCATTTTCTGGGAGACGCGGCCGGCAATAATCATCAGGTCAGACTGGCGTGGCGACGGACGGAACACCTCGGCGCCGAAACGCGCGATGTCGAACCGGGCAGCGCCCATAGCCATCATCTCAATGGCACAGCAGGCCAGGCCGAACGTCATGGGCCAGATAGAGCTTTTGCGCATCCAGTTGACTACGTTATCCAGCGAGGTCAGGATCACCCCTTGCGGCTGCTCATTGCCGAACAAAACTTCCCTCAGATGCTTGGCATCGTCCGGATAGCCAGCAAGGTTCTCATAGCGCTTGATCTTAATTTCGCGCTCGACATCGGAGGTGACTAGGTGATCGCTCATGACACTTCTATTTTAATTGGATGCGGCAAGGAAGGAAAGGAGGTTGTTTTCCGCAGTTCCGAGTCCCAAAATTGCGATAAGGGCTCCTCGCTGCGCCCGGAATTTCAGACGCAGATTCCATTAAGATACGGGACATGGATTCTCACCGTTCACGCATCCTTGACCAGTTCACCCGCCAGGCTGCGCCTTTTGCCTCGGCTGCAGCCATCCGCAATGAAGAGACGCTGAACCTGATAGTCCAGGCGGCGGGCTCTGGCCCTGAAGACACCTCGCTGGACGTAGCCTGCGGCCCCGGATTGCTGGCTTGCGCCTTTGCCCGCGTGGTCCGCCATGTGACGGGTATCGACATGACACCGGCTATGCTGGAGCAGGCCAGGAAACTCCAGCACGAGCGAGCGCTCAACAACGTAAGCTGGCAACAGGGCGACGTGACCACGCTTCCCTACCCTGATGCCCATTTCTCCATCGTGAGTTCGCGTTTTGTTTTTCACCATCTTGAAGAGCCGCTGGTCGTGCTCAAAGAGATGAAGCGCGTCTGCCAGGCCGGCGGGCGGGTGGTAGTCGCGGACATGGCGCCGGTCCCCGCTAAAGCTGACGCCCTAAATGCCGCCGAACGGCTGCGCGATCCCTCCCACGTTCGCGCCCTGACCCTGGAAGAGCTGCGCGGACTATTCGCGAATGCCGGCCTTGCTGATCCACAGCTGTCCCACTACCGCATGGAAGGCGAGCTCGAAGATCTACTGTCGCGATCTTTTCCTAACGAAGGTGATGCCGACCGCGTGCGCACAATCTTTGCCGACTCCATTCCCAGCAACACTCTGGACCTCAACACCCGCCGCGAGAACGGCAAGATCTTTTACAGCTTTCCTGTGGCTGTGCTGGTGGCGAAGAAAAGCAAATAACATGGCAATAGCATCGGTTCGGTGATCGTCGAGGGCAAGATTCAGTAGGCGATGCCGTTGAGATCATTGATATTTAATCGCTAGTCAAAGTGTTTCAGCTTGGGCCATGCTTCCTGAAGGTTGACCTTCAACCCGCGGCAGAGATAAATATCAAAGTGTTCGTCGCGGCGGGAATAGGGATGCTCCACACGCCCAACCGCTTCCACGCTCTGAAAATGCTCGCGGTCGCCGCGGCCGTCAGTGCCCAAAATGATCATGGTGCTTCCGTCATAGTTGCGAGGCCCCCAGATCCAGTAGCTGTTGTGGCGGCTGATAGCCTGCGGAAGGCCATAGCGCGGGCCGTAAAAATCCACTGCGGCTGCATCGCCCCATCCGTTGGAAAAGATGGCGGTACGCGCGCGCTCCTCAGGCGGAAGGCTGTTGTACACATGCGCCACTTTCTCCACCATCTCCTGCCAGCCAAACTCATCGGCAAACCATTGCGGTAATGGACCGTTTTGCTGGTGTTCGAACTCAGGCGGCTGAAAGCCAATCGCTTTCTCATAGCGCAGAAAGGTTTCCGGCGAAAATACCGGCACGGAAAACGGCAGCAGCAAAGCGCTTACGGCAATCACCAGCGCAACATACACGACTTTCGCCCATCTCCCGATCCGGCGTGTTGCGGTAACGCTCTCCAATCCAATCGCGCCCGCTGCGAACAACACGGGATAAATTGGAGCCACGTAATAATTCTTGGCCTTAAGCGCGATGAAGGCGCTCAGGACAACAAGATATGTCCATCCCAGCAGGCGATAACGGCGTTCCTGAATATTTTGTTTGTCGCGGCCAAAGAAGAGCCAGAACAAGCCTCCGACCCACAGCGGAAAGAGCACCGGGTTCATGATCATGGCCTGATCGGCGATGAATGCCACCGGGCCGCGCACAACGTCACGGTCAGTCATCCGAATGTTGTGGATCAGCTCTAGAAATGGAAAATGGTAACGCACCTGCCAGAGCAGATTCGGGAGAGCAATCACCGCACAGGCCAAGACTCCCAGCCAAAGATAACGGCTCTTGAGGAAATGGCGATGCGGGGTAAGCGCCACGCCAACCAGCAGTCCGAACAGCAAAAAAGCGATGGAATACTTATTTTCAAAGCCCAGCCCGGCCAGGATGCCGAACCACAGCCAGTAGCGCGCATTGCCGGTGCTTACAGCCCGGACCACAAGCCAGATGCAGCCAAGCCATATGATCTGTTCGAAAATATTGTCAGTCAGCCATGAACCACCGATTAAGTAGATGGGGACCACCAATGCGGCGAGCGCGGCCATCGCCTGGGCAAAACGTCCTCCGCCCATCTCCCGCGCCAGTTTGCCGGTGAGCCAAACCACCGCCGCCCCGGCAAGAATGGGCAGCAGGCGCACTCCCAGTGGCGAATCGCCCAGTACCATCCGCGACATCCACGCGATCCACACTGTCAGCGGCGGATGGTCAACATAACCCCATGCTATATGCCGCGAGCAGGCCAGATAGTACATTTCGTCGCGAAAGATGCCGTAACGCGTGACCGTGAGCAGATGCAGCAGCAGCTTGACCACGACAATGTAAAGCACGAGCGCCGGACCGGAGATGAAGCGGTTACGGGACGCTTCAGCCAACTTCGGTTTTTGTATAGAAGCGTTCATTGCGTTCATCAGGGGTTTCGTCAGGCGGCTTTGTAATCAATCACGATCAGCGTCAGATCGTCATGCTGTTCTCTTGTACTGCTCCCGCACCACGCGGCCACGTGGCGAATCAACCCATCACAGAGTTCTTGTGTTGGCTGGGCGGCGTGCTGCTCAAGAAAGTCTTTGAGCCGCTCCATGCCGAATTCTTCTCCCGACGCACTGGGCGCCTCCGTGATGCCGTCAGTGTATAAAACAAAGCGGTCGCCGGCATTCAGTGTGCGGATCAGGCTCTTGTACGTTCCTTCCGGAAAGATCCCCAGCATGAGCCCGTTCTCTTCTATGCTCTCCACTTTCGCTTCACGCGCACGCCATACAAGCAGCGGCGGATGTCCGGCGCCGGCATAAGCCAGGGCGCCGCGGCCCGGATCGAGGAATAGATAACCGGCGGTAACAAATTGTCCCTGAAGATTGCCACAGAGAATCGAGTTGAGTCCGGTAAGCACTTGAGCGGGGTTCTCCGCCCAGTCCCTTTGCGCGCGGATAGCCACTTTGACCATGGAAGCGGACAACGCGGCCGGCACGCCGTGTCCTGAAACGTCGGCGATCAGCACACCCAAGCCTCCGTTTTTGGGAAGAAAATCGTAAAAGTCGCCGGCAACGGAGCTGGCAGGAACATATCTGCTGGCGGTGGCAAGTCCGGCGACAGTGAAGTTCTTCTCCGGCAGCAGCCCGGCCTGAATGCCGCGGGCAATTTCCATCTCCTTGTTCAGCGAGAGCAAGCGTTCTTCATTGCGCTGGGCGCGGCTGGCCGCCACATAGCCCAGAGTGCCCAGCAGGAAAACAAATCCGATGAATTCCAGGTCCTTGTTTCCGGGAAGAACCGAGGCGTTCACCAGGTTTGTGTATAAGGCGAACAACATAAACACAAGGAAGCCAGCCCTGAGAATCGTGTGGTCGCGGCCAAGAGAGCGTAATGGTACAAAGAGCATGACGAGAAAGATCGGAATTGCTATCAATGACATCAAGTTGATGGTCGTTTCCACCAGCTTGCGATTGTGCTCGGCCAGGTTGACGATTCCAAACACACCCACGGCCGAAAACGCCCCCACGACCCACCAGGCAAAGCTCTTCCAGCGTGAGCCGATGGTCTCAATAAAATAAAGAAAAAAAG
>JBARMK010000010.1:0-19434 GCA_049802395.1 Candidatus Angelobacter sp.
TTTGAACTATCCGGCGATGAAACTAACAAGAGGTTTATTGACGAAAATATCTTGATTTTGAATTCCAATGAAGCCAATCAAACGAAGGTTTCGCCTGGAGCACATCCTACACCCAAAGTTGATTCGGATATCTGGTGCATGACAGACCGGCTGGGTTACGAACCTTACGCTCGGACCATTGCAAGCTTGATCAGTAGCCCAGACACACTTCCACCGCTCACAATCGGAATTAAGGCTCCTTGGGGAGCAGGAAAGACCTCGCTTATGAAGCGGGTGCAGCATCTGCTTGATGGCGATGCGCAAGTAACGGAAAGGAACGAAACTGGTGCCCGGCAACTGCGGCAGACTTCGGAAATGACGCTGTGGGAACTCTTGCAGGACCTAAAGAGCAATAGCAACCCGGATAAGTTAGTTGCCAAGACCAGTGAACAAGGAAGGCTCTACGGCCTGCCCGCGCGCATGACAGTATGGTTTAACGCCTGGAAATACCAGACAAGCGAGCAAATCTGGGCAGGAATGGCCCACTGTATCATTAGCCAGATCACCGCACGAATGGACGCGAAGCAACGTGAGTTATTCTGGCTGCGCTTGCATGCGAAACGTATTAAAGCCGATGAGGTTCGATGGAGGATCTATGAAACGTTGGCGCGAGAAGCGCTCCCATTTCTAATATTTTTTCTGGCAGTTGCTTGCCTTGCTACCATCATTCCTATACCCCTCTACTTTCGCGGTGCCATTTCATTCGCGAGCTTAGTTCCAGCGGTGTACAGAACATTCCGAAAGCTTAGTGACAGCGCGGCTGGAAGTGTCCGCGACCTGATTAGGGAACCTGGCTATGAAGGCAAGATGGGATTCCTCTATCTTGTGGAGTCCGATATCCGCGATGTTCTCGATCTAGCATCGGTAACAGATAAAATTCCGCTCATTATTTTTGTCGACGACCTAGACCGATGTGTGCCACACAAGGTGGCAGAGGTAGTAGAAGCAATCAATCTGTTCTTATGTGGCGACTATCCCAACTGCATTTTCGTGCTCGCGATGGAACCCGGTATGGTGGCGGCGGCACTACAAGCCGCCAACAAGGATGTAATTGAGAAGGCGGAAGAAATGGCGGTTGTAGACACAATGGTTCCGATGGGCTGGCGATTCATGGAGAAGATTGTGCAATTGCCAGTAATAATGGCGCCACCCACGAGTGTTGGTCTAGAGAGTTACGCCAAATGGCTTATGACGGATTTGGATGCTCGCAGCGCTCTGCCTGAGAACGGACACAGAAGTGCCCCAGCAGCCTTGGGAAGTGAAACGACATCGCAGGTTCCAGAGGTAGAGAGGAAGATCCAGAACTGGGTACGCCTTTTCAAATCTCCTACCACCATAGACCAAGTTGTCAAGATGAGTGATGATTTGCTTAAGCAGGTCCCTGTCGAGGAACGCTGGGCAGCAGCGGAAGCAAGTAAGCGTGTCTTTGAAAGAACATTTACAGATCGCGATCCCGCCATCAAAAAGTTTATAACTGAAATAATGCACCTCGTAGGCGGCAATCCGCGTCAGATCAAGCGTTATGTAAATGTATTTCGTTTTTACAGCGCCCTCAGGCATAGCTTGCGGGTAGATGCGGCGGCGCAGGGGCGCGTGGTGAACTTGCCCGTCGATGAAGGGTTAGCCAAGTTCGTCGCACTGAGCATCAACTGGCCACATGCAATTGATTGCCTTCGTTTGCGCGGGGTCAATATTGTGGGAAATACTCCAGAAATGAAATCCTTGCTCGCCATATTGGAAGAAAAGAGCAAGTCGCTGGAAGAGAATGGCAGCGAATCGGACAGAGAATGGGCGGAATTCCTGGACAAGAACGGACTGTTGCTCCTCGGGAAGTGGGTGTCAACGCGACCCTTCCGACAGTTTCTAGCGCGGGGTGAGTCGATCTGCGAGATCGAAGGGCACGGGCTATGGTAGTAGAAGAGCGGTTTGCCAGTCGTCGAGATGTAGAAGCCTACTTGTTATACTCGTAATTCATGCGTCAACTGCTCCGTTTCTTATGGAACGCAACCCGTGGACATCGCCTGGCCCCATGGCGCAGCCCCTATCTGCGCTGGCGCATGGAGACCTACTCCGGCCTGAAGATGGACAAGATCGGCTTTGTGGAATTCTGGGGATTCATGATCCGCGAACGAAAACAGCTTCGCCACTTCCTCAAATGGACAGCGGACATGGAAAACTACGCGCGGCCAAAGCCAAAAAATCCGTAACAAACCCGCTTTTAGCTCTTAGCCCTAAGCTATGGCTCCGGTTCCGGGTAAGAGCTGCAATCTCGGTAGAGGCCAAAGCGCATCCAAAATAAAGATTAGAATGCGGGCATTTGTAGCTGCCGGCACAGGAGATTTCATGGCGAAGAACAGATTGAACCGAGATGAAGATGAGAGATCACCGGAGCGGAAAGGAGATCTGGAAGCACAGCTTGATGAACTAGGCTCCGACCCGAGGGAGGTGGGCGAAGACAGCGCGGGGCAATCGGGCGATGCGCAGGAACTCTCGATTGTGGATGAGGCCAATGAGGAATCAGTGGATGAGCTGGCAAAGAGCGACCAGTCGTTTGAAGCCGCAGTTGTAGAACGTGTGGAAGACGCGGCCGACCATCCGGAGCGCCCGGTCCATACTCATGAAGAGTACGGGCGGCCAGACGACGCGCCTCCGCGCCGGAGCGACGACGAAGCAGCGTAAAAAGCAACTGGCAATTGGCACTTTAGCCAAAATCAGCTAGAAAAATCTTGTTCGGAGGGCAGTCCCTACCCTTTGCTACCGTCTTGTGATTTTGCTAATGGCTATTTGCTAATGGCTTGCGTCAGGAGTGAGTGCGCGAGTACTTCTCCTCTAGATGTCGTACTTCTTCAGCAGATGGCGGAATGACCGGTAAGAGACTTTCAGCAGTTCCGCGGCGCGGGTCTGCACGCCGCCGGATTGCTGCAAGGCGGATTCGATCAGAGACCGCTCAATGCCGGCTACATACTTTTCAAAATCCATCCCATCGGCTGGCACGCCGGCTTGATGGTTCCCATTGGCTGAAGCAGCAAAAGCACGGGCGCGTGGCTGGTCCGCCTCCATATCCACCTTCAATTCACTCCCGCTCTCCATAGCCACCGCACGTTCGATGGTATTTTCGAGTTGACGCACATTTCCCGGCCATTCAAAGCCGGCTAACGCCTCAAGCGATTCAGGCCGGATGCGCAAAATGCTCTTCTGCGCCGCGTTGGCATATTTCTTCAGAAAGTGATTCGCGAGGAGTTCAACGTCTTCGCGCCGCTCGCGCAGAGGCGGCACCTGAATGGGAATCACGCTGACCCGATAGAAGAGGTCCTCGCGAAACGTGTTCTCGGCAACCATTTGCCGCAGGTCTTTGTTGGTTGCGGCAATCACGCGGACGTCAATCGGCGTCTCCTGCGTTCCACCCACAGGCCGGACCGTGCGCTCCTGCAGCACGCGCAGCAGTTTCACCTGCATGCCGACGCTCATCTCGCCGATCTCATCCAGGAATATAGTCCCCTCGCTGGCCACCTCAAATAGCCCGCGTTTGTTCTGGCTGGCGCCGGTGAAGGCCCCTTTCACATAACCGAAAAGCTCGCTTTCCAGCAGAGTCTCAGGGAATGCGCCGCAGTTGATGGAAACGAAGAGTTCGGAAGAACGGGGCGAGCAGGCATGGACCGCGCGAGCGACCAGCTCTTTGCCGGTCCCGCTTTCACCATAAATAAGCACCGTGCTGCCTGTCGGCGAGACTGTGCGAATCGTGGATTTTAGTTTTTCTATGGCCGGAGTGGCGCCAATAATATTCTCCAGCGAGTTGCGGCTGGCGGCGTCGCGCTTTAAGGCAAAGTTTTCGCGTTGCAGCGTCAGCGTGCGCAGCGCGCGCTCTACAGCGACCTTAAGTTCTTCCAGCAGGCCGGGGCCTTTGTGAATGTAATCGAAAGCACCACCCTTTACCGCCTGCACGGCAGCCTCGTAATCCTCCACGGCAGTGATGAGGATGACTGAGGTTTCCGGCGAAGACTGCCGTGCGAAGCGCAGCACTTCAATGCCATCAATCTGGGGCATCTTGATGTCGGTGATCAAAACTTCATAGTTGGCCGAGCTCAGCTTTTTCTTGGCAGCTTCGCCGCCATTCGCCGTTTCCACGCGGTGGCCGTCTTTGCGCAGCGAGATATCGAGCATCTCGCAGATGGAGCGCTGGTCATCGCATACAAGTATGCTAGCCATGCGACACCTCGGCGTTCAGCAACCCAGTCTCGGATTCAGCTTCCGCGGCGCGGGCGTGCAGAATTTCTAGGACAAACTCTGCTCCGCTGCCCAAAGTGGATTGCACATAGATTTTGGCGCCATGCGCGTGCACGATCTGATAAACAATTGCGAGCCCCAAACCGGTGCCGCCTTCAAATTGCGACTGGAACGGCTCAAAGATTTTTTCCGTAAGGTGGGGAGCAATGCCCGGACCGGTATCGCCTATACCTATGCGCAGAAAATTGCCCTCGGTGCGAGCAGACACGGTAATTGTGCCTTTGCCATGCATTGCGCGAACGGCATTTTCAAGCAGGTTCCAGAATACTTGCTTCATCCGGTCAGGATCGATCGCCGCAAAAGCCTGCGGCACCCCATAGTTGCGGACGATGGTCAACTCCTGCGTTTGCGAGCGGTTGCCAAGCAGAACCAGAGCGTCGTCCAGCAGGGGCAACAGGTCCATGCGGGAGAATTTGAAGCTCTTTTCGCGCGAGTAGACCAGAAAATCCGAAATGATGGAATTCAAGCGCGTGGACTCGCGAGTAATAATGTTGACCAGTGTCTTTTGCTCATCGTTGAATGGCGTAACCTGGGACAGCACATTGATAGATCCGGCAATCGAGGCAAGAGGATTGCGAATCTCATGGGCGATGCCGGCGGCCAGGCGGCCCACGGCGGCCAGGCGGTCGCGCATGCGAACCTCTGCTTCCAGGCGGCGCAATTCGGTGCGGTCTTCAAAAGTATAGACGTAGCCGATGGTCCCTTGCTCAGGAACGATCAGCGCAGTCACATTCATGTCAAAAGTTTTTTCCCTGCCTCCCGGGGTCAGGCCGCGGACTTCACAGCGTGCAGAAAGAGACTCAAGGCTGGGTAGCCTGTCGACAAACAAATCGGAGATATGGCGGCCGTAAACCGAGGATGCGGTGCGCTCCAGCAGTTTCTGTCCGGGCGCGTTCACCAGCGTGATACGGCCTTCAAGGTCAGCAGTGATCAAGCCGCTGCGGATGGAATGGATCACGTTTTCATGCAGTGCCTGCAGGCTGAGCAGCTCACCGCTCTTGTCGCGCAGCTCCGCGCCGGCCTGGCGCAGTTTCGCTGCCAGCGCGCTGGAGAGGTGCGCTACCGCCAGATAGGCAAAGAAGTTGACCAGGACAACCACCTGAAGCGACTTGAGATCGCCGCGCGGACTGGTCTGGAACGACGGAATACGGTCAAAAAAGCTGAGTTCCAGCAGCGCGCCAAAACAGATGAACGAGACGGCGGCAGTCAGGTAGGCCCAATAGCGGGGCAGAAGGATGCTGGCAACGATAATGACAAGGGGATAAAGAAAGTTAAAAAATGTGTCAATACCGCCGGTGAGGTAGACCACACCGGTGGCAAAGGCCAGATCAGTAAAAATCTGGACAATGGCCTGGAGCTTGTATTCCTGCCACAACGAATGCAGCAGGATGAAGAAGACTGAGATCGTGTACCAGACAAGAATCAGGGTAATGAAAACGCGGATGTTGACGTTGTTGGGGGTCAGCTTGGCGATCAGCAGCTGGACCGCGAGCAGGAAAGAAATAATGATGACACGAACTTTTACAAGCCATGCCAGCCATGCCCGCTCGTTAAACCTGGTGTCTCCCATCTCCGCCTATTTCCATTACCGCTTTTCGGTTTAAGACCCGCCTGCGGAACAGGCGGGTCAAGGATTGTGAGGTGTCCGGCTCCGGGGTTGCAGCTATCCGGAGAGTTTTGCAATCATCGAGAACAGCGGCAAGTAGAGAGAAACCACGATACCGCCGACAGCGATGCCGAGAAAGCCGATCATGATTGGCTCCAGCAAGGTCAGCATGTCCTTGGTCGCGGCGTCAACTTCGTCTTCGTAAAAATCGGCGATCTTCTGCAACATGGCGTCCATGGCGCCTGTGGCTTCACCCACGCCGATCATCTGCGTGACCATGTTGGGAAACACGCCGGACTCTTTCAAAGGATCGACAATGGTGCGGCCTTCTTCCACGGCTTTGCGCACTTTCATGAGCGCATCTTCAAGAACGGCATTGCCGGAAGTTCTTGCGGTAATGGCCAGGCCTTCAAGGATCGGAACACCGGAGGTAATCAGTGTGCCCAGTGTACGGGTGAAGCGGGCCACCGCGATTTTCCTCAGCACGCTGCCCAGGACCGGAAGGTTCAACAAGAATTTATCGAACATGTAACGGCCTTTGGGATCTTTGCGCACATATTTGATGCCCACTACCGTGAGGACCATCAGCCCCAGGACCATCCACCAGAAGCGGCCCACAAAATTACTGAGGCCAATGACGATCTTGGTAGGCAAGGGCAGATCGACGCCCATACTGCTAAACATGTTGGCAAAGATCGGTACCACGAACTTCAACAGGGCGCCGACCACGAGGCAGGCGATGGAAATAACCGAAACCGGATAGATCAACGCCGACTTGACCGCGGACTTCAGTTTAACGGCCTTTTCCACGTAGGTAGCCAGGCGCTGCAGAATGGTATCCAAAATACCGCCCGCCTCACCCGCCTCAATCATGTTGGTGGTGAGATCGTCGAATATTTTCGGATATTGCCGCATGGCGTTGGAAAGAGTTGAGCCGCTTTCCACGCTGGTCCGGACACCGGTCAGGCATTTCTGGAAAATCTGGTTTTCCTGGTTGGCGGCAAGAATTTCCAGACATTGCACCAGCGGCAGGCCGGCGTCAATCATGACGGAAAACTGCCGGAAGAAGACGGCTGTGTCCTTGATGGGCACTTTGCCGGTGCCGATTTTAGGCAGGTTAAATTCTTTGCCCTTCTCTTTAATGGCCCCCGGCGTAATGCGCTCGCGGCGCAATTGCATGGTGACCGCGGCTTTGCTATCGGCTAACCGTTCCCCGGCAACTCTCTTGCCCTGGGGATCAGTCCCTGTGAATGTAAATACCGGCATACCGTAAACTCCTCTCGTCCTATTTACCGACCTTACCTACCAACCAGGGGAGAGTTGGAAAACCAAATTATCTGCGTTGCGGCGCTGCCGCAACCTTTGCGGCCTGCACGCCGCGGTTGATCATGTCCTGCAATTCATCAGGCATGGATGAACGCGACAACGCTGTCTCCAGCGTGATCGCCTTTTGGAAATAAAGGGTCGCAAGCGCCTGATTGAAGGTCTGCATTCCGAACTTGTCCTGCCCGGATTGCATGGAAGAATAAACCTGGTGGATTTTATCTTCGCGGATCAGGTTCCTCACGGCCGCGTTGGGTACCAGGATTTCCATCGCCATGGCGCGTCCCTGCCCGCCCACACGCGGAAGCAGCGATTGGCAAAGGATTCCCTCCAGCACCAGCGATAGCTGGGCGCGAATCTGCGACTGCTGGTGCGACGGAAAAACGTCAATAATACGGTTGATGGTGGATGCCGCTGAATTGGTGTGCAGCGTGCCAAAGGTCAAGTGGCCGGTTTCCGCAATGCGGAGCGCGGACTCAATCGTCTCCAGGTCGCGCATTTCGCCGATCAGCACCACGTCAGGATCTTCACGCAGCGCGGCACGCAAGGCGTTGGAGAATGACTGCGTGTCGGAGTGGACTTCGCGCTGGTTGACGAGGCAGCTCTTGTTCTGGTGCACGAACTCGATTGGGTCTTCAATGGTGATGATGTGATCGTGACGTTCCGTGTTGATCTTATCGAGCATCGCAGCCAGAGTGGTGGACTTACCGGACCCGGTTGGGCCGGTCACTAAGATCAACCCGCGGGGCTTATCGCACAGCCGGGAAATCACCTGCGGCAGGTTAAGCTGCTGGAAGGTCTTGATCTCAAACGGAATCACGCGGTAGACGGCGCCCACCGCGCCGCGCTGGTTAAAGCAGTTGCCACGGAAACGGGCCAGCCCTTTTAAGCCGAAAGAGAAATCCAGTTCCAGCGTTTCTTCAAAACGGTGCTTTTGCGCGTCCGTGAGCACGCTGTACGCCAGTTGTTTGGTTTCAGACGGAGTCAGGGGCGGCATATCCAGTGGCTGAAGATGTCCGTGCACCCGCACCTGCGGCGGTGAATTGGTGGTGATATGCAGGTCGCTACCCGCCATATCCAGCATCTTTTTCAACAGATCACTTAAGGTGACATTCATGGTGCCGCTCTTTCCCCTTTACAAAAAACTCGATTTTTTCCCGCAACGTTCGAGCTTGCAGCGGCGTTTCTCCGCTGCTCATCCCTCGTTAGTGCAACGTTTCGCGTGCTACTTCTTCCAGCGTGCTTACCCCGTCTTTGACTTTGGTCAACCCGCTGCGCCGCAGAGTGATCATGCCGCGCTCAATGGCTTTCTTCTTCAATTCCACGGCTGACGCTCCAATCAGGATGAGCTCGCGTATTTCATCGTCAACTTCCATAACTTCATAAAGACCAGCTCGTCCCTTGTACCCTGTACCATTGCAGGTCGTGCAGCCCTTACCCTTGTAAATCTTCACTGTTTTAGCTTCTTCCGGAGTAAACCCGGCGTCAATCTTGGCCTGCGGCGGCATGGGAACTTCTTCCCTGCACTCGATGCAGATGCGGCGGATGAGACGCTGCGCGCAGATCAGGTGGACCGCGGTGGCCACCAGGAACGGCTCGATGCCCATATTCATCAGGCGGCTGATGGTTTCCGGCGCGCCGTTCGTGTGCAGCGTCGATAGCACAAGGTGCCCCGTAAGCGCAGCTTTGATGGCGATTTCCGCGGTTTCAAAATCGCGGATCTCGCCGACCAGAATCACGTTGGGGTCCTGGCGCAAAAACGCGCGCAGAGCCGCGGCAAAATTCAGCCCGATGGCTTCTTTCATTTGCACCTGGTTGACGCCGTGCAACTGGAACTCCACCGGATCTTCCGCCGTCATAATGTTGGTATCGGGTTTATTGAGCAAAGAAACCGACGAATAAAGAGTGTTGGTCTTTCCCGATCCCGTAGGCCCGGTAACCAGGACCATGCCATAGGGCTTGAGCACCGCGCGCTGAAATTTTTCCAGCGACTCCGGCTCGAAACCGAGTTTGGTCATGTCCAGCCGCAGGTTCTCTTTGTCCAGCAGCCGCATCACGACTTTTTCGCCCCACAGCGTAGGCAGGCAGTTCACGCGAAAATCCAGCTGCTTCTTTTTCCCGCCAATCTGCATTTTCAGCATGATGCGCCCGTCTTGCGGCAGGCGCTTTTCGCTGATGTCCATCTTGGCCATGATCTTGATGCGCGAAGTGATGGCGTCTTTCAATTTCATGGGCGGCGACATAATGTGTTGCAGCACGCCGTCAATGCGGAAGCGCACCCGATATTCTTTTTCGTACGGTTCAATGTGGATGTCGCTGGCCCCGCGCTTCACCGCATCCGTCATCACGATGTTCACCAGCTTGACGATCGGCGCTTCATCGGCGGATTTTTCCAGCTCGTTGAGGTCCAGCTCCTCGTGTTCGGCCTGCAGTTCGACGTCAGCCTCTTCACCCATCGAGGCCAGAAGCTCGTCAACGTTGTCACTCTGCTGCGATCCGCCATAGGCCTTTTCAATGGCGTCCATAATTGCCGACTCAGAAGCCACCACCGGCTCAATGTTGAAGCCGGTCATGAACTTGATATCGTCCATGGCAAAGACGTTGGTCGGGTCCACCATGGCAATCGTCAGCGACGCACCCACGCGGCTTAAAGGAAGGATTTG
Organism: Candidatus Angelobacter sp.; assembly: GCA_049802395.1. Taxonomy (GTDB): domain Bacteria; phylum Acidobacteriota; class Terriglobia; order Terriglobales; family Acidobacteriaceae; genus Angelobacter. The sequence continues at coordinate 9,916 of JBARMK010000010.1, forward strand.
ATATCGCTTGGCCGTCTCTTCAGGAATCAGCTTGACGACGGAACCATCAATTTCAAAATATTGCAGATTGATGGCAGGCACGCCGTACTGGCGCGAGAGAAAGTTCGTGACCTCCTCATCGCTTACAAATCCCAGATGGACCAGAGTGGATCCAAGACGCGAATTAGGACCGTGCTCCCGTTGCGCCTTGAGCGCCTTATCGAGTTGGTCCGGTGTGATGATCTTCTCTTTAACCAGAAGATCGCCTAACCTCTGCGACATAGTGCGTGCTGATCCTGGAGTGAATTTGTCTCAAGCGCAAACTCTCCCAATTGGCCGGGGGACAGCCTCTGGTCAGGAAGAAACTTGAGTACGCCGATTGTGGGCCGGGTGACAGAAATTGTCAATTAGCAGTTCCCCTCTAAGGTTCATGCACTTACGGGAACAGTAACGAGCATGCTCGAAGTCTAAGGCGAACCGCTGAAGTGAACCGCCAATATTGTCACTGCATTCGCGGGGTGGAGCAGGCATTTATGGCTGGCATTTATGGCTGCGGCAAGGCTGGGCAAATGCGCGGCTATAGCCGCTGAGGTAATTGCAGATATCCGCGCCAAGCCTCCCCTCATAGAACAAGAAGCAATCGTATCAATTCAACCCGCCATCAATGGTTTCCACGGAGGCAAGTATCAGGGCCCGACTTCAGTCGGGCGGTAAAGCCTCCAACAAGATTTTCTTTCCTTGCTGGCGGAGGCTGGAGCGCAGCCGAAGGCCGAGCGACAACAAGAAGACGCCCTAAACGATCGGCGCCAGGAAATCCACCATCCGCGCCTTGATGTCCGCCACCTGGTCCTGGATCGAGCCGAACTGCTTCCCGTTCCCCTTCTTGGGCGGCTCACTGTCCTGCAGCACCAGCCATTCGTCTTGAAATTTGCGCGCGGCCTCGCGAACATCCCGGGGTTGGGTTTCGTCCTGGGCCAGCTTCTTGCACATGATCGCCAGAATAATGGCGTCAACGCGTTCGAGGTTTTCTCTTCCGATCATGGCGTGATTTTAGCAGCCGGACGGCTGCCATGTCGTGTCATCTGACTTACTCGTCAAACTCCACCGCCAGCGACGCCGGGAACGGCCCTTTCATCTGCAACTGTCCCAAGCTGCCGGCTGCTCGACGCAGGCCGCGCCGCTGCAGCAATGGCTTTAGAATCCCCGGTATCTGTACCCGGTTCACATATTGTCCAAAGCAGGTATGCATCCCGTACGCGAAATGCATGTACACCCAATCGGGCCGGCCGACCTGAAATTCGTCCGCCGCATCCACCACCTGCCCGTCGAACATCGCTGACTCCGTTGCCGCCAGCACCTGCGTCCCTTTGGGAATCTCCGTGGCATGCATCTCTGACCGCGCCACCACGTAATCCTTGGCCGCGATTCGAAACACACCGGGGTTATGGGGATGGAAACGCAGCGCCTCAAACACATACTGCGCCACCAGCGCATCGTCGCCGGCCCGCGCCGCCTCCTGCGCCCTTGCCAGTTGCTCCGGACGCTTCAACAGCTCATCCAGCGCCTGCGCACAACTCTTCGATGTGGTGGGAATGGCGCCCACAATCAACCCCAGCAGGTTGTTGCGGATCGAGAGGTCGTCCACGGCAGGAAGGCAGGCGCGCTGGAGCGCCAGGCAGCGGTTCACCACGTCGTCGGCCTGCGTGGGTTGCGCCTTGCGCCGCGCGATAATCCCATCCAGCCACGGACGCACCTTCGCGGCCGCGGCCAGCGCGGCTGAGCCGATTGCCGGGTCATCCCTTGGGTCGATAAAAAGAAACTGGAAGATCGCGGTCGCCCAATCCGCCATCTCCTGTTCTGACGCCGCCGGGCACCCGAAGTATGAAGCCACCCAGCGGACCGGCACGGTGCGGCTTAACTCGACCACGTCCAGCTTCCCGCCGCTTGTGGCCGTTATGCTTTCAGCCGTCTGGCCGACGAAAGCCGCAATGCGACCAATGTCGTCGCGCCGCATGACCGAGCGCATATGGGCAACGTCCCGCTCGTATTCCGGTGAGTTCTGCATGCCCAGGAAGAAATTCTCTCCGCACGTGACCTGCTCCATCTTCTTTCCGTAGGTCACCTCAAAAACATCGTCGCGCGCCAGCACTTCCTGCACATCACGATAGCGCGTAACCAGGGCAAAGTTTTTCACCACCAGCACCGGCTTGATATTGCGCAGTATCGCGAAGACCGGCTCAGGATGATCGGCCAAGTGCTGCTTCACTCCATCCAGGAATTGCATCACATCAGCTTCGGCCGCTTGCAGCAGGTGCATGCCCTCGGCCTCCGCGTGAGACAGAGTGCCTTTCAGCCGGGCGATCAGCCCCAGGTATGCCGGTGCGCTCATCGCGGGTCCACCGTTCCGGCGGCGATCATACGCAGGGCCGTCATGCTGGGCAAAAAGAAATAGTCTCCGCCGCGCAGCTCGACAAAATTCGGCAGCCCGCTGCAGATAAACGGAGGATCGTTCGCGTCTTCCGTCCCCTGTATGGTGTAGCGGCCCTTGCCGCCGTGGTTCCCTATCACCATGTCCTTGTCGTTCCCCAGGCGCGCATCATTGCCATACTCCACCCATTGCTGCTGCACGAATTCAAATTGCCGGAAAAGGCTGGCATTCAACGCCATAAAAATGATTCCATGCTCGCCGTCGTCGCTCGCCGGCTGGTCTTCAGGGATGTACGGCCCGTAGGGCAGGCCGCGACGGGTGATACGCCGCCGGTTGATCAGCTGTCCATTAAAGCCGAAGGTGTCGCGCGGATTCGTGCGCCGCACGTGCGCCCCGACCGGACAGCGCCTGCCATCTGGGTCCTTTTCGAAAGTGAAATTCACATTGCGCTGCTTGTCTTGCACCAGGTCGTCGTCGGGCTTGTCCGGGGAAAGCTCCACCGGAGTGCCGTCACGCCAACGGCCAATAAACTTTGAAGCCAGCTTCTCTTTTGCTTGTTCTTTGTTGCTGCCGCTACCAAGATACTTTCCTGCCTGGTCATCCAGATAATTGCGGAAGGCCGCCACGTTCTGGTGCATCTTGCGATACACCATGAAAGTTCCGTTGTTGGCGAGCAGGTGCGGCACCGGCGCCACCGGCAGCTCGCCCGCTTCATCGGCGTATCCCAGCAGCAGCTCGCCGGTGGCTAGCGGGACCCATTTGCCGCCGTCGCTCAGCTTGCCCTGCCCTGGCTGGGTATCTCGCTCCACACCCAGGTAGTCCGGATTGCCGAAGCCATCGCGATAGCCGAAGTGCTCGTTCGAGGTGAATTTGCCGTGGATCATCAGCGCGCCGGCATCTTGCTTATCGATAAGCCGCGCTCCCCCGCTGTCCGACATGAGTTTTTCCAGCTCTGCACATTTCGCCAGCAGTATCTCCCTCGATAGCGAATTCACGGCCAGCCAGATGTCGACTGCGCCGTCGCGCCACAGCGGGTCCCAGTTTTGCGGATCATTCTTCGCCGTGTCGCCCAGTATTTCTGCGCGCGCCCTCATGCCTTGGACAAACTCCACTGGAAAACTGAGCAATGAAGGATCGGGCAGCTCCAGCCTCACCAGGCCTCTGTGTGTGAATGCGATGTTTACCGTGCACTCGGGCTTGATATGTTTGTTTTGCGCGTCTCTGTCCCACTCTTCGCCAGTGGTGATTTGCCGCAGAAGCTGCTCAATGAATTTCCGCCCACGCGCGGAATCGGCAATCTCCAAAAACATATAGCGGGCAAACGGCAGGCCATAGCCGCGCAATACGAATCCCTGGATATCGGTCGCATCCAGCTTGCTCATTTCGTTCCGGCCCCCTTTGCCTGTTCTGGCCTCTCCTCTCGCGCTGCCCAGCGCATTTCCGTGTGCAGGCGCGGCGGGCCGCCGCGCTCCGGACGTCCCGCGACCGGTGCTGGCGCACTCCCAAGTTTCTTGAGGAACTCAGCAAAGTTCTTTTGCAGCACGGCGGCCTGCAGGCCCTGATTGTTCTCAATAAACTGCGCCACGGCGGCCTGCGCCTGCAGCGCTCCCAGCGTCTGTTGCACCGTCTTGTTGTTCACGTCGGCAAAAAAGAATGTAGTAGTCACCTGGCAGCGCTTCATGTAGGTAACGAAAGCATCCACATTCTTCACCCCCGGATATCCCGAGCAGTGCTGCCATACCGCGTGCAGTTCATCAGGGACCTTCGCCGCCAGGCTTTTCAAATAGTCATCCAGGTCGCCATCAAAATTGGTTTCGAATATCAGGTATTGCGACTTCAAATGTTCCTCGTGCGAAGGATGCCCGACGAACACCACATCATCCATCACGACCAGGCGCGCCATGTGTGTGCTGGAAACCCGGGCGAACGGGCTGCGCTCGTCATTGGGCAAGCCGGCAAGATATTCGCGAATCGCGCAGTTGTGTGACGTCGCCGCCTTCTCATCCTGCAGGATGGGCGAAAGGATCGTTAGTCCGTACACGCTGCCGTTCTGGTTGCCCATCTCTCTCCTTACGTGCCGACCGGCGCCTTGCCGGTTTCACCCAGATCGCATTGCACCTTGACTACAAACTTGCGATAAATACGCTCAAACTCTTCCGCAGACTTCCCCGCTGTTTCCTGCTTCAGCGCATCCAGCGCCGCCTGCACCCGATGCGCCGCCTTCACGTCATTGGTGGTAGCGTAGGGATAAGCAGTGTAGTAATAGTCGGTATCGAATTGGCAGCGGCTGATGTATTGCTTGAATGGCGTCACCGGAACCGAGCCGGGAAACTTTTCACTCCAGCGCCAGATCAGATTCAGCCCCGTGCTCAGGACCGCGGAAAACGCATCAATATACTGGTTCCACGTGCCGTTGAAGTTGCTGAAGAACAGCATATAGTCATATTCCAGCTCTTCGGATGGCTGCTGGGGGGTCGCCTGCGGGAACTTTCGCCGCTTTACGATCACCCAGCGTGCAAAATGGATGAACGACAGGTTCACCAGCGATTTCTGCAATGGCTTGAACGTCCCCAGGATCAGGAACACCAGTCGTACAATCCACGTCTTCCACCACTTCATGGGAGTGATGGCATTCATGGCGTAAGCTTTGTGATTGATGTTCGAGGGCAAGGCGCTCTCCGTTCTGCCGCACCAAGGGGGAGGCCATTATCAGCCTGCGCAGAATGGATTACAAGAAATAAAAGTGCGATTGGGCGCAATTATTCTTGAAACGATTTGCGTGCTCAGCTCACGTCACGCACGCGCCGATATCAACAAGAACTCGAACCACTACCGTAGCTCGAATAGACTAAATAACCACCGTCTCCTGATGCTCGCCAAACACACGGCGCAAGGCATCAGAGATTTCACCCAGGGTGGCGTAGCTCTCAACGGCGCGGATGATGTGCGGCATCAGGTTGGAGCCGCTATGCGCGGCATCTTCCACCGCGCGGACCGCAGATTCTGACGCGTTCTGGTCGCGGCGCTGGCGCAGCGCGCGCAACCGTTCCACCTGCCGGCGCTCCAGCGCTTCGTCGATGCGCAACACTGGGACGGCCTTATCGCCCTCGGTCTGAAAGCGATTCACGCCTACCACTACGTTCTCCAGCCGGTCCACGCCTTGCTGAAAGTCGTAGGCAGCGTTCTGAATTTCCTGCTGGATATATCCCTGTTCGATGGCACGGAGTGTCCCGCCCAGCGCCTCTATCTTCTCCAGATAGAGGCGGGCGCGGCGCTCGATCTCATTGGTAAGAGACTCAATGTAGTACGAACCGGCCAGTGGGTCCACGGTATTGGCCACGCCGGTTTCGTAACCAATCATTTGCTGCGTGCGCAGGGCGATGCGGGCAGCATCTTCCGTGGGCAGGCCCAGCGCTTCATCAAAACCGTTGGTATGAAGCGACTGCGTTCCGCCCAGCACCGCTGCCAGCGCTTGCAAGGCCGTGCGCACGATGTTGTTTTCCGGTTGCTGCGCCGTAAGAGTGGAGCCGGCCGTCTGCGTGTGAAAGCGCAGCATCAGGGAGCGCGGGTTCTTGGCCGAGAATCGCTCCTGCATGATGCGAGCCCACATGCGACGCGCGGCGCGGAACTTGGCTACTTCTTCCAGAAAATTATTGTGCGCGTTGAAAAAGAAAGAAAGGCGCGGCGCGAACTTATCCACGTCCAGCCCGGCGCTAAGCGCGGCGTCAACGTAGGCGGTGGCATTGGCCAGAGTGAAAGCGACCTCCTGGACCGCCGTGCAACCGGCTTCGCGCATGTGATACCCGGAAATCGAAATAGGGTTCCACTCCGGCACATGCTCGTTGGCGTAGGCAAAAATATCGGTGACAATGCGCAACGCATGGCGCGGCGGGTAAATATAAGTTCCGCGCGCGATATATTCCTTCAAAATGTCATTCTGCACGGTGCCGCTGAGATTGCGCACATCGGCACCGGAGCGGCGAGCCACGGCAATGTATAGCGCCAGCAGAATGGCGGCGCTGGCATTGATGGTCATGGACGTGGAGATTTTTTCCAGGTTAATGCCGGCGAAGAGCCGCTCCATGTCTTCAATGGAGTCAATGGCCACACCCACCTTGCCCACTTCACCGATGGCCATGGGATGGTCTGAATCCATGCCGATCTGCGTGGGCAAATCAAACGCCACGGAAAGCCCGGTGGTGCCGTGTGCCAGCAGGTATTTGTAACGCTTATTGGACTCCTCCGCATCTCCCATGCCGGCGTATTGCCGCATAGTCCAAAGGCGCCCACGATACATGGTGGCTTGTACGCCGCGGGTGAAGGGAAATTCTCCCGGATAACCGATATCCGCATCGTAATTCAAATCTTCAAGATTGGCGGGAGTGTAGAGAGGTTCTGGCTCGATCTTTCTGAGCTGGCCGATTTCAGGATCGAGTTTGAGGTGGTCAGACACTTCAGAGTAAGGCTCTTTACAGCATTGATCAGAGGCGCACGGATTTCGCCCATCAATTTTAACTCTGCCCAGGGCCTCAATTGCGTGATATGGATCAACCGTCAGGCTATTTGTTGGACCGGCGCAGCGTTCGTTTGGCCTTCAAGAACGAGTGCAGAGTAAAAAAGCTGCAAACCAAAGTAAAAGCGACCTCAACAAAGAAGCGTTTGTGATCGGCAAAATGGTCAGCGCGGTACTGCCGGACCAGAGACGAACCGCCGCCAATCGTGAAAACCAGGAAAATCAGCCCGGTAGACTGTAGCCAAAAGGCGTAGAACGTCCGGCCCATGGAAAGGGCAAAGGACTTGCCGCCGGCAAAAAAAGCGTTCAGCAGGCGGTCTTTCTTTACAACGCTTTGGAGGGCGTTCTTGACACTGGAAATTTCCGGCATTTTGACTATTGTAGACCGAAAATCGGCGTATCCTTGCTAAAGAATAAAACGGAAGTACCCCTGCAGGCATCCAATAATGAGGCAAGGAGTTTGCGGTGAATACACGTTTAAAGCAGTTAATGAAGGACCTGGGCGAGGCCATCAACGGATCTCTCTCTGAATCAGACCAGATCGCCCACGTGATCGCCAAGATCAAGGACGAAGGGTTTGACATCTTCCTGGTGCTGGAAGCCACCATCGGCTTCAATCGCCGTGACGAAGCCGGCGCCGAAGAGGCTCCGGAACTGGTAAGCTCGCGCCGGAAGAACGTTGACCCGGAGTTCAGCATCAATGCTCACGATGTGCGCTTCCTCAAGTCGCTGCGCATCAGCGTGGACGAATCCGCATGACCCGTTAGCTTCTTGAATGGGATTTCCCGGCGCCGGCTAGTGCTACGCCGGGATTTCTGTTTTCTGCTAGCATAAAAAGTTCGCTGCATTTCGTTGTACCCGCTGTATTAGTCCCAGTTTGAATATGAAAGACACTCTTGGAGTACTGCTTGCCGGTGGCGCCGGGGAACGCCTCTATCCCCTGACGCGCGACCGCGCCAAGCCCGCAGTGACCTTTGGCGGCAACTACCGGATTATCGACATCACGCTCTCCAACTGCATTAACTCCGACCTGCGCAAGGTTTACATCCTCACGCAGTACAAGGCGCTCTCTCTTAATCGCCACATCCGCGAAGGCTGGAGCAGCGTGGTTGCGCGGGAGTTGGGAGAGTTTATTGAAATCCTGCCGCCGATGAAGCGCGTGAGCGATAACTGGTACCTGGGCACGGCCGACGCGGTTTACCAGAACATTTATTCCATCGGCTCTGAGCAGTCCAAGCACGTGCTGATTCTTTCCGGCGACCACATTTATAAAATGAATTATCAGCTGATGCTGGACCAGCATCGCGCCGCCGGCGCGGACGTGACTTTAGCAACGATTCTTATTGATCCCAGCGAGTGCTATCACTTTGGGATCATGGACATCGATCGCAACGGCCGCATCATTGGCTTTGAGGAGAAGCCCAAGGAGACCAAGCTGCGTTCGCCCTATAACCCGGAAATGGTTTCCGGCTCCATGGGCGTCTATCTTTTCAATACTGACGTGCTGCTGCCCGTGCTGCTCAAGGACGCGGAAGATCCCAGCTCGTCACACGACTTCGGCAAAGACATCCTGCCCAAGATTCTGGACCAGTACAAAATTTATTCTTACAACTTCATTGACGAAAACATGAAGGAAGCCCAGTACTGGCGGGACGTGGGCACAATTGAAGCCTATTACGAAGCCAACTTGGACCTGGTATCGGTCTCGCCGGTGTTCAATCTATATGACGCGCATTGGCCCATCCGCACGCATCAGCGCCAATATCCGCCGGCCAAGTTCGTCTTCGGCGAACCCGGACGCACCGGCATGGCCATTGATTCCATTGTCTGTCCCGGCAGCATTCTTTCCGGCGGCTACGTGCGCAACTGCGTGCTCTCACCCGATGTACGGGTGAACTCTTATACTGAAGTCAACAACAGCATTATCTTTTCCCATGTGAATATCGGGCGCCACTGCCGCATTCACCGCGCCATTATCGATCGCGACGTGCACATTCCCGAAGGGACCATCATCGGCTACGATCCCGTGCAGGACGCAAAGAATTACGTCGTCACTGAAACCGGCATCACCATTGTGACTCGCGATTATTCGCTGTTTGAGAGCCCCGTTGCGGTGGATTACTTTACGAGCGAATAGTTTTTTCTTCAATCCCGAGCGTAGCGAGGGAGCCCTATGGCCACAAAGCAACTGCGGACGAACTTCGGAGTGCCCAGTTTTACCGTGACGCTCCGTGAGATATGAATGCTGCTAGGCCTTATTTCGATCCGAACAAGCCCTTCATTTTGTTGAAGACCTGGTCCAGCTTCGTGAGATTGACCAGTTTTTCCACGCGCGGGCTGAGATTGGTAATTTCCATATCAACAGCGCGTCTTTGCGCGGCGGTCCAGACGGAAAGCAGCGCTCCCAGGCCCGTACTGTCAATGAAGGTGACCTGAGAGAGGTCCAGCACAATACGGTGAGTAACGTCAACGCCCTTGCCACGAGATGTGGGAATCACGCGGTCGCGAATTTCGCTTTGAAAAAACTCGGCTGAGTCCGCGGTGATTTTGCCATGGCAATGAACAGTGGTTTCTTCCGCTGTTTCTACCAGCTCAAACC
>JBARMK010000011.1:0-6546 GCA_049802395.1 Candidatus Angelobacter sp.
GTGGAATAGGGGAGGGTAAATAGAGCTGATTCTCTCTCAGACACCGCGCGGGCTACCTAAGTTCCGTGAGTCTTTGAAAATTATGGTGCTTCGCCGCGCGCGAAATCCGGTAAAATCGCCGTATATTGGTGCTTCGATACAAAGAAGAATACTACATAGGGTACGGTCAAAACATGGAAGCCGCTTTCAGAATCTCGCACACATCAGGGCTGATCCTGCAGACCATCAGCTCGGGTTATGTTTACGGTTTTGACATCATGGAAGTGACCGGGCTGCCCAGTGGAACGATCTATCCCGCGCTGCGGCGGCTGGAAAAAGATTCATTCGTGCGCGGAGACTGGGAGGACAGAAAGGCCGCGGTCCGGCAGGACCGTCCTCCGCGACGTTACTACAAGTTGACGCGCCAGGGGCGGGAAGCGCTGGCCGGAGCTATGGAACGCTATCCGCTGCTGGCGAAGCTGGCCCCGCAAGAAAAGGCGCTGCGGCGATAAAGAGAATGTTGTGCAAGCACATCCTCAAATTCGCGTCCTGATGTGGCAATGCACGCTGCTGTTGCGGACCGCAAGCCTGCTGGTACCCAAGCCAGAACGCGCCAACTGGTACAAAGAATGGTACGGAGAGATCTGGCACTGGCTCCATTTTCTGGCCGAATCCGGCCGGCTGACCTCACATGCCGTTATGGAGCTTTTCCGGCATTGCTGGAGTGCGTTTCCGGATGCAGCCTGGCATCGCTTCGATCAAAGAAGGACGCTACGTGCATTTGATGAGGTACCGCGCCGCGCCCGTTTCTGTCTGGGAGTAATTGGGTTTGCCCTGCTGTTCCTGGTGCTTGCCACCGGGCTGGCGCCGACCATCCGTTCCGCGTTCAAGCCTCTGCCCTTCTCCCAGCCGGACCGGCTGGCTTACTTTTCCTTGCACGGCGCGTTTGCTGAGTACGATGAGCAAAACCTCTTCGAAGCGGCCAGAGACTGGTCCCATCAGACCAAAACTGCCGCATCGATTGCCGCATATTCCTGGCATCCGGCCGCTCTGAATCATGGTGTAAGTGACATCAGCGCGCGGGTCTCATCGAACTTCTTTGATGTCTTGGGGACAAAGGCGGCCCTGGGACGGGCTTTTCTGCCGGATGACCCAACCTCTTGCCCGCAATGCATTGTGATCACGCACAACCTGTGGAGCACCGAATTTAAATCAGACCGCAATATTGTCGGCAAAACCATTTCTGTGGACAGTCACGATAAGACTGTAATCGGCGTTCTGCCGGGCAATTTTGCTTTCATTTTTCCTGAAGTTTCAGTCTGGCTGCTGCCCCAATCGGAAGTCACCACCAAGAATGCCGCTGATCATACTGGCGCGATCCTGCGCATGGCGCCGCACGCCACTCTGGCCCAGGCCAGCGAAGAGTTCCGGCATTTTGTGAAGCTGAACCCATCGGCTTTCGAAAATGCCCATCCGCAGATGGAAGCCTTTGTAGCCCGGGCGCACCAAGGCGCCAAACTTTACCTGCTCTTCACCGCGCTTACATTGCTGGGTGGAATTCTGCTGGGCAGCGGACGGCTGGGGGGCGCCAAAACCCACAAACTTAAACTCAGCGTGCGCCATACCTTGCGCTGGTGGGGCTTTTTCACCGTAAAAACACTCCTGCTGCTGGCCATTTGCCTGGTGGCTGCTCTGGAAATTTCCGGTAGGGTTTCAATCATGCTGACAGGTTCCGTACATCCTATGGTGGGACCGTTTTCAACCTGGCTGTTCCTGGTAACGGCGATGATATCGCTCTCGTGGTCATTGCATGATCAGTCTCGGCGGTGCCGTTTATGCCTGAATCGCCTGGGCAACGAAGCTTCCGTGGGGATGCCCGGCTACCTGCTGCTGGGCTGGTGGGGGACGGAGTTGGTTTGCGCCGATGGGCACGGCCTGCTCCACGTGCCGGAGATGAAATCCAGTTGGCAACAGTTCGATCAGTGGGTTTCACTCGACGAGTCCTGGAAGCCGCTCTTCGAGCCTGAAGAAGTTGTGCACACTCCGTAAGTCTCTTGCAATGTATCCGCAGCGTCTGCTTTAAAAGCCGTTACCCGGGCCGTCATCGTCATCATTGGTCATGCCGGCAAAGGGATCGTCATCGTCATTCGCCAGGCTCCCGGCCTTCTTTTTGGCGGACGCCTGGTCGCCAGGCGCTTTGTCTTTATCCTGCTGCTTCTTGTGCTCTTCCCGCATCTGCTTGAGCTGTTCCTTCTGTTCCGGAGTCAGCACACTGAACATCTGCTGGTGCTGCTGTTTACGGAGCGCCTGAATCTTCTCTTTTTTCTGATCGTCGGTCAGGGAGTTGTCCTGCCGGATGGCTATCGCCTGCTTGCGGGTGTCCCGACCGATCTCCATGAATTGTTGTTTTTGCGCGTCAGTCAGGTTCAGCTTCTGTGCGAGTGCAGCCATGTGTTGTCGCTGGCGCTGCATGGCCGCGCGACCTCTTGGCTGCTGCCTGCTGTCGTTCTGGTTGTCATTTTGTGTCTGGCCGCCCTGGTCCTTGTCTTGGGTCTGCTGCGCCAGTGCCGTGGCCGGCAACAGCGCCAGAGATGTAAGTACTGTAAGTAGAGTGCGATGGATGAATCGTGTCATGGGTCCCCCCTCCGGCTCATAGTAACCCGCATTGCCGGACCAAGTTCTTTTTCCCAGCCCGAAGGTAACTTTTGTATTTGTTTCGGGTTTGTTAAATTTATTGGAGCGGAAAATAGCGATGAAAAAGCTTTTACTGTCGACTGGGTTCGCCGTTCTAGGCAGCCTGCTTTTTGCCCAGGATCAAAACCAGAATCAGACGCAGGGCCCCGGAGGCCAGACCGAGCTTAACGCTACCACTGAAGCGATGAGCAGCGGCCACCACCATGAAGACCACGAGCACATGGGCGCTCACATGCACATGACCGAGCTGCGCAAGGCCCAGAAGGGCGATTCCAACAAGGCGCAGCAAGTGGCTGACCAGGCCCGGCAGGCGCTTGAGCGCTATCGTGATTACAACGTGGCCCTGGCAGATGGTTTCAAGATTTTCCTGCCCAATGTTCCGCAGAAGATGTACCACTTCACCAACTGGCAATACGCCATTGGCGAGGCTTTCCGCTTTGACCCTACCAAACCTACATCACTGCTGTATGAAAAGCATGGCGACGACTACAAGTTAATTGGGGCCATGTACACCACGCCCGTGCGCTTCAGCGAAGAACAACTCAATGAACGGGTCCCGCTAAGCATGGCACAATGGCATCAGCACGTGAAGATGTGCAAGCCGCCCAAGGGGCGCGAGTTCGAGATGCTGGGTAAACAGCCCAAATTCGGATTAAACGGTTCGATCACCACAGAGCAGGAATGCGAGGCGGCAGGCGGAACGTTTATGCCGCACCTCTTCGGCTGGATGGTCCACGTATATCCCTGGGAAAAGACGCCGGATGAGATCTGGTCAGTCGAGCGTCAGCTCAAAGACAAGCTGGGAGCAGAACACGAGAGCCACGATCATGGCGACATGGCAGGGATGGACCATAAGCACTAAGAGAATTAGATAAATGGGTAAATTAGTAAATGGGTAAATGAAGCTGGGGCCAGTGATATGCTATCGCGCACTTTGAGCCCAAATCAATTTACTTAACTTACTCAATTACAAAATCGCTATTCCGATCTCCTGCCCGGAAACTTCCTTCTTGGCTGGATGCCGGAGCGCAGCCACGGCAAACTGTGTTCCCGGCTCTATTACAGCTGGATCCAGCCTATAGCCTTCGTTTTCTATGGTCAGGCGAACCTTCATGCCGAAGCATTCCGGAAACTCCACGTTCTCACGAGCGCCAGAGCAGACATAGAGAGATAGCAGGTCGCAAAACTGCAGAACGTCGGCCAGCAATTCCAGTTCTTCCGCGCTATGGCTTTGCCGGGTAGCCAATACTTTCTGCCGTTTGGATTCGTTATCCACAAATCGGCGCAGCTTGTTGCGATCGGCATCATTTTCATCAGGATGTTTTATCCGATGCTCGGCCAGACGCCAGAAATGCCGGCTCACAATGTACCCTCCGGCTGCGCCCGTTGACTCGGCGATGTCAATGGATTTTCCCCACGCGGCTAGAAACTCTCTCACATTGCACGCTATGAACGATCGGGGACAGTCCTGGCTCACTGATCGGCTCTGCATGATCGCTTGCGCGTCTGGAATTCCCCATCCGGCATCGTGCAAGGCAATGGCCCGAACCAGGTCCGCGCCCAGGTTTGGCAATCCGGCGGCTGACATTTTCGCAGCGAACTCTCCTGCCAGCGCGGCGTGGGAAGGTTGTGTAATCATCCAGCAGCAGTCGTAAGCCTGCCGTTGCAGCCGCTCCACTACATTCCACGCGGGCAAAAAACCTCTCCCGGCGATAGATGGCGGTTCCAGAGAACGGAGAATCATCAGCTTGGACGCCGCTTGGCCATGCGGCGTGGAACCGCCATGGCCCGGGCCGGACCGCTACTGGAAGGCGGTTTCTTCATCCCTTCCAGCAATTCTTTGAGCGCAACAGCGTTGTTGCGCTGGGAATCTCTTGAGGCATAGACCAGTGTCATAAGTTCGTGTTCATTCGCGAGACTGTAGAGAGTCTGCAGATCGGCCGACGCTGCCGGAGTTTCCAATTCTTTGAAGTAACGCTTCTTGAAGACAATCCAGTTGGCGCTGGAGTGGAACCACTTGCGCAGGGTCTCTGAGGGCGCAAGATTTTTCAGCCAGTGATCGATCCGGGCAGCTTCCTTTGCAATTCCGCGCGGCCACAAACGGTCCACCAGCACACGCTGGCCATCAGAAAGCGAGGGTTTCTCGTAAGCGCGTTTAATCTCGACCGGCATCAGAGGTAGCGGCTGTTACAGCCCAGGGGTTTTCAAAACGCTGCGCTCCAGACATAATAGTCATTTGAGGCGAACAGCGTCCATTTTTCTGATGATGGTTTTGGCCGGGTTGCTGTCCGGCTGCGGCAAAGATCCGGCACAGATGACGGACGCCGAATTGGGCTTGAATCCGCAGCAAAGCCGCGGGCACCGTGTCTACAACATTTATTGTCTCAACTGTCATCCTGCCTATTCTTCCAGCGGCAACAAAGGCCCGGGCCTCAAAAAGCTCTACAAGAAAGAGTACCTTCCCAGTGGGCTGACGGCGACCGACGAGCATGTGGAGCAGACCATCATCCGCGGGCGAAATATGATGCCTCGTTTCGCCGATCAACTCAGTCCAGAAGAGCTACAGGAAGTTATGGCTTATCTGCACACGCTTTAGGTTTTGGCGTCTCAGGGTATCCGGCCGTCGAATACCTGGGGCAGCTGTGGATGCTGACGACTTTCTGCCTCTTCGCGTTTCTGTTCGCACAGTTCCTCTTCGAACGTGGCTCCCTGCTCGTACCAGAGATCCACGTTCCGCCATGCAATCAAGGCGCAAATGATGAATAGCAGCGGCAAAAGCAGAAACGCTAGCCATAGCTTCATGCCTATGAAGCCAATTCCTATGAAGACCAGGGTTGTGTAAACGCTGCCGAGGACCATTGAGAGCGCCACGCGGAAAGCAAGCATCGGCAGTGTCATCGGCGCGCGAGCCTTGCCGCTTTGATCGGGGTACGATTGTGTGTCGATGAATGACCGGGCCATATCGGCGGCGATCAAAATTACCAATACGATCGCGCCAGAGTAGGCCAGCCCCCGCACAAATGCGAAATGAAAAATACCCGAACTGGCAAACAATGCGGAAGCAGCGAGCGGCGACCAGCGGCCTAAAGGGGCGTGCAAGTCCGCCAACCAAAGAACCAATGCTCGAAAGTTTTTGCCCAATTCGCCGCTCCGGAGCAACAGTCTAGCTGCAAATTCCGGCAATTTGAAAGTTACCTCGGTGCGGTGAGCAGCCCCCGGAAATTAAACATCGTACAATAGAGATTCACATCCAATTATCTGATGGCCAGCTCCGTAGAACTCGTTCAGATCGACCTTGCGCCCCGGCGTCCGCAGCCTAAGCCGGCATGGCTGAAGGCGCGCGCACCCATGGGCGACAATTATCATGAACTCAAGAAGCTGGCGCGCACGCTGGACCTGCATACGGTGTGCGAGTCGGCGCAATGCCCCAACATTGGCGAATGCTGGAACCATCAGACTGCCACCTTCATGCTGTTGGGCAACCTGTGCACGCGGCGCTGCGGATTCTGCGCCGTACCCAAGGGCAAACCCGAGCCGCTGGATTGGGACGAGCCGCGCCGGGTTGCGGAAGCTGTGGCTACGCTGGGACTGAAACATGCCGTTGTAACCAGTGTGAATCGCGATGATGACAACATGGGCGGCGCAAAGATTTTTGCCGAGACCATCCGGCAAATCCGCCAGCAGGCGCCCGGCTGCCAGGTGGAAGTGCTGATCCCGGATTTCCAGGGTCGCGAAGATTGCCTTCAAACCGTGATTGAAGCCAGGCCGGAAGTGCTTAATCACAACACTGAAACCGTTCCAAGGCTCTACCGCGCCGTACGTTCCGGCGCTCGTTATGAACGCACGCTCGATCTCCTCAGCAACGTGAAACGC
>JBARMK010000012.1:0-5753 GCA_049802395.1 Candidatus Angelobacter sp.
GTTGGCAACCTGGCACCCATCGCCGGTGAGCCATGCTTCGCCAATAGTCTCTCCCGTGATCTCTCTGGAATAGATGGGAGAAAGATCGCGGGCACCCCACACACGCTCGTGAAACTGCGGCTGCAACAGCAGAGGATACAATTCTGGCATGCAAGTCAGTCCAGGAAACAAAACGCTCTGGCAGAAGACCTAGAAGAGGTTAGACTCGCAAAAAACACGAGGTGTTGTCCAGCAGCAGCTTTCCTCACAACTTGCCGAACCACTCCTGCATACGTTCCAGGCCGCGCTCAATCTCTTTGGGCGAGGTTGCGTAGGACAGGCGAATGTGGTCGCGAGTGCCGAAAGCCTCCCCGGGAACGGTGACTACGTGGGCCTCATGCAGAAGCCGTTTGGCGACATCGGCCGCCGAGGTGATGGCTGACTTGCCAAAATAGGCCGAAACGTTGGGGTAAACGTAAAAAGCTCCGTCGGGCTTCACACAGGTAATCCCGGGAATTAGCTTCAGGTGTCCCAGAATGAGCTCACGCAGCAGAACGTAGTCCGCTTTCATCTTTTCAACGCAATCCTGTGGTCCGGTCACTGCGGTGAGCCCAGCCATCTGGACCATGTGGGCTGTGCTTGAAGTGCTCTGGCTCTGCAGCTTGGTCATGGCGTTAATGATGGGCGCGGGAGCTATGGCATATCCGAGACGCCATCCGGTCATGGCATAAGTTTTAGATAGCGAACCGACAATTACCAGATGCTGGCGAACGTCTGTGATCGAGCCGGCAGAAAACCTGCGCGGCGTGAAATTCAGATAGACGTAGCACTCATCGGCAATGACGTAGATTCGGCGCTTGTGTGCGAGGCGCAGGATGGCCGTGAAGTCGATGGGATCGAGCACAGCGCCGCTGGGATTGTTCGGTGTATTGATGATGATGGCGCGGGTGCGGGGCGTGATCTGCCGCTCAATCATCTCCGGAGTCAGCCGGAAGTTTTCCGCTTCGTCGGTTTCCACAAATACGCATTTGCCACCCGCATACTCAATGATGTCTTTGAACGAAACCCAGTAAGGCACGGGCACGATGACCTCGTCGCCATGATCGACGAGCACCTGGATGGCGTTAAACAGCGCCAGCTTACCTCCAGTGGAAACCATGCAATCATTGGGCTGATACATGGAGCCGAAATCGACGGCGTGGCGGCGCACAATCGCATTGCGCAACTCCTGGATACCGGCGACAGCCGTATAGCGGGTGAAATCCTTCTGGATGGCGGCAATCGCGGCATCTTTGATGTGCTGCGGCGTGGAAAAATGCGGCTCGCCTGCGCCGAACTCCACCAGGTCAGCCCCGGAGGCCTTTAACTTGGCCGCTTCCGCAACCACGGCCATGGTGGCGCTGATCTCGATACGGTTAACGCGGTTGCTAAACTGTTTTATTGCCGGTACGGTCGCCATTTAAAACCTCACTTCAGATTTTGGCAGCGGTGCCATGGAACTTTTCCCGCAGCCTTTGTTCCACCAGCTCCGGCACCAGCCCGCGCACGGAGCCCCCAAGGCGGAAAATCTCTTTAACAAGCCGCGAGCTCAGGTACGAATAGGCCTCTGCTGGCATCATAAAAACGGTTTCCAATTGCGGCTGCAGCTTGCGGTTCATCAGCGCCATCTGCAACTCATATTCATAGTCGCTGATGGCCCGGATGCCGCGCAGCACGGCTTTGGCCTTCTTCTGCATGGCGTAATCGACCAGCAGGCCTTCAAAAGTTTCCACCCGAACATTTTCGTAGCGCCTGACCATCTGCTCCAGCATTTCCCGCCGCTCAACCAGGGTAAACAGAGGATCTTTTTCAGAATTACGCAGAATCGAGACGATCAGCTCGTCAAAGATCTTGCTGCCCCGCTCAATCAGGTCAAGATGACCGTTGGTAAGCGGGTCAAAAGAGCCGGGATAAATGGCGCGAACAAGATTCAAGATGAAGTCCTGAGCGATCTGACATCTGATTTTAAGCCGGATTGGAAGACGCGGCAATGCAGGAATTTGCGCTATTTTCCGGCTGCGGCTCAGGCACGGGCTGCGGAATGGCCGCCACAAGAAATCTCACGCCTGTGGCTGACTCCTTTGTTACGCTTTACATCTCAGAGAAGAGGCGCGTATGGTTGACTCGCTGGGCCGACCGCCATTAAGGAACTGATCACCCGCATGTTACGTAAACCTTCGCGCAGTGAAGAGACGCTGCTTTTTGCCAAGAATTTCATCCAACACCCCAAAATGCTGGGGTCGTTAATTCCCAGTTCGCGTTTCCTCATTGATCGCCTGCTCAGCAAAATAGATTGGAATCGGGCCCGCACCATTGTGGAGTATGGCCCCGGAGTGGGAACCATTACCTCGCATATTTTGGCCCGCATGGCCCCTGACGCGCGTCTGGTGGTGTTTGAGATGAATGAAGACTTTGTCGGATATCTCATGCGGTCATTTCCCGATAAGCGGCTGCACGTGGTGCATGGCTCGGCGGAAAACGTGCAACGCGAGCTGGACCGTCTGAAGCTGGATGGCGCCGACTACATCATCTCCGGAATCCCTTTCACCACCATGCCAATGGCCCTACGGGAGAAGATCATGCGCGAGTCCCGAGAGGCCTTGAATCCTGGCGGCGCTGCCTTGGTCTATCAGTTCACCCGGGCCGTGCTCCCTTATTTGCGTAGCCATTTTCACCAGATCGACCAGGACTTCGAGCCGCGCAATATTTTGCCGGCAAGATTGTTTTACTGCACGTAAGTTCCTTGCGCCGTGAGTTTACAGGCGCGGGAAATCGCGTGGCTGTCTCGTCCATTTACCCGACCTTACACCGAGTCATTAGAAATTTTTGTGTTTTTGCAAGCAGGCGGCAATGCCGTCCTGTGACGTGCTTTGCCGCTTTCGGCATGTACGCACGTCCGATAGGGTCAGCATGTAAGCAGTAAAGCGGCCTTCGGCGCTCCTTCCTCGCATTTTCTGAGGGCCGCTTCTGCTCCACGAGGCCAGCCATGCAGAATGCGATCCGCAAAGACTCCTTAACCGAGAAATCAAGAATTACTCCTGTCGGAGCCGCCTGCCGGCCGCTAACCGCGCAAAAATATCGTCCGGCGGCCCCGCCAAAGGGAGACCGCAGAAAGCAGGTGTTGCGTCAGGCTCTTCGACTGCCCCGCACCTTGCGCGCCATCCATCGAATTGTCCGCGAAGACTTTTCTTCTGCCGCACTCGATGACTGTCTATGGGCATTCTGGGGCTTCCATCAGGAGAATTGGGACGCGCACTACCGCATGCGTCCATGGGAGAAGGCACAGCTCAGCACCATCACGCCGCATGATGTAGTAGGCGGCCTGGCGGTGTGGGAGATGGCGCTAATGATGACCATTGCCATGGAAGATGAAGATCCGATCATGGAATACACCGAACAAAGCGGAGAAGGTTTCCGGTTTCTGTTGCCGACCCTGGGCCGCTTCATGGGCAAAAACGAGGAGGAGGCGAAATACGGCGCAGAGCACGGAGTGCCGTGGTGTGAAGGGGCATGGTGTGCGGAAGAGCGACGACACAGCAATGCATTCGCCCGCATCATTGAGCGGCTAGTAGGAGTTTCGCCTAGCCGGGAAAATCCCAACCAGCCCATGGTGGTCACCTCTGATGAAGAGAGCGCGGTGCAGCACATCATCAGCCGGCAGACCACGGAGTGGAATGCCAGTTCCAGCTATATCGTTATGGCGGCCCATGCCGCCGGCGATCTCCACGTACTGGCGCGAAATATGGCGTGTGATGAGATCAAACATTTCTGCATCCTCAGCAGCGCCGACTCATATCTGTTTGGGCCGCAGCCATGGCGCAGGTTCGCTGACATCCTAAAGCTGGGGGTTTCGAATTACCGCCGGCAGCGGGCGGCACGTTCCGGCGGGGCGTTGCTGGGGACCAATTGGGCGCTCGCCGTGGAAGGAATTGTTTCTCATCTACTGGCGGCGTTTTATCTGGCGAAATGGCTGAAGACAGTGCCCCTGCGGACACTCACCACGGTCTTTGAAACGCCGTCAAAACTACCACAGCTAGCGGCGTTTGCGCCTTCGCCAGAGCGGCAGGCCGAGATTAACGCAATCGCAGAAGAAGGTGAGCGCAAGCGCCGGAGCTTTGCGCGATGGCAGTCTGAGACAAGAGATAAAGCTCTGCAACAAAGATGGTTTGAAGAGAACAATGCGCGTCTCTTGGAGGATACTGTGACGACAGAACTGGATAGCTTTCGCGGCGCGGAGGTCCCCGGGTCTGTCGGCGAGAAAGAGATCACGACGCAAATCAAGCGCGTGAGCGCAGGCGCCATCCGAAGTGCTCTCTTCGACTTGCTGCGGGATTATCAGATACGGAATAACCGGCACGTGAGAGCGCGGACTCCGAGCCGCGAAGCTGAGGAGCTAAAGCATCCGGCGGCCGCTGGAATCGCAAGACGTATCCTGGCGCTGGAGCAATCGTAAGCTATATCGCGCGGCTTTCGGGTAATGGCTTTAGAAAGCCTACGAATTGAATGTGATTACTACTTTTCCAAATGTTTCATTCGATTCCAGTCGCTGGTTGGCTTTAACGATGTCAGCAATCGGGAACGTGCTGTCAATGTTGGGACGGAGCACGCCGCGGGCCAATAGCGGAACCACCTCGGCGGCGAATTTCTGCGTGACCTCGATTTTCTCTTCAAGAGGGCGAGCCCGCAGTACGGTCCCCCAGACTTTGAGGCGCTTGCTCAGCATGTATCGCGCTTCGAGTTCGTAGTTTCCGCCGGCCACTGTCCCAACCAGGACCATGCGGCCTTTGTTTGCCATGAGTTTTTGGCTGGCTTTTACGTATGGGCCTCCAACCAGATCGAGGACCACGTTGATTCCTTTTCCTCCCGTCCATTTCTGCGCCGCGGTCTGTAATTCGTCAAAGTTATCGCGAACTGCGACTCCGGCTTCCAGGCCAATCGCTTTGGCCTGTTCGATTTTGTCCGCTGTCCGCGATGTCCCAAAAGGTACAGCCTGAATTGCGCGGCAGAGCTGGACGGCCGCCAGGCCAACACCGCTGCCAACGGCATGAATCAACACGAATTCGGCCGGGCGAAGGTTAGCTTGTGTCCAGAGCGCGTCATGGGCCGTGATGAAGACTTCAGGAATCGCAGCCGCCTGTTCAAAGCTGAGGTTAGGCGGGATTTCGGCAAGCAGCCGTTCATAGGTCACCAGATATTCGGCGTGGGCCCCTCCGCCGGTCAGGCCAAAAACGCGCTGGCCGGGCTTCCACTGGCGCACAGAGGAGCCTACTTCGGCAGCCTCGCCGGCGAATTCCATGCCGGGGATTTCGGCGGGAAAGCCGGACGGCGGCGGATACTTGCCCTGGCGTTGCAAAAGATCAGCACGGTTAAGCGACGATGCCCGGACGCGTACCAGCACCTGGTCGTCATTGAGCAGCGGCTTGCCAACCTCGCGAATCTCAAGAACCTCAGGTCCGCCAAAACTCGATATCCAGACTGCCTTCATGGTGTTCATTTGGATCCCCTGCAAACGATTTCCAGTTTACAGGCTCGGTGCGAAGGCCCCGTGGATCGTTTCCATGAAGGAGTAATTGAAATCCCGCCAACAAGGGGATTGAAGTCTTGGCCAAACAGCCAAGTAGCCTGACTGGGCCGTGATTTTTGATCACATACCCACCCGGACGCTCAGGCTGGGAATTGCTAATCAATTTGCCGATCTGGGGCCTGCTTCGATATATTTTTAGACAGTATGTACG
>JBARMK010000013.1:0-2071 GCA_049802395.1 Candidatus Angelobacter sp.
CCACGACCAGCACTGCATTCAGTGGCCTGATCGATATCAACGACGAGGGGACGTTGAGTTTTGATCAGAAATTCACGGGCAACTACACCGCAGATTCCCCGGCAACGGGTCGAGGCATACTCACAAGCAACCTTGTGAATGGGGTCTACTACGCGGTGGACAGTTCCACGGCGCTCTTCCTTGAAACCGATACCAACCAGGTGGGCACGGGAAGCCTTCTGTTACAGACTCCGGGCGCGAAGTCGAGCGCGGCAGCGGCGCACAGGATTGTGTTGCCTGTAACACCGGTAGCGCACAGAAACTTCAAACGCAAATAAGACTAGTTGCCGGTCAAATCAGATTGGGCGCGGGCGTCTTAACGATCGCGCCCATTTTGTTTGGCGTCCAGTAATGCTAGGCATGCGCTCCTTAAAATAACTTTTGCGGTGGAAGGCAGCCGAATGATGGGGTCAGCGGCGAGAGCGGGCGAGGCGCCCGCTCTACAGCCGTCGGGACGCCGGCGCTACCCTTCTGAGGCACTCACCTTCGGCGCTGCTGGAGTACGCGACGCGATCCATGCGATCAGCCGATAGAGCATCAACAGGGCCAGCACGAAGGCGTACTCCAGAGGCTTCTTCAAGTCGGCTTTTACCAGCCAGATGTAGTGGATCACTCCAGCGGCGGCGCTGAAATAAATCAGGCGATGCAGCGCCTGCCAGCGCCGGCCACCAAGTTTGCGGATCGACCACTTGGTCGAAGTCAGGGCCAGAGGAATCATTAAAGTGAAGGCGGTCATCCCTGCGGTGATGAAGCGGCGCTTGGCGATATCAGCCAGCATTTCGTGGACATTGAAAAATTTGTCGAGCCAGACGTAGGTCAGCAGGTGCAGCGTACCGTAGAAAAACGCGAAGAGACCAAACATCCGGCGCAGACCGATGAGCCAGTATTGCCCGGTCAGTTTGCGCAGAGGCGTCACCGATAGCGTGATCAGCAGGAACGTCAGAGTGCAATCACCGGTCCTGTGGGTGATGGCTTCAATGGGATTGGCGCCCAATGCGGAGTGCAAGCCTCTCCAGATGAGATAGCCCAGCGGCGTGAGGCACGCTAGAAAGATTACGGGTTTGAGCCAGCGGGGCATCGGAAACCGGACGTCGGACCTTAGACCTCAGACCTTAGCAGGTTGGTGGCACCTGAAGTCTGAGGTCCGAGGTCTGGCGCCCTCAAAAATTCTTCTTCAGATCCATGCCGCTGTACAGACTGGCTACCTGATCTCCGTAACCGTTGAACATCAAAGTTGGGCGCTTGAAGAATTCGCCGAGCCTGCGTTCTTTCGCCTGACTCCAGCGGGGATGGTCCACGTTGGGGTTCACGTTGGAATAGAAACCGTACTCCGTGGGGGCAGAAATATTCCACGTATTGAGCGGTTGCTTGTCGGTAAAGCGGATTTTCACAATCGCCTTCGCGCTCTTGAAACCGTATTTCCAAGGTACGACGATGCGGATCGGCGCTCCATCCTGGTTAGGAAGGTCCTCGCCATACATGCCAAAACACAACAGCGTGAGCGGATGCATGGCTTCGTCCATGCGCAGACCCTCGACATATGGCCACTCCAGCACCTGCCGCTGCTGGCCCGGCATCTGTTTCGGATCGAGAATCGTGGTGAACTCCACAAATTTCGCCTTGCCGGCGGGATTGACTCGCTTGATCAGCTCGCTCAGCGAGAAGCCAATCCAGGGGACGACGATCGACCATCCTTCGACACACCGATGACGGTAAATGCGCTCTTCAGGAGGCGCCATCTTGAGGATCGCGTCGACATCGAGTTCCTGCTTCTTCTCGACCTGGCCCTCGATCTTTACCTTCCAGGGGCGCGCGCGGAAATCTTTGGCGAGCTTTGAGGGTCCGTCCTTATCGGTGGAAAATTCATAATAGTTGTTGTAGGTGGTGACGTCGTTGTAGGGAGTAATGGTCTCCGTGGTGCTGAACGGGCTTTTCTGGATGCCGTCAATCTTGTTTCCGGCCAGCGCGGTCGTTGAAGGCGAAACGATTTCACCCACCCCAAAGCCGGTGGCCGCCGCAGCTCCGGCGAGCG
>JBARMK010000014.1:0-11534 GCA_049802395.1 Candidatus Angelobacter sp.
GCCCTGCACAAAAAGGAAGAAGCGATCTGCAAGGAGTTGGGCAGCAAGGATAGTTTGCAGCGTAGCTATGGGAATCAGGCGCTGATTCTGCAGGCGTGGGGGAAGCTGGAGGAGGCCATGGCCCTGCACAAAAAGGAAGAAGCGATCTGCCTGGAGTTGGACAGCAAGGACGGTTTGCAGATTTGCTACGGGAACCAGGCGCTGATCTTGCAGGCGTGGGGGAAACTGGAGGAGGCCATGACCCTGCACAAAAAGCAAGAAGCGATCTGTCTGGAGTTGGGCAACAAGGACAGCTTGCAGCGTAGCTACGGGAACCAGGCGCTGATTCTGAAGGCATGGGGGAAGCCGGAGGACGCCATGTCTTTGCTCAAAAAGCAAGAAGCGATCTGCGAGGAACTGGGCAACAAGGCAAGCCTGGGCTATTGCTGTTGGAATTTGGGTTTATTGGCCCGCGAACAAGGCCAGCCTGACCTCGCCGGGAAAAAACTTGAACAGGCGCTGGCCCTGTTTACGGAATTGAAAATGCCGCGTGAGCGAGATGCCGTGGAAGCAGCATTGAAACGCGGCGAATCCAGCGCAGCTACCGGAAGCGGTGCTGCAAACTGACCCCCTCACACTTCTTTCATTAGCTCCTAATACTGATCTTGTCTGCCAGCTTACCTCCCTGGCCTTCTCCGTGTCTCCTTAGTGAAAACTGGCTGCCTCCCTGGCTTCACCCTCCACCGCGTTCTCTTGTATAAAGAGTAGCCATGTCCAAGGTCATCCCCTACCGCCGCCATCCCGCGGAGACGCAACTCCCTCGCTCTACGAACCATATCGTGCTACGGTGCGGCGTGCGCCGCGTCAGCCCGGGCCAGGATCAAAGCCGCTGCTATCCACCCGTAAGTCCGTCCGGGGAGGAAAGTAGAAAGTGCCATTTTTGACCGTCAACAACACGCGATTGTTTTACCGTCTTGAGGGCAAGGGCCAGCTACCGGTGCTCATCCTGTCGCACTCATTGGGTTGCGACCACAGCATGTGGGCGCCGCAGATGCCCGATCTGCTCGATCACTTTCAAGTATTGCGGTATGACACGCGCGGCCACGGCGCCTCTGACGTTCCCGCCGGCGATTACACGCTGGACCAACTTGGGCAGGACGCTCTGGCGCTGCTCAATGCGCTGAAGATTTCGCAGGCTGCTTTTTGTGGGCTTTCCATGGGCGGCGCGGTCGGTCAGTGGCTTGCCTTGCATGCTCCTCAGCGCCTCTCCGCACTGGTTCTTGCCAATACCTCGCCAAAGTTCGGTACGCCAGAACTTTGGAATGTCCGGCGCAAAGCTGTTCTTGAAGGCGGCATGGCAGCCATCGCGGATGCGGTGATGCAACGCTTCTTTTCCGCCGGCAACCAGACTTCCGCGCCGGCCCAATCGACGCGTAATGTTCTTCTCGGCACAGATCCCAAAGGCTACGCTGCTTGTTGCGCCGCGTTGCGTGATGCCGACCACCGTGCCATGCTTTGCAAAATCTCTGTTCCCGCTCTGGTCATCGGCAGTGACCAGGACCCATCAACGCCTTGGAAAGATCACGGAGAAGTTCTGGCCCGCGACATCCCGGGCGCCAAAGCAGTCCGGCTGGCCACAGCGCATCTTTCCAATCTGGAGCAACCGCACGCCTTTACCTCGGCCGTGCTGGATTTTTTGCTGGCCCAAAATCATGGCGGGCAAAGGTAACTTAGAAAAAGCGGGGTGCCCGCTACAGCACTAATTTTCGGGTCGATGAAATATTTTTGGAAATTTCACCTGCCAAGATTGTTCTTTTCTTGCACTCTCAGTTATTCTCCAAACTGGAAAATAATTTTCTGTATGTCCGTGTCCAATGAAATGGCTCAAGCGCTGGAAGATCCGGACCCTGCACCCGCCGGCAGTGGTCGGGCTCAAATTCATCACCGCGAATGTCTACCGTGATGCCGCTGGCATCCTCTGGTACCTGCTTGCGCCTGCGCTGTTTAGCTGTTCATTCCACTTGATCCACGAAAGTTGTGGCTCATGAAGCTAAAATTTTTCAAAAAAGACCTCACCATGCCGCGGCGGGTTGTCGGCTTTGGCGTCCTGAAATATCGGATGCTGGCATTCCTTGCGGTCTTTGGGCCCGGCTTTATCACCGCCAACGTTGATAATGACCCCGGCGGCATCCTTACATACTCACAGGCCGGCGCCCGGCTCGGCTATGCCTTGCTGTGGACGCTGATTCCTATCACTATCGCCCTGATCGTGGTCCAGGAGATGGCGGCGCGCATGGGCGCCGTGACGGGCAAGGGGCTGGCTGATCTTATCCGCGAAGAGTTCGGCCTGCGCGCTACCTTCTTCGTGATGTTGGTACTTGGCTTGGCCGATTTTGGCAACATTATGGCGGAATTTGCCGGGCTGGCTTCAGGTATGGGCATTTTCGGCGTCAGCAAATACATCGTGGTGCCGTTGGGCGCGGCGCTGGTCTGGTTCGTGGTGGTTCGCGGCACTTATAAGCCGGTGGAGCGCATCCTGATTTTGGGTTCGCTGATTTATTTTGCTTATCCCGTTTCAGCTTTCTTCGCCCATCCTGATTGGCATCAGGCGATTAAGGATACGTTTGTTCCCCATGTGAGCCGCAGCTCTGACTATGTGATTCTGCTCATCGGGCTGGTGGGAACAACCATCACTCCGTGGATGCAATTTTACTTACAGGCGTCCATCGTGGAAAAGGGCATTGGCAAGCGGCAATACGCGCTTTCCCGCTGGGACGTGGTCCTCGGCTGCATTGTGACCGATGTGATCGCCTTTTTTATTGTTGTTGCGTGCGCGGCCACGCTCTACAAGAGCGGAAACCATGACATCAAAGATGCGGCTGACGCCGCTCTGGCGCTGCAACCGCTTGCCGGCCACTGGGCCTCGTTGCTCTTTGCCGTTGGATTGGTGAATGCCGCTATGCTGTCCGCTGCCATTCTGCCGTTGGCCACGGCCTATAACATCTGTGAAGGGCTGGGTGTGGAATCCGGCGTGAACAAAAAGTTTTCTGAAGCCCCAACCTTCTATTGGATCTATACCTTTCTGATTGCCGGTGGTGCAGGATTTGTGCTGATTCCGCACCTCCCGCTGATCAAGCTGATCCTTTTTTCTCAGGTGGCGAATGGAATTCTGCTGCCTTTCGTTCTCATTTTCATGCTCAAGCTGGTGAATAAGACGGAGCTGATGGGCGCCTATAAGAACTCCAAACTCGCAAATGTGATTGCGTGGGGCACCAGCATCATCATGATCGGGCTTGCCGCGGCTTACGGCTGGACTCTGATCACCGGCCAGGCCTAAAGAATATTCCCGGTGCTGATCTCTTTCACCAGCCCGCGGTCGGCTTCCAGGAAGTCATAGGTGGGAAGCTGTTTGCGATCGACCCATCGCACGTCGTGAAAGATGCGGTTCTGTATCTCGCGTTCAAATTGGTCGACACGATAAAAATGCAGTTCGATTGCGTTTCCGCCGGCGTAAGTATGCTGAATCGCTGCAACTTTCTGCCCGATGTCGGCGTCAATGCCTAACTCCTCGTCCAGTTCGCGGCGCAACGCAACTTTGAGGTCCTCGTCAGGTTCCACCTTGCCGCCGGGGAACTCCCACTTCAGCGGCATAGCCTGGCCTTGCGCACGCTGGCAGATCAGGATCTCATTTTCTCGAATTATTAATGCTGCTACTACCTGCTTTGTTCTTGGCGACCCCATGTGTCATCCGGTATCCGCGAGATTTGGTAAGTGAATAATTTGGTTCATCTACCAAAATCCTTCGATAGCTGAAGGCTGCGCAGGCCACTTTCTGTTGCGAAAATCTCGGGATGCACTGCCGCAGCCAAGGCTCGCAGCCCCTGAATAAGCGGGCTTGCGGGTGTATTCAGGAATTCGTCGTTGATGCAATACACGCGGCCGCTCTTCGCTGCTCTTGTCTGCTCCCAGCCGCGTCGCATGACGATCTTCTCCAGCGGCACGCGGTCACCCGCGCCACACCACGCCGCAACAATCACATCCGGATTCGCGGCAGCGACTTCTTCTTCCGTGCTCTGTTTACCCGGCTCCCCAAAGAATCTTCCTCCGGCGGCCTCCACGAGTTCGGCTACCCACGGCTGCGACAGGATGAGCGGCTTGCCCCACTCTTCGCAATAGACGAGCGGCTTCTCGGCGCCTGAAGTCTTATCTCGTACCTCTGCAATCTCTTGCTGCATGCGCTCCACCAGATGTATTCCACACCGTTCCGCTGCGCCCGGCTCCTCTGAAGCGACTACTCTGGCGATCGTCAGAATATCTTTGTAGACGTCTTCCAGAGTCCGCGGCGCCAGTCCCAGGAATGGAATCCCGCATTTGATGATCTCCGCCACCGACTCCAAACGGTACGGCACTGACGCGATCACCAGGTCTGGCCTCGCTGCTAAAATCTGCTTCGCCTTGGCCGACCACGAGTCCTCTACGATCATGCAACCGATTGCGTGAATTTCAGGGCACACTTCTGCGCAGTATTTGGTGCAGGCCACGAGCCGGTGCAGCAAACCAAGGTCGCGCAACGTGACCGTAACGCTGGGTTGAAGCGAGACGATTCGCTGCGGAATGTGGTTTTCTGGCATGATTGAATTATAGTCACCAGCTATAAGCGGGTGGCCGGCTTGCGCGCCAGGCCGCTCGTTTCCAGGCTGAAACCTCCACCCGCAGCCAGAGCGTATGAGCGGTTTGGAGCGTAGCAATAGAGCCAAAGACAATGGCATACTCCGAGCGTGTTCTCGACCATTTCGAGCATCCCCGCAACGTGGGCGAACTGACTTCGCCGGATGCCGAGGTCCGGTTGGAGCATCCGGTCTGCGGCGACATCATGAGCCTGGCGGTCAAGCTTGCCGATGGCCGCATTGACCAGGTGCGATTTCGCACGCGCGGGTGTGTCGCTTCTATCGCCGCTGGTTCTTGCCTTACCGAGATGATTAAGGGCAAATCTTTGGCTGAGGCTGGCGCACTGGAGCGGGAACAACTTCTGGAGGCCCTGGGCGGACTGCCCAATGCTTCCGTCCACGCGACTCATCTGGCAATCGACGCTCTGGCCCAGGTGCTGAAAAAGCTAAAAAGCAGCTAGCCGCGAATCATTAATGAATACGACAAATGACAGGACCAAATGTGAGCAGAGCTCAAGCAGAGACTCTCAAGTATCTCGGCTGCAGCATAATTGTCCGTCAAATCAAAGAAAAGGTTGTGTTTAGTTCAGTTATCAAGGCCAGCGCGTTTACTAAGATCGATTTCCCCACGCGAATAAGCGAACGCTCCGGGCAACAGCCTGCACAAACACGGCATTCTTCACATTAAATCTGCTGCGCGTTCTTGGTTTGGCGGTACAATACCACACCAAGAGCCGCCAGCCCAGGCGAGAGTGAGAGAAGAAATGAATACGCCGCTAGCGACAATTCTGCTGCTATTCCTAACCACGTTCACTTCTCCGTCTCCTTCCATCAATGGAATCAAAATCGTTACCCGGCAAGTAACCGGAGGCTTTACTGACACTCGCACCGAATATCTTGCTCCCGATCGCCTGCGGAATGAATGGCAATCGCAGATGCGTGACCGGAGCGGGCCGCCCATGGCCACCATTATTCTTCGCGGCGACCGCGATCGCGTTTTCGTGCTTGACCTGCAGGCCCACGAATACACCAGTTATGAGACCGGGCATGGCGCCGGGACAGGCATCCGGCCACGTCCAACGGTAGATTCCGGAGGCGTGCTGCAGATCATGATTGACAATGTCGATACCGGCGAGAGGAAAGAAATCTTCGGCCATATGGCCCGGCACATCATTACCAAGGAGAATCGCATTGCCGGCCCGGGAGCGTGCTCCAAGCCTTCCCAGAGCGAAACCGATGGCTGGTATATTGACGGATCAATATTGCCCGGTTGGCAGCAGCAAAAAAACAGGCTTGACGTAGTCGTGGCCACCGAGATGTCCGCTGGTTCCAGCGATAAATGCTTCAACAAGATGGACAAGATTGTGGTCCATCGGAGCGGCGCTGAAACCGGCTTCCCCGTGAAAGTAGTTACCACCCTGAGCAATGAGATCACGCAGGCCGATGGCTCGCAGCGGACGCTTTCTTCTACCTGGGGCTCTGAAGTCGTGGAACTGAAAGAAGGGCCGCTGGAATTGACGCTTTTTGATGTGCCTGCGGATTTCCGCCGTGTTGAAGTACTCAGAAGCTGGGCGGTTCCTCCGCCGCGCGAGCTTACCGGCTGGGAATGGTTCAAGGAAAGAGTGCAGGAGCTCTTCCACTAAAAGCCTTTTGCCGCTGATGACGCAGATAAACGCTGATTTAGGCGCCAGCGGTTTGGAGCCGACTGGTCTGCCTCTGCGAGAATGTCTCGTCGCCAGTGATCCTCAAATTTGAATTCGCGTTTTTCGCGTTGATTCGCGGCTGGAACTTTTTGATCTGCGCCCATCAGCGTAAATCAGCGGCAAGAATTATTTTGTCCCCGCCGGCCAAAACACCTGCCAGCCTTTTTCGTGTGCAATCTTTTCCAGGTCAGGGTTGGGGTTCACGGCAAACCCGTATCGCGCAATCTCCAGCATGTCTGCGTCAAAAACCGAGTTGCCAAAGCAAATGTCTACCGGTTTCCCAATCACATCCTGAATGGCCGTCGCCTTATTGCGTCCGCTGGGGACGCGGATAAGACAGTCTGTGGCGCGGCCGTCTTCCAGGTGGACGCAGGCGGCCAGCACGCGACTTCCGCGAATGCCGAAGCGCTTTACCCCTTCGCGCACCACCCAGTCATTGGTGGAAGAAACGGCCCACACTTCGCAGCCGATAGACGGTAGTTCGCGCACCAGGCGCAGCATCTCAGGGAAAATGCGCTGCTCCACCACACTGGGAAAGAATTCTTCAGCCGCTTCCATGAGAGTCTGCATGGGAATGCCGGCATTTATGGTGACCATTTCACCGCACATGGTGTCTTCGTCCACTTTTCCGGCCTTATAGTCGTTGTAACGCGCTGTGGCCCACTGCGCTACTTTTTCAGGAAGCAGGCCATGCTCGATTTCCCAATAGAAAAAGTCTGCGCCTGAATCGCCGCTCCAGAGCGTGCCGTCGCAATCAAAGACAGCGATGTGGGGATGAAGCGCAAGGACGGAGTCGGCAAATTTCTGGCTTTTGCTGGAAGAGGCGTCTATTCTCAAGTCGGCAGTCCCTGGCGAACTTTTTCAAAGTCTTCCGGCGTGTCCACGTTGGCTGCGACCAGCGGGTCGTTGACTTGAACGTAGCGGATATGGTCCTGGTTGGCATGCTCCACCTCGCGTGCGGAGCTGGTGACCGGAGCGCGCAGAAAAGCCTCAATCATCTCCCGCCCAATCACAATGGGATGGCCATGCTTGCCGCCGTATTCCGGCACCACGGCCCAGATGTCATCACGGTTCGTGCCCTTCAGAAATTCCTGTTTCAAGCGCTGAATAGTTTCCGCCTCCGCGGGCGGGCGATCCACCAGGGTGAGAATGGCAGCATCGCGTCCGCGATTGAGTACTTCACGCAGCCCGGCCTGCAGCGAACTGAATTGGCCCTGCTCCGGGCAGCGGTTTACCACCAGGAACGCAGCATTCGCGTCCACAATCGGTTCCAGCGTGGGCGCGTTGGCGCCAGCGACTGCAAGCACCAGTTCAGTTGCGGGCTGCAGAGCGAGTATGGCAGCGGAAAGAAATGTGCCGTCGCGCCAGGGCAGCAGCGCTTTGTCGCGTCCCATGCGAGAGGACGAGCCGGCTGCGAGGATGACGCCCGCAAATGAGGGTGAAAGGGCCATGGCTATAGCTGCTTCAGTATCTCCGCAGCCTTTGCGCTCTTCATGTGTGGTAAAGAAGTTGCGGAGTTTCGGCGCACGGCGATCAGCTCGGCCACAATCGCCACGGCAATCTCTTCCGGCGTAATTGCGCCGATATCAATGCCCACCGGCGCATAGACGCGTGCTAGTTTTTCCGCGGCAATGCCTTCTTTCTCAAGCTCTTTGTAGATGGCGATGGTCTTGCGCTGTGAGCCGATCATTCCGATATAACGTGCCGGGGTCTCCGCAGCCCAGCGTAGCACGCGCATGTCATCCCGGTGCCCCCGGGTCACAATGACGATGTAAGAAGCGTCATTCGGCGCGAGCTGGGCGGTCACCCGCTCGTACTCATCGGCATAAATATCGCGGGCGTCCGGGAAGCGCTCGCGGTTGGCGTAGCTCTCGCGGTCGTCGGTAACCACCACGTCAAAGCCGGCCAGACGCGCGACCTTATAGAGGCTCCAGGCCACGTGTCCCGCGCCAAAAATATAGAGCGTTGAGACCGCCAGCACCGGCTCGACAAAAACCTCCAGCGTCCCGCCGCAGACCAGCCCGGTATCGTACTTGGGATTGTTGTTCAGGTCGAAGTGGAGCGTCTGCGGCTTTTCGGTCTTCATCGATTCGCGCGCGGCTTCCCAGACCTCGGCTTCCACGCAGCCGCCGCCAATCGTCCCGACGATGGTCCCATCGTCGCGCACCAGCATCTTGGCGGATTCAAACGATGGAATCGATCCGCGCACGTTGATAATCGTCGCCAGCGCCCCGCGACGGCCTTCCCTCCTGAGGCGGGTTATCTCTTCATAGATGTCCACAGAAGTATTGTAGCGTGAATGGCAAGGATTTCAGCCGTTACGAAGCGAGAGCACGAGCTCAATTCTTGTCGGTGGGCTTGAATTCAACCAGCGCGAACCTCGCCCGGCTTGCGCCGTTATTTGCCAGCCCTGCATCCAGGTTATCTAGCCAGGCCACTTCGCCTGAGTTGAGTGAAATGGCTCGCTGCGGCCCGGCAGCCAAATGCAACGGCGTAACCGCAACCAGCAGCCCTGAGCGCTGGTCGGCCGGGAAGGATTCCCTGGGCAGAAGCTGAATGTCTTTTGCTTCCGCCCTTTCCAGGTTGAGCGCCTGAACGAAGTGCCCTTGTGGATCAACCGGCGGGGGATCGAGGCCGCTTGGTCCGAAATCATATTTGCCGGTTTCATACCGATACCCGTAATTGGTGATTCCCGGATCAAGAAATTCGATCGTCACGTTGCGATATTCCGCGTTCGTCTCATTGCGGATTCCGTGTGCAGAGGCGCCGGCCAGGAAATGAATCTCACCCTTTGGCGCTCGATAGTGCAGGATCGGCGACTCCTGTTCCTTCCACATCACCACGTTGCTGTCTACGAGTGTTACGGTCAGGTAATTGTATTCTTGCCAAACAAAGCTCTCGCTGTGTGGAGGCAGCGTCAGGGCAAAGACGCGCACGTGAGGATTTTCCAGAAGCACGCGAAAATGGGGGTCTTTGCCAATGTCCATAGGCGCGGGTTGTTGCCATGCCACCGTGCGCGGCATGATTTGGCTTGAAACCGCGTTGTTTGGCGTTGTTCTGTGCAACGGCACAAAGCGCGCAAGGCTGTTAAATGCAATCAAAATCAGCAGGGGCAGAAGAATTTCGCGTGCTCCGCGAATCAGCATTGGCTCCTTCTCCCCGTCCATGATTGCCATGGCAGCTTATAACCTGCCCCATCGTGTGGGATTATGACATATAAGTCTTCGAAGTACCTTAACTGGCGGGGGGAGAGTCTTTGCGTTGAATGAAGTTGCACACCCCTTAACACCCAGACGTAGCTTTGACATTCGCCAAATTGCTAAACCAGGCAGGTACATTTTCATAACTTCAAAGCCGTTGGGTGCTTCGGCTGATACAAACCCAGTTCCGCGCCGCCGGGCAGGTAAATTGAGGTAATCGAGCCCCAGCGGGCTTCTACTACCGGGCCGCATTGCACGCCCTTTGCGGCCAACTCGTTCATCGTGCTCTTCAAGTCGTCGCACATTAGATAAAGCTCGTGATGCGGCTTCTCATTTTGCTCAACGGGGTGCACGGCCAGCTCCGCGGGCGGCGCGGCAAAGATCAGCCAGCCGTGTCCAGCGTCGACCGATTTTAAGCCCAGCACGTCGCGCAGAAAGGCGCGGACTTTTTCGGCGTCTTTGGAATACACGATGGCATGGAGACCCGAAATCATGCGAAAACCTTACCACTAGTGAACACGGATTTACACTGGTGAATCGAGCGTTTGTGCCGGAGTGTATTTCCCAGCGGGTCGTAGTCAATCGCTGTTATCAGTGCAATCAGTGGTAAGGTTTTTCTTCTCCGTGTATCCTCGCTTGTTTGCCCCTGTCATTGAGGAGAGTTCCAGATGAAAGCCATCCGATTCCATGAATTTGGCGGTCCGGAAGTTTTGAAGTATGAAGATGTGCCCGATCCAAAGCCGCGCAAAGACCAGGTACTGGTGCGGGTGAAGGCGTGTGCTCTGAACCATCTGGATCTTTTTATCCGCAAAGGGCTCCCTGGCATAAAGCTGCCGCACATCAACGGCAGTGACGTTTCCGGCGATATTGCCGAAGTGGGCGAGTACATTGCCGATCTTAAAGTCGGGCAGCGCGTGCTGCTGGCGCCCATGACTTTTTGTGGTGTCTGCCAGAAATGTACCGAAGGCCAGCAGAATTTTTGCCCTCAGTTCACAGTGTTGGGTTATCTGAATGACGGCGGCAACTGCGAGTACATCGCGGCGCCACGCGTGAACGTTCTGCCCATTCCCCAGGAGCTTACCTATGACGAAGCGGCTTCTCTGCCTCTGGTCTCCGTTACAGCCTGGCACATGCTGGTGAGCCGTTGCGGCATTAAACCGGGCGGCAACGTGCTGGTGCTGGGTGGAGGGTCCGGCATAGGAACCATAGCCATCCAGATCTGCAAGATGTTTGGGGCCACATGCATCGCCACCGCAGGTGACGAACACAAGCTCGACCAGTGCAAAGACCTTGGCGCTGACCATGTGATCAATCACTACAAACAGAAGATCGCCGACGAAGTGAAGAAGATCACCAACCGCCAGATGTGCGACATTGTTTTTGAGCACGTGGGCCAGGCCACGTGGCAGGAGAGCATGAAGTCGCTCAGGCCCGGAGGCAGGCTGGTGACTTGCGGCGCTACCACCGGCCCTGAGGCGAGCTTCGATATCAGGTTTCTGTTTGCCCGGCAACTTTCATTTCTGGGCTCCTTCATGGGGACCATGGGCGACTTCCACGAGGTGATGAAGCACATCTTCGCCGGCAAAATTAAGCCGGTGGTCGACAAGAGCTTTCCTCTGCGTGAAGCCGCGGCGGCGCATGAGCGGCTGGAAAAGAGCGAGCAGTTCGGCAAGGTCATTCTGAATCCGTAAGTCGGCGGCCTATGTATGGCGTGTATCGCTCAAGAGTGGACTCGAGACGGATGAATAGCGCAGCAGAACAGATTTTCTCCACAAACGATCTGTGGCGGATGTTGTTTGGCGTCCTGATCACGGCTGCCGGAGCGTTGGCCTGTCTGTTGTTTCTTGGCCGCTTGAAGCGCAGGGATTACGCGCTTGCTTATTTTGGTCTTGGAGCAATGCTCTATGGCCTGCGGCTGTTTGCCAGCGGATCTGCACACTACCTGCATCACCGATGGGACAACCTTGATTATGTAGTCTCGCTTG
>JBARMK010000015.1:0-5055 GCA_049802395.1 Candidatus Angelobacter sp.
CATCCAGCACCAGGACTTGCGCCTCGTGCGTGATGTCTACTCTCTCAAACCTGCGCCGATCTTCAGGGTTTTGCACTTCTGGCGTCGACCTCATTGAATCTGTTCCCCAAACGCGCTGACTGGATCGATATCCACGGGCACATCTTTTACGTTCGCTAGGGCTGATTTTAACTCAGAAGGCATGGAATCATATTTTTTAAACCATTGCTCAGCGCGGTTCCTGTCGCCGGTGGCCTCGATTTCCAGAAGCTCTTTGGCCAGGCTGGCGATAGCCGTCTGCATTTTTGTGAAATCAATTGCATACTTACCAATGTTTGCATCGCGGATAATGGCGCCCTGCTCAACAAAGTAGTTGAATTCCATCATTTCCGCTCGGCCGTGGGCCTCAGCCACGCCGAAGCGGACGGTGCGGAAGATCCCGGCCACGTGCGAAGCATAGAATTCCTGGGTTTTTTCTTTCGGGACCACACCTTTTTCTATCAGCCAGTTCAACGCAAAAAGCCCTACAATGTCCGCCTTGGCTTCCTCCAGTCCGGCATAGGTCGGCCCAATGGATTCGCGGATGTCCGCCTGCCCAGCGGGAGTGCGGGCATAGGCAGGGCCAAGGCCGTGACAGATTTCATGCATCAACACCACGGCGAGATAGCCGTCCATGCTGGTCATCGCGGCTTGGTCT
Organism: Candidatus Angelobacter sp.; assembly: GCA_049802395.1. Taxonomy (GTDB): domain Bacteria; phylum Acidobacteriota; class Terriglobia; order Terriglobales; family Acidobacteriaceae; genus Angelobacter. Next base: position 677 of record JBARMK010000015.1, read on the forward strand.
TCCCGCATCAGCAGCTTACTGATCGGCAGCACCACGAAGTTCACCCGCGCGTCCATAAAATTCTTGAAGAAAATTTTCTTCGTGCCCTTTTCCTGATGAATACGAGGGTCATTCGGCAGATTGTCGGCTACGGCCTGATAGCCATGGCGAAGATCGCCGCCACGGAACGGCGTGTCCATCACTTCCATGGGCGTGCTCTTGCCCTGCATCGACGGCCGATCCTCCGGCGCCAACGGCAGTGCGTCTTGAATATCAGGAACATATTTTTTGAAAGTGTCCAGGCCGGCGCTTTCGGCGTCGTTTCGGATCATGACCGCCGCCCCGTATGAGGTCTTCACGCCCAGCAGATCGTCCAGATAAGTTTCATAGGGGGCAAAGATTACGTCGTACTTGGGATTTTCCAGTTCGAGCCACGCGATGTCACTCTTGTAGTAGTCGTCTGTGAGCAGGGCGTCAGCGCGCAACCGCAGAAAGTTCGCGAAAGCCTTGTCCGGGCTCAGGGCTGCAGCCTGGCGCAGCGCCGCAGCAGCGCCGGTAAGCCACGGCTTGTATTCCACGTGATACGGCACGGCAACCAGTTCAGCCCCCTGGCGCTTGATCACGGTAAACGGACTGTATATCTGAGTTTTCTTTTCCGGATGTTTGGCGACATAAGACTCAATCTCTTGTCGCGTAATGCCTGCGGGATAAAGCGCGCGGCCGGGAGGAAAGGGATCGCTGCCGACAAAGGGCTTGTTGTTTTCCAGCAAATCATAGCGGCTGCCGTTAATCATCAGAAAGCGGCGGATCTTCTGGTTCATCACCTGGTTGCACCCCAGCAAACGCTTGTAGAGGTCCAGGCCCTTGGGATCGCTCTGCCGCCAGTAAATGCTCTCCAGAAATTGCGCGGCTTCCACCAGCTTATAGACCATCTTGCGTTCGGCATCATTCAGGCCATTCACACTGAACGGCATCGAAACCAACTTGAACTTGGCTACCTGCGCGGCAATGTCCTCATTGACGTTCTCCTTGAGCAGACACTTGTCCGCCGTCTTAGGCGGAGGCGCTGCCCGCCTGCCCGCCTGGGCAAGAGTTGTTCCCGAGACCGTCATCGCAAATATAAGGAGCAAAAGCCATCGTTCCATTTTCATAGCATCGATTCTAGCAGCGTGAGCGCCCGGACAGCATTGCGCAAAACCCTAACTCCGGTTCACCATCGAGAACACGGCGCACAGAGAAAACTGACGACGTCTCACCTCCAATCCGCGGTAAAGCTTGGGCTTTCACGCGCCGCCGATATCGACGAACGGTGGCAATCACTGCGATCAAGTCGCCTTCGTAGTCCTCTGTGGCCTCTGCGGTTAAAATTGGCGCAACATGCTCCCCCAAAACCTGCTTATCGACTGCGACGATACACTCTGGGAAAACAACATCTACTTCGAACGCACCATCGCCGACTTTATTGAGCGCCTCAACCACCAGCACATGGGCCCGCATGAAGTACGCCTGTTCCTGAATGAGGTGGAGCGTGAAACCATCGCGGAACAGGGCTACGGGTCGCACAGCTTCGCCCATTCCCTGGTCACGTGCTTTGAGCGGCTGGCGCAACGGCCCATCACGCCAGAGTTGCATGAGTTCATCTGGGGCTTTGCCCATCGCGTCTCCACCAGTGAACTTGAGATCATCTCCGGCGTGCAGGAGACCCTGGGGTATCTCAATCGCCGCGGTCATCACCTGGTGGTGATGACCAAGGGCAATATCACGGAGCAATCCGGCAAGATGGAGCGCTCCGGGCTCAAAGATTACTTTGCCGCTGTAGAGATCGTCGCCGAGAAGAACCCAGCGGCATATAAAGAGGTCGTGGCCAAGTATGAGTTCGAGCCGGCAAATACCTGGATGATCGGCAACAGCCCCAAGTCAGACATCAATCCCGCGCTGGCCGCCGGGATCAATGCCGTTTTTGTGCCGCACGACATGACCTGGATTTTGGAGCACGAAAGCGTAAGCACGGCTCCTAACGGGGCTCGTCTGGTGCAGGTGGAGACGTTTGCCGACCTCCAGCAGCATTTCTAAAGGGCAACAACCCGGGTTGTCTCCGTCGCATCTTCCTTGTTAGAGTTCTTCTATGGTTGAAACCATCGAATCTGGAAAAACCTGTCCTGCGTGCAGCTTCGTGATTGTCGAAGCGGTCACAATCTGCCCTCAGTGCGGCGCAGTAGTCGAGCCAACTGCCGCTTCACCTGAAGAACTGTCAGAAGAGGCGCTGCGAGTTGTCGATCCCGAGCATCGCGTCGAAGTCGCACACTTTGAAATCAACCATGGCGAGGAAGCTGAACTAGCCTGCGGCATGCTCCGTGCCAACGGCATTGCCTGCGAACTGAGCAACCCGTTGATGCCCGGGCTACCCAACGAGAGAACTCTCTGGGTCGACGCAAACAACGCGGCCAAGGCAAAGATACTGCTGGCCGATGCCGAGCGAAGAGGATCCGAGGAAACCAAGCCCGATAGCGACGCCGCTTGATCCGCAATCAACTTCACGCGTAGCAAAACTTTTCCTGTTAACCACACCGATACTTCGCCCTTTCTCAGAAAGAACTAAGCTGTTACGCTAAGGTGCTCTGGAGTTCGGGCCGCTTCGCAAAATTGGCCGACTCTTTCTTTACTAGCAGGCCGCCGCTGCTCGCCTCCCAGGTCCTGGCCGAACTGGGTCCCGTGCTCACGGGTGAGCGAGACCTTTCCCAGACCGCCGCAGGCGCGCTGGAATTGGTGATGGCAGCCGTTCGCGCCGGTTCCGGCGCGCTCTTCCGTTTCCAGGAAAAACCGGCCATGCTGGCCTCGATCGCCGCGTCGGGCTTCGTGGTATTCCCCCAGACCGCTGTTTTTCCGCTGCTTTCGAAGCATGTGCACGCTCTAACCAATACTCCGGGGCCACAGCGCATCTCGCGTGAGCGCTGCGACACCTTCCTGAGTTCCACCGGAAACATCTCCAGCGTGTGGTTCCGTTGCGTGGCGCCGCTGCGCGTGCGTGGCCGTCTGATCGGCGCGCTGCTTCTGGGAGAAAGAGAAGCGGGAGCAGAGTACACTCCGGAGATCCTGAAGCAGATTGGCGATCTGGCGCCGTTTATTGGGCTGGCCATCTACAACCACCAGCTCATGATGTCACTCGAAGAGCGCATCTCAGAAAACCTGAAACTAATCGCCTCCGTGCATTCCTTCTGGGATGATGCCCTGGCTGCCTTCGCCGCCACCATTGACGTGAAGTCCATTCAAATGCAGGGGCATTCTTTGCGCGTGGGCCGCTACGCCGCCACCATGGCGGAAGGCCTGGGCATGCCGGCTTCAGAGGTTAGCGAGATGCGCGCCGCCGGATACCTGCACAATATCGGCATGGTGACCGTTGATAAGCACCTGCTGAGCAAGCCTGGCGCTCTGGAGCCCGGCGAATTTCAGGAGATGGCCGACCATACCGTGCAGGGGCACCGCATCGTTTCCACCGTGCAGTTCCCCTGGCCAAAAATTCCTGAAGTTGTGCGCTCTCACCACGAGCGGGCCGATGGTTCCGGTTATCCTGATCGTCTTAATAATGACGAAGTTTCAATACCGGTAAAGATCGTGGCCGTGGCGGACACCTTTGATGCCATGCTCAGCGAACGTCCATACCGCAAAAAACTGTCGCTCGGTGAGGCCGCCGCGCAATTGAGCTGGTTGGCCCCGGCCAAGCTGGATGGCGAGGTAGTGCACTCTCTGCTGGTGCAGTTGCGCCGGGATGCCGTGGCCCACGTTTCACCGCCGCGACCCTGGTCTGCGCCGGAGAAAGCGCGCAAGATGTTCCTCGATCCCAGTGTTCCCTGCAACATTTCGCCCACGGACATCGATCACATGGTCTCCGAGTTGAACCGGCGCATATCCCGTGGTCGCGTCACCCTTGCGTAATCTGGTTTTCTCCACAACTTTCAGATAGCTTTGGGTTAATACCAAGGGAAAAGAAGCGTTCTTCTAGATCGTTTTGGAGCGTGTATGGCCGCTGCGCGTAAGCTATTGATTCTGCTGGGCCTCGTCCTGCTCGTCTCGACTGCCATCCTGGTAGCTGCTGACAAAAAATCCAAATCAAAAACTGCTGATGCCGGCATTGCCCCTCCCATGGACGACGACAAAAAGATTGTCCATGCATTGAATCGCTTTACTTTTGGCATTCAATCCGGCGATGTGGAGCGCGTCCGCGCTATGGGTCTGGATAAGTGGTTTGACCAACAGCTTCATCCTGACAAGATTGATGACGGTGCCGTTGAATCCCGGCTGGCGCCGTTCCGCACGCTGAAGATGAGCACAAAAGAGATGGTGGAAAATTTCCCGCCGCCACAGGTGCTGAAAGCTATTGAGAACGGGCGCATGTCCATGCC
>JBARMK010000016.1:0-15624 GCA_049802395.1 Candidatus Angelobacter sp.
TACGAATCGGTTTATAAGTCCCTGGGGCGCGCCATCATCCACACTTCTACTTATAGCGAGAATGGCCTGGCCATGCGCGCCGGTCTGGCCACGTTAAAAGCGCTTGAAGACGAAGAACTGGGCATTCGCGCCGAAGTCCTGGGCACATATCTCCGACAGCGGTTGTCTGACGCCCTGAGCGGGTATGAAATGGTGGCGGGTGTGCGTGGCATGGGCTTGCTCAACGGCATTGAGTTTCGATCCTCGGAACGGTTGAAGCTAAAGATTCCTTTTGAAGCCTTCCGGAAAATTCACGCCGGCATGTTCGGACAAATTCTGGTAATGAAGCTCTTTCGGGAAAAAAATGTGCTCACACAGATATGCGGCAACAACTTCATGGTGTTGAAAGCAGCGCCTCCGCTCGTCGTGAGCGAAGACCAGATCGACCAGTTCGTCGACGCCGTGAAAGATGTGGTGGAAATGGTCCACTCGTCAGCTGCGTTCTGGCGTGACGCCCTCTATCTCGCTCAGAGAGCAGTCAACGTTTGAAGCGGGTCAATAAGCACGGGAATGAGCAAGGCAAATTCACTTTTCCGGGGGCAGGATGCGAATAGCCGGGGCAGGCAGCGCGTTTCCCAGCAATGTGTACGAGCAAAAAGCCATCACTTCAGCCTTGAAGGAGACTTGGCAAGAGCATCTCGACCAGCCTGCGGTTCTGGATCGCCTTCACAACCATTGCGGTGTCGAGCGTCGTCACCTGGTCTTGCCGCTGGAAGCGTACGATCGGATTGAGACCTGGGGACAAGCCAACAATCTGTGGATCGATTTCGCGCAGACGCTAGGCCGGGATGCGATCTGCCGCGCGATCACGCCTCTAGGCATCATGCCCGGCGATATCGATGCCATTTATTTTGTCTCGGTCACCGGCGTTGCCAGCCCGTCAATTGATGCGCGCCTGGTAAATCGCATGGCACTCTCGCCGCACATCAAACGCGTGCCGATTTTCGGCCTGGGCTGCGTGGCGGGCGCCGCCGGTCTGGCGCGCGCTGCCGATTACGTGCGCGCATTTCCTGAGCAGATTGCAGTGGTCCTCTCTGTTGAATTGTGCTCTCTCACATGGCAGCGCGACGATGTGAGCGTGGCCAACATGATTTCGACCGGACTGTTTGGCGACGGCGCCGCGGCAGTGGTGGTTGCAGGGAGCGAAGTCGGCCTGGGCGGGCCGGAAATAGTGGCTACCCGCTCCGTGTTTTATCCTGGATCAGAGCAAGTGATGGGCTGGAACATTTCCGAAGCCGGCTTTCACATTGTGCTCTCGCCTGACGTTCCGAAAGTGATTCACGAGAACCTGGGCGCCGACGTTGATTCGTTTCTGGAATCTTCTGGGTTGCGGCGCAGTGACATTGCGAGTTGGATTATTCATACTGGCGGTCCCAAGGTGCTGGAAGCGGTCGAGGACAGCCTCGGTCTTGCTTCTGGCGCACTCGATTTGTCGTGGAAGTGTCTTAGACAACGCGGAAATCTTTCTTCGGCTTCAGTACTGGTAGTGCTGGAAGAGGTGTTGGCGCAGCGGCGCGGCGAACCGGGCACCTACAGCGTTCTGGCCGCAATGGGTCCAGGATTTTGTTCCGAGCTTTTGCTTTTGCGCTGGTAAACGCGATGCTGAAATCTTTTGACACAGATGTTTTCGTAGTTGGTGGCGGACCTGCCGGGCTGGCCGCGGCAATCGCCGCGCGGCAGCAGGGGTTCCGTGTGATGGTCGCCGATTCCGCCAAGCCTCCCATTGATAAAGCCTGTGGCGAAGGACTCATGCCGGACGCCCAGCTTGCGTTGCTGCAACTAGGCCTGAAAATCGACAGCAGCGAGACCGGCACCTTTCAAGGCATCAAGTTCATTGGACCGGAAGGCGCGGTCCTGGCAAGGTTCCCGCGAGGCGAGGGCATCGGAATCCGGCGAACTCTGCTGCATCAGATATTGTTGGATTTTGCCAGCCGGCTGGGAGTGGAAACGATGTGGGGGACGCAGGTTGCAGGCCTCCAGGATGATTGCGTGAGTGCAGGGAAGCGCGTCATTCGGTCACGCTGGGTGATTGGGGCGGATGGCCAGCATTCGCTCATCCGGAAATGGGCTGGTCTTGCGGAGACGCGAGAGCATACGCAGCGCATTGGCATACGGCAACATTTCCACATTGAGCCTCTGAGCGATTTCGTCGAGATTTACTGGGGCGCCCATGGTCAGGCTTACGTAACTCCCATTGGAAAAAAAGAAGTCTGCGTAGCCTTGATATCGCGAAAGAAGTTTGCTTCCTTTGAAGAGGGAATGAGTTTGTTCCCGCAGCTTGCCCGCCATTTGAAAAATGCAGACCGTACCACAAGTGTACGGGGAGCCATTACGATTTCACGTGGGCTGAAGTTTGTTTGCCGGGACAGGATCGCTCTGCTCGGCGAAGCCTCTGGTTCCGTGGATGCTCTCACCGGAGAGGGTCTCGCAATGGCCTTTCGCCAGGCACTGGCCCTCAGCTATGCGCTGGCATCTAACAATCTTTCGCTCTACCAGGCAGCCCACCGGCAGATTTCGGTCCTTCCTTCGTTTATGTCACAGAGTATGCTGCTGATGGACAAAAGCTCCTGGGTGCGGCAACGGGCTTTGCGGGCGCTGGTGAAAAAACCCGTGTTGTTTGAGCGCATGCTGTCCGTCCATGTAGGCGAACTCAGCTTGAGAGACTTCGGCATTGGCAGTATGGTGAATTTCGGCTGGCAGCTGCTGGTAGCATAATTCGTGGTGAAAGGAAAAATGCGCAGCAAGCGAACTCTTCAATTCCTTGGGCTCACACTGGCATTGGCGTGTGCCGCGACGGCTTTCCAATCTCCGCAAAAGACGTTTGCAATTGACCCTGGCCAAAGCAAAGTCCAATTCACAGTCGACAGCACACTGCATACAGTTCACGGCACCTTTCAACTGAAGCCCGGTACGATGCAGTTCGAACCAGCCGGTGGTGGCGCCAGCGGGCAATTGGTGGTAGCTGCAGGCAGCGGTGACAGCGGCAACAAGTCCCGCGACCATAAGATGACTCATGACATTCTGGAAGCCGAGAAGTACCCGGACATCGTCTTCACGCCGCAGCAGATGAAGGGAACGCTGGCGGCGTCAGGCCCCTCGCAAATTCAGCTGGTAGGCACAATGACCCTGCACGGCCAGTCTCATCCGATGACGCTGGACGTGAAAGCTGAAGCCACGGGCAATTCGGTTTCAGCGGATACAGCATTTGAAATTCCCTATATTCAGTGGGGGCTTAAGAACCCAAGCGCCTTGTTTCTGCGGGTAAACGATAAAGTTGAGATACACATTCATGCTGTAGGACAGCTCAAGCCGGCCGCCACCCCCGCCGCAAATTAAAATGGGCGTTGAGCAGGCACCCTCTTTCCTCTCCGTGATCTCCAACCTAATTGCAGGCCCCTGGGGCCTTCGAGCAGGGTCGAAGACTATAATGATTCTGGCGAGTGATCGCCAATTTCGATCAGCGAGCGCGTGATCATCGTCCACCCGCAGTTCGGCTCGCGGCCAGGCCAAGAATTCAGCCAAGAGCAATCAAGGAGAAACAAAATGCGTTATATACATACCTTTGGAATGGTCGCATTGACCATGGCCCTATGGAGTCCAGGGACGACCGCCGCGGCACAGCAGGTGCCTTCAGGCTCGTATCAGCAGACGTGTCAGAACATCGGCGTACGAGGCTCGACGCTCTATGCGAGCTGTAGGAACGTGAATGGCGGATGGCAGAATACGGAACTCCAGGGCTATGATCGGTGCAACGGCCAGATAGAGAATGACAACGGAAATTTGCGCTGCACAGGCGGCAATGGCGGCTATAACGGGGACAATCGAAATGGCGACAACCGGGACCGCGGCTACAACGGAAATAACGGAAACGGCGATGCAAGAGACCGTGATCGCGATGGCGACCGGGATCGTAATGGAAACCATGGATATGGGCCAAACGGCTCTCCGAATGGATCTTATGTGCAAACCTGCCAGAACATTCAAATGAACGGCGACAGGCTCCAGGCGAGCTGCCAGAAGAAGAATGGCAAGTGGAAAAACACCTCGCTCTCCAATGCCAATCGCTGCAATGGTGACATTCAGAACGATAACGGAAAGCTGCGGTGTCGCTAAGCCAGGGATTGTGGATGTAAGAGAGCTTATCGAAGGCGCTGACTGTCTGGCGGAGAGGGAGGGATTTGAACCCCCGATACCCTTTCAGGTATGGCCGCTTTCGAGGCGGCTCGTTTCAACCACTCACGCACCTCTCCGCACCGTGAAAATTCGTGGTCTGGTGACCATTTTATCAGGAGCTGGCAGAGGTGTGCTGGCTGCCACAGTGAAGCGTTGGGGCGCGCCGCTATTGATGACGCAGCGCCTCCATGGGATCTACTCTCATAGCGCGGCGCGCAGGAACGTAGCAAGCCATCATCGCAATCGCGCAAAGCAACGCCGCGACGGAGATGAAGGTCAGCGGATCTGTGGGCTTTACCCCATACAACATGGTCCCCATCAGCCGCGTAAGGCCCAGAGCGCCGACCAGTCCAAGCAGGATTCCGACCATTGTCATCCGCGCACCATCTTTCATGACCAGGCGCAACACGTCGAACTTTTGAGCCCCCAGCGCCATGCGTACGCCAATTTCCTTGGTGCGTTGTCCCACCATGTATGAGAGAACACCATAAATGCCGATGCTGGCCAGCAAGAGAGCCAGGAAGGCGAAAACGCCGAGCAGCGTCATAGTAAAACGCTTGCTAGAGATAGAATCGGCGACGCTCTTTTCCAAGTCTTCTGGGTTGTGGACGACCAGTTCGGAGTTGAATTCAAGCACCCGGCTGCGCAGTGTGACAAGGTTCGCCGTGCCCGAACCTTGTTGATGCACGAACACATCGCCACTTAGCCCGCCGCGCTGGAGTTGCTTGTCCGGAACCTGCGTCAATGGCAGGTACACCTGTGAATGCAGTGCGCCTGCTCCATCGTCAGCGAGTCCCCACTGATTGATGTGGCCAACCACACCTATGATCTGCGGATTCGGAACTTTATCGGGATCAGCCGGGTTTGTATTGAAATTCAGGTACTGCCCGATGGGATCGCGATCAGGAAAATATTTTTCCGCCAGACTCTCATCAATGACAATAACTGCCGGCGCGTGCTCGTTATCCGCTGAAGTGAAGAAGCGGCCGCGCTTCACAGGGATTTGCATTACTTTCAGATAATCCGGCTCGACAACATACTCCACAGTCATGGCGAGGTCGCTCTGATGTACTGGCATGGGCTTATCCGTGAACCAGAAGTACTCTTCATCGTCGCTGCCCATTGGGTGTGCTCCCTGACTAAAGGAAACTGCCGCAAGTCCGGGTGTGGACGCTAGCTTGTCGTGAATCTGACGAAATGCGGCACGAATGGAATCTGCGGATTGACCTTTATAAGAAGAAGGACCGGAAAGTTCAAAGGTCATCACGTTCTTGGCGTTGAACCCTGGACTAAGGGCCCACAGATGCGCCAAAGTCCGGATCATCAATCCCGCACCGATGAGAAGCACAAGTGCCATTGCCATTTCGCCGACGACGAAGACACTCTGGGCGCCGCCTCGCGCGCCTGCTACTGCCCGCCCGCTTTCGCTTAATGTGCCTCCCAGACTGCCCCGTGCAGCCTTCCAGGCGGGAGCCAATCCAAAGACAATCCCGGCAAGAAGGGAGATCGCCAGGGTGAATAGAAGCACACGGGGGTCAAGGCCGATATCTTCGGAGCGAGGAAGTGTTCGAGGCACTGCGGCCAGCGCCGCAGTGGTGCCAAACTTGGCCAGAAACAATCCAAGAGCGCCGCCGATTATCGCCAGAAGCAGGCTTTCAGTCAGCAATTGGCGGATTACTCTGTGCTGTCCGGCCCCAAGCGCGATACGTATGGCGAATTCATTCTGCCGTGCGGTGGAACGCGCAAGCAGCAGGTTTGCCACGTTTACGCACGAGATCAGCAGCACAAAGCTGACTGCGCCAAGCAAAATCAGCAGGATCGGTCGCATGTTGCCGACCATTTCGTCTTTCAAGGAAAGGATGTTTGCTCTTTTATCTGAATCAATGGCAGGATAGGCGGCGGCCAGGTTGCGAGAGACGCGATCCATATCTTCCCGCGCCCGCTGGAGAGTGACACCCGCCTTGAGCCTGCCGATGGCATCCAGGCCCCAGCCGGCGCCGCGCTCAGCGTAAAACTTAGGCTCGTTGTATTCGCCAACGGGAACGTAGACCTCATTCAGTGGGCCACCCCGCTGAAAGTTCTGTATGCGCAGATGAAAACTGGAAGGAACAACACCGATGATGGTTCGTCCCACATCATCCAGGACCATGCGCTGTCCGATGATGTCCTTGCGCGAGCCAAATTTACGCTTCCAGAGTCCTTCGGTGATCATGACGGTCGGGTTCGCACCCAAACGATCTTCATCGGAGGAGAAGGTACGGCCCATCACAGGGTTTACACCCAGGATTTCAAAAAAACCGGCGGAGATCATTTCGCCATGCAGGCGTTCAGGTTCGCCGATGCCGGAAAGATTGAACCCGGTAGAGCGATAGGCAGCCATTCCGGCAAAAGTGGTGTTCATCCGCCGCCAATCGATGAAGTTGGGATAGGAGATCGACGCGTTCTTAAAATTGGGTATTTCCTCGAACATGGAAACGAGTTGATTAGGCTCATGGTACGGCAGCGGATTAAGCAACACGCCGTTCACCACGGAGAATATTGCGGTGTTGGCCCCGATTCCCAGCGCCAGTGTGAGAATCGCGATCGCCGAGAAGGCCGGCGATTTCGCCAACATGCGTACACCATAACGGAGGTCCTGAGGCAGAGATGCGAATAATCCAGCAGACATAATTAGAGGTTGGACTAGAAGAACTTCCGGTGGTTAGCTAAAAATATAACTTGTATCTCAAAGCATCTGCAAACTTACGTGAATCCTATCCGCGTCAAGGTTTATGCTCTGATCTCTCTCCGACGACGAAAAAACTCTTGCAAAATTGCAGAGCTCTTCTCAGCCAAAACACCGGCACACACTTCTATTTTATGATTGAGGCCAGGATGGTTCAACACCTGAAGCACCGAGCCCGCCGCGCCCGCTTTAGGATCGCTGGCGCCATAGACCAGACGCGCAATGCGCGCATGCACCATCGCTCCAGCACACATGGCGCATGGCTCGATGGTGGCGAAGAGGATACAGCCGGTAAGACGATGGTTGCCTAGCAGCGCCGCTGCCTGGCGCAAAGCGACGATCTCAGCATGGGCCGTAGGATCGTGGTCGAGCAGATTGCGGTTATGTCCCCGGCCAATAATTTCCCCGTCTTTGATTACCAAAGCGCCAACAGGCACTTCGCCCGCGGCAGCAGCCAGGCGCGCCTGCTCCAGGGCCTGCTCCATCCAGGCAGTGTCGTTCTGAAGCCGCATCGTTGTTGAGCTTTTCTCAATGTGGGACATTGGGTGTTGCCAGTGCCATGAAAAAGTTTACACGAGCAGCAGCTCTGCTTATGTTTTATTTCCCGGTCAACCCCGCAGTAGTTACTCGTCTCTAAACAGTTATCGGCGTCCATCCTCAGCGGACGTTGGCGAGGAAACTCGATTGGGCCCCGAGGGGCGAAACTTCGAAGGAGCAACGACATGAATAAGAAATTCCTATTGGCGCTGATGCTGACAACGGGCATGGCATTCGCGCAGTCAAGCGGCTCACAGAGCAGCACACCTGGCACCACACCGGACCAGCAGCAGCCGAGCCAACAGCCAACCAGTCCTTCCACCACCGACCAAAACAGCCAGAACTCCACTGCCACCAGCACCAACAGCAGTGACCAACAGGCATCCATGAGCGGCTGTCTCAAGCAGTCCGGCGGAAACTGGGTGCTCGCCTCCGACAACGGTCAGAGCGTCAACCTGCAGGGTGATAGCTCCGTGCTGAAGCCGCATGATGGCCATCAGGTTCAGATTCAGGGATCGCGCGCGAGCGACGGTTCAATCCAGGTCAGCTCAGTTAACATGATTTCTGACTCTTGCACCCACAATCAAGCCAGCGGCGCGGCGCCAAGTTCAGCGAATGACGCGGCGGCTGCCAACTCGCAGGCCACCAGCCCAAGCACGACCAGCACCGCTTCAAGCTCCGCTGCGCCTGCCGCAACAGACCAGACGGCAACTACTTCAACCAGCGCGTCGAACCAGAGCAACCCTCCAACAGCGACGGGAAGCAGCCAGACTCCAACCACCGATACGAATAATGCCAATGCTCCGGCCGCCTCGACTTCGAGCCCGGCGGGAACTGCCACTGAGAGCGCGAGCGCTCCGGTAAATCCTCCGGCCACGTCGCCCAGCGCTTCCAATTCCACCGACCAGAGCGCGGCCGCTTCCAGCACCAACGCTCCGGCAGCGACAACTTCAAACCCGGCAGGGACTGCTCCTGAGAGCGCAAGCGCTCCCGTAAATCCTCCAGCCAGCGCCTCGGCTGATCAGAGCTCTGCTGCTTCCACCACCGCGCAGAATCCTCCGGCCAGCACGACCACGCCGTCCACTGACCAGAACGCAGCCGCCCCCGCCAGCAGCACCGCTGCCGACCAGGCTCCTGCCGCCGACAAGAATGCCACGACGGCTGACCAGAACGCTGATGCTGGCCAGAAACTGCCGCAAACCGCTTCTCCGCTGCCTCTGCTGGGACTGTTGGGCCTCGGCTCACTGTTCACCGGCTTGATCAGCCGCAAGAAGAAATAACACAACTTACTTATCGAACCCGAACTGCCCGAAGACAATGTCTTTGGGCAGTTTTGTTTTACGCCACTTCTTGTTAAAAGGCCGGCTACCAGCTACGATTTCACTGCGAAAAGCTTTGGAGGTGCCATGTCACCATCGGTTGAAGCCATCAAATTTGATATTTGTTGCGCGGCGCGCGCGTTGTTCCGGGCCGGCTTGAGCGCAGGGATTGCCGGACACCTGAGTGTGGTCATCGATGAGAATAAAATGTTGATGAATCGCTTCGGGCCTTCTTTCGGGACGCTCCGACCGGTGGACATCTGCATCTTCGATTTCAACGGCAAAGTGCTGGAGCACGATCCATCGGTTGATCCCTATGTGAATGACACAATCGCCCTGCACGCGGTGATTCATCGCTACAACCCGCACATCACGGCGCTGGCGCACACGCATCCTCCAGCAACGGTGAGTTGGGGAACATTTCGCCGCCTGCCCGAGATTTATGACCAGGAAAGCTGCATCCTGGCCGGCGATGTGGGTATTGTGGAAGAGGACTATACGGGCACGGCAGCCAGCGAAGACCGTGTGCGCCCATTTGCCGACGCCGTCGCCAAATATGCAGCGGTGATTCTGCCCAATCACGGCGCGCTGACGTCAGGCCCAAATATCCAGGTTGCACTCCTGCGCATGATGCTGCTGGAAGGCATGTGCGCGCGAAACATTTCCGTGGCCATAGCCGCGCAGGCCACCGGCCTGAAACCGATTCCCATCAAGATGGAGCATGCTCTGACCGCGAAGAAGGAAATCAACGCTATGCCGGCAATACCCGCAGTGTGGAAGGACACGCTGGAGCGCTTGCAGAAGAGTGATCCGGAACTGTTTCAGTACCGGCCGCAGACGGCAGCAGCGGCTGATTAGCCGGCATGCTTACGCGGGCTGCTGCTGGGTCATGCAGTGGATGGCGCCAAGGCCCCAGATAAAGTCTCCGCAGTGTATGCCGACGATTTCGCGACCGGGAAACAGGCCAGCCAGAATATTCAGTGCAACGCGGTCATTAGGATCATTGAAGGTCGGCGCCAGCACCAGTCCATTGGCAATATAAAAATTGGCGTAGCTGGCGGGGAGTCTTTGTCCACGGAAGGTGATAGGGCGGGGAAGCGGCATCTCGATGATCTGGAGCTTGCGTCCTTGCAGATCGGTGGCGGCACGCAAGCGACGCAGGTTCTCCTGTAAAGGTTCGTGGTTGGCAGCGCCGCGGCTGGGTTCAACGGCGGTGAGCACAGTATCGGACGATACAAAGCGCGAAATGTCGTCCACATGGCCATGTGTGTCGTCGCCTTGGATGCCGCAGCCAAGCCAGATTACTTTTTCCACGCCCAGATAATCGGCGAACACTTTTTCCAGATCCTGCCGGGATAACTTCGGATTACGCTGCTGGATCTTGCCGAGGTGGCATTCCTCAGTGCTCAGCATCAACCCTTGTCCGTTCACGTCAATGCTGCCGCCCTCCAGCACCACTTGATACGGCTTTCCGTTAACTTGAACTTTCGGAAGGAACTGTTTCAGCCTGAGCTTCTTCCCGATGCGATCAGGAAGCTGATTATCGTGCTTCCAGTCTGTGTACTTTGCCCAGGCATTGAAACGCCAGTTGGTGAGAGCAACATTCGAGTCGTTTCTGACAAAGATAGGACCAGAGTCGCGCGTCCATATACGGTCGGTGGGCCAGACATGAAACTTCACGCGCTTGGTGTCAACGTGGCTACGGCGCAGGACCTCGCGAGCCGATTGTTTTTCACGCGTCGACGCGACAATCAGATTTACATCCTCAACGCGAGCAAGATGGCGGATGATATCTGCGAAGACCCAGGGGATAGCCTCGAATTTGCCCGGCCAGTCAGAGCGGTTATGCGGCCACGCCAGCCACGTGGACTGATGCAACTCCCATTCGGCTGGCATGCGGTAGCCGAGGGAGCGAGGCGTGGGTTTTTGTTTTTGCAGGGTTGCTCCTAGGCTTCTCAATGCTTCTTCACCCCGTCATGTTGAGCGAGTGCGAACGTCAGCGAGCGTGAGTCGAAACATCCCGAGGATGCCTTAATTGCAAACGCTGTATCAGGGAATTCTCTAGAGAACGCCTTGCGACGGTCTTTTCGATCGAGATATTGCCGAGGTCCTCCGCGCCAACGATTTTCGCTTAACGATATCCTTGTGGCGCTCCGCTCATGATGACAGACTTGAAATTGCAACGATGCCCCAATCATTCATGTGTTCTTAGCAAGTGTGTTTTTTACAAAACATTGTCTGACGAGCCTAAACCATCAGTCCAGAAACCTTTGTGTAATGCCGCCGTAGCTGTCAATGCGTCGGTCGCGCAGGAAAGGCCAGTTGCGACGGACATCTTCCAGATGTTTCAAATCGCACTGGCCAATCAGGATCTCTTCCTTGTCGTGCGAAGCTTCCACGATGATCCGTCCGAAGGGATCGCAAAGGAAAGAGCCGCCCCAGAATTCCAGGCCCTTACCCGAAGCGCGATTGCCGCGAATGTCGCCGAACTCATGGCCGACTCGGTTGACCACGCCAACAAATACGCCGTTGGCGATGGCATGCGAGCGCTGGATAGTGCGCCAGGCGTCATGCTGTGTCGTGCCAAAATCGGTTTTTTCGTCAGGGTGCCAGCCGATGGCGGTGGGATAAAACAGGATGTTGGCGCCTTGGAGGGCCGTAAGGCGCGCGCCCTCCGGATACCATTGGTCCCAACAGACCAGCGTACCCACCCGGCCGTGCTCGGTATCAAACGCCTTGAAGCCAAGATCGCCCGGAGTAAAGTAAAACTTTTCGTAATAGAGCGGATCGTCCGGGATGTGCATCTTGCGATAAAGACCGTTACTGCTTCCATCGGAGTTCAAGATGACTGCCGTGTTGTGATAGAGCCCGCGCGTGCGCCGTTCAAAAACGGAGACAACCAGAACCGTCCTGGTCTCGCGCGCGACAACAGAAAGTGCTTCCGTGGTGGGGCCGGGCAATGGCTCAGCCAGGTCAAACAGCGCGGCATCTTCACGCTGGCAGAAATACTGTGTCCGGAAAAGCTCCGGCAGACAGATAATCTGAGCGCCCTGCTTGGCCGCGGCGCGGGCCTTCTCCTCCGCCCGGCGAAGATTGTCGTCGGGATCGGGCGAGCAGTGCATCTGGATGAGGCCGACAGTGAATGAGTCTTGATTAGGCATAGCAATTCTGGCAATTGTTAAACAGCTCTTCAAGAATACCAAACGCTTCGGCGGTGGGTCAGTTCCCGTCCGGATAATCCGTTGCCTCCACGCAGGTTCATCGGTAGCACGATGAATGTCTGCTCCGGGTTTGACTCCGTGCCCCGCAGCGTTTACTTTTCTAAGTTTGCCCGACGATGTCCAATCCCAGAGGTGAAGCATTGACCAAGAAGCAGGAAGGCGCCGGCATTGACCGCAAGTTGCACGACCCCGTGGAAGACAAGCTCTCCCCGGTTTTTCCGCTCGATCTGTCCAAAGTGAAGGGCATCAGCGACCTGATGCGAGGCATGGCGGACACGGCTTTTACCGGACGTCAGTTGGGTGAATCCGTGGACGTGCTTGAGGCCATGGCCCGCGATAAGGACTGTTTCGTAGTCATGACGCTAGCTGGGGCGATGACCGTGGCCAAGCAGGGATTGATTGTCTGCGATCTGATTGACAAGGGGCTGGTGAATGCGGTGGTTTCCACCGGCGCACTGATGGCCCATGGACTGGTGGAAGCCACCGGCTGCAAACACTACCGTTATGACCCAAAAATGAGCGACGTGGAGTTGTATGAGGCGGGCTATAACCGCGTCTATGACACCCTGGAGCCGGAGCAGAACCTGGACCACGTTGAGCTGGTGATGGAAGAGGTGCTGGGCAAGTGGGACCCGCAACAGATCATGTGCTCGTGGAGGCTAAACCGGGCCATTGGCGAGCACCTGAAGAGCCATGCCAAAGGGCGGGGGATTCTGAAGTCCGCCTATGAAAAAAATGTGCCGGTCTTTGTGCCGGCGTTTACGGATTCAGAGATGGGCCTGGACGTGGCGCTGAACAATCGCATGCGCGCGCGCGAAGGCAAGCCGCAGCTCCGCTATGATCCGTTTCTCGATCTGAACTCTTTTGCCGAAACGCTATTACAACAGAAAAAGCTGGGCATTCTGACTATTGGCGGCGGCGTGCCGCGGAATTGGGCCCAGCAGTTTGGGCCGTACTGCGAGCTGCGCGTGCGCCGCGCTGGAGAAGACGTGCCACTCAAGCGCTATCACTATGGCGTTCGTATCTGTCCGGAGCCGGTGTACTGGGGCGGGCTCTCCGGCTCGCCATACTCTGAAGCGATTTCGTGGGGCAAATTCGTCCCCCCGGACGAGGGCGGCCGCTTTGGCGAGGTGTTCCTGGACGCTACGGTCGGGTTGCCGATCATGTGCGCCGCGCTGTTTGAGCGACTGGGGAAGGGGTATAAGAAGCCCAGCCAAAAAGTAAAAATCTAAGAAATTTGATCTCGCTTTCAAACTGACGGCTGATGTTAAAGCCGCCGGTTTTTATTTGCCGGGCTGATCCAGATCTGCCAGATGTTTTTTGGCCATGGAGTTTTTGGGGTTGAATTCCAGCACCTTTTGGAAGTCGGCCCGGGCTTTTTCTTTCTCGCCTCCCGACGCATGCGCAACGCCAAGCAGATAACGCCCCCACTCTGACTGTGGGTTCAACTCGGCATCGAGTTCCAGTACCGCGGTGGCTTCCTTGATCTTGTCGGAGTCCAGCAATGATTCGCCCAGCTGATTCAGCGGGATATCGCTAAAGTCATATTTGCCGTTGCCATAATTTTCCGTCTTGAGCTTGCGATAAAGCGTAACCGCTGCAGGAGCGCCGTCTTTGTTGATGGATTCAGTCAGCAGGGCGTCTATGGTACGCGGATCGGCGTTGCGGCGATGGCAGGTCACGCAGCTTACCTGCGGCGATGGCTTTTTGCCCAGCTTGGGGAGTTGGTCCTGGTTGATAGATTGCACCATTCGGATCATCAGCCGGGCGGTCTTCTTTTTGTCGCTGTCATCTGAAGCAAAGTTCACACCCTGGAGCGTATCGGGATCGCCGCCGACGTGGCAAAAGCCGCAACGCACTCCAAGATCACCGGCGTAAGTCCGCATGATGCCGACCAATTCGGCTTTTGGAATGTCCTTGGGCAAAGCCTGCAAGTTGGTGAATTTGTCAGGAATCTGCGCCGCGGCATCCGCGGACATGGCCATAACCGCCATCAACAGACTTAGACTTAGACCTGCGAGTCCAAGATTACGCATATCCGCTCACCTCTTGTATTTAATTTGCCACTACTTTTTGACTGGCAACCTGGGACGAGGTGAGCAGGGTTGCGGCCCACCTTTTGGAAATCGGCACGGCAGCTCAGCTGAGGAAAGGTGAATAAATGGACTCTTTCCGGTGCTTCCTGAGCGGGCGCAGTGCGTTTTCCTTATTCAAAGATCAGAATGGCCGCCGCGATCACTGTTGTCCATTTGCCGCGCTTATCGCCCACGCCACTCTGGGTCACGTTCGTGGTACGAACAATTTTGTTCGAAATGCGATAAATCTCTTTCTTTTCGTCCCAGGATTTATCGGGATCAAAGTCCACATCGAGCGTTGTGGCAAGCATTTCCGCAGCCAGCTCTTCAGCGTACTCGCCGGCCACATCGTCAGCTTCACCAAAAGAGTGATGTTCGCTCAGGTAGCCGTAGGTGGCGCGGTCCGCGGGCATGGCCAGGCCGATGCTTGCAGCGGTGAGCCGATGGGGCTCGCGGGTGGAGTTCTCCGCAACCACGGCAAAGGTGACCTCGCCGGGATGAAGGAACTTCACGCCCTCTTTGCGCGAGATCAGCTTGCAATGAGGCGGGAAAATAGAGGAGACGCGCACCAGATTCTGGGCCGCGATGCCGGCATCCCTGAGGGCCAGCTCAAAAGATGTGAGTCGTTCTTTGTGTTTTCCTACTCCGTTCGTCAGGAAGATGCGCTTGGGCACCATGCTCAATCCCAATTTGTTTGCCTCCAAAAGCCCGTTTTTAGTGGAATTAAAAAAAATAACACACGCAGACAGGTGAGCGCAGAAAATTTGTGTGAAAAGTGTCGCCGAGGAGTGGCTGGGCAAAAAAATCGTTCAGGATTTTTTGATATGCATCGAAAATAGTGCACAAAATAATTGACCTGGTAGACGGGTTTGAGGAGAGGAAGCTAAGCGGCTAACTTTGCGGCACTGCAATCGCGCCAAAGGAAGCCTGCTTGATCTTGACGGCAATCTCAATGAACGCCAGAGCGGCCCGGCTGAGGGCTTTGTCTTTGCGGAAAACCAGGGCCAGATCGCGGCGGATGGAGGCATCCGCGATAGGCAGAGCGGCCAGCACACCCGCCTTCACGTCTTCACTCACGTTGGAACGGGCGATAAAGCCGATGCCTACGTCCGCAGCCACAAAGCGCTTGAGCAACTCGCTGGAATCCAGCTCCATGGAGATGTTTGGCTTGAGATCGCGCTCATGGAACATGTTTTCCAGCGCGTCACGGGTGCGCCCGAGCTTGGGCAGCAGCAAAGGGAAGGGGACGACCTGGGCAACGGTGGCTTGTTTCAAACGGCTCAGCGGATGCCGTGGAGGAGCGATAATCACCAACTCGTCGCGATGGATATTCACCACGGTCAGTCGTTTATCGTCCACCGGAGCGGAAACCACGCCGAAGTCAACCGAGTTGTCGATGATGGAATCCATAATCTTGGCGCGCTCCATGCGGCTGATCTGGACCGCCACGTTGGAGTAGAGCTTTTTGAATTCGGCGAAAACTTCCGGCAGAATGTGCAGGCAGGTGCCCTCGTTGGCGCCCACGATGATTTCGC
>JBARMK010000017.1:0-1925 GCA_049802395.1 Candidatus Angelobacter sp.
TTCCGATACGCGGGTGGTAGCTCACCGGGACTTCCACCACGCGGAATCCACCCAGGGCGCCTTTGAGGATCATCTCAACCGCCCAGCCATAGGTGGTCTCTTCGAGCGCGAGCTCGCGCAGCACATCTGCGCGGCCAGCGCGAAACGGGCCGAGATCACTGATGTCTAGACCATACAGAAGCCTGATCAGGCTGGCGGCGACACGATTCCCAAACGCCTGATGCCAAGGCAACGCCCCCGCAGAATGCCGCTCCCGCAGGCGGGAACCGAGCGCGATGTCCGCACGCCCCTCCGTGATTGGCGCTAAAAGAATCGGAAGCTCGGAGGGCCGGTCGCTGTAGTCGCCATCCAGGAACACAACCACGTCAGGGGAATTTGCCGCGGCCAGACCCGTGAGGCACGCTCGCCCATAGCCGCGGCGCGGTTCCTGAACCACGCGGGCTCCCATTCTTGCGGCGATCTCGGGCGTCCCGTCATTGGAGTTGCTGTCGACAACAATGACCTCCGTCGTGAGATCGGACGGGAGATCCGCTAAAACGCGCTCAATCGCTTGCGCTTCATTGTGGGTGGGGATGATGACGGACACTCGCACGTGAACTTGTCCCAATCGCCACTCCAATCACCACCAAAGAGAAGATGGCCAGCGTTGCGACAGCCACGCGTCAACGCCCCATCTCCGGCCGGCGCTCCCGATAGCGAGCCCGAGCGATGCGAGTACCGGAACCAGCAGTTCCCAGATCCACGAGGTGCCCCACTCCGAAATCCAAAGGCTGCCGAGATAGAGAAAGGCCACAAATGCGGCCGGTCGGGTAAGCAGACCGATGACCAGCAGGATACCGAGAGAGATCTCGGTCATGGCCTGTAGGGGGGCAGCCATCGCGGCATGGCTTGCCGCCAGGCCCATCACCGCCTTCCACGCAGCCGGGGAGTGGCTAGCCTTGATGTAGTAATTAATCAGACCCGCGTAACCGGCTGGGGTGTAGAGGCCTTTCCCCAGATTCTCGAAAAAGACCCACACCAACATCGCGCCGATCGTCACTCGCACGATTGCCAGACCGTTTGCTGCTTGCGGTTGGTGGGCCACTGTGGTTACGTCACTTCGCGGTGAGGTGGCGATCGTTGTCATGGGGAACCTCGTCCAGTGGATGCTATGCCAGAGTGGAAATATTCGAATAGGCCCGCCCTGTCGTTGTCATTTTATTGCGCTTTCATCCAGGTATCCGAGCCTGCCAGCTTAACGGACAGGTCAGAAATGAAGATGTGCAGGGGTTTGCCATCCGCGGTGCCGCGGTGCTCTGTTGAGATGAGCAGAGGACCTGCCTTTTTGTATCCTGCCCACGGTGCGATGACGAGGCTGGGCTTCTTAGGCCCGCCGCGGTGGTAGACCATGCACTCGACGCGCTTGTCTTTGCCGACGTAGAGGTCCCAGGTGTCACCGGGCGTATAACCACCGGCTTCCGCGGGATACTTCACAACGACCAACTCGGCCGAGCCGCTGCCCACCGGCAATTTATGCATACCTTGATCGGTCACGGTGGCGCTGGTGTCCCAATAAGCGTGGAAGGGAAACAAGAGCCAATAGTTATCGTTGATGAAAGACGGATCAACTTCGTTTTTCACGGCGTCGGATTGGCTGCTGGGGTCAGTCCGTACGTAGGAAACCTTGACCGGCTTCCCGTCTTTATCTTTTCCCTGGTAGGAAACCTTGTTAGTCTTGGGTTCCCACTCCCAGGTGTGAGCAACTTTGAAGAGTCCGGGAATCTCCCCGTTCCAGGTGTAGCGGATTGCTTCAATTTGCCCATACGAATCGATACCATACGTTTTGGCGATCTGTTCGAGTATTGGTGCGCGCTGTTGCGCCCAAGAGTTTGAAGCGAGGACCAGCAACCCAAAAAATAGGCAACGGATGGTTGTTGAACAGGCCA
>JBARMK010000018.1:0-5188 GCA_049802395.1 Candidatus Angelobacter sp.
TCTTACCGCTGGCCAGCAGCAGCACCGTATCGTTGGTGGAAGTGTCTCCATCGATCGAAATATTGTTGAAGCTCTGGTCCACGGCCGTTTTCAGGCAGCGCTGCAATTCAGCCGGGCTGGCGGCGATGTCACTAAACAGGTAGACGAGCATCGTAGCCATGTTGGGATGGATCATTCCCGCGCCCTTCGCCACCCCTGCCAGAACGATCTCAGTCTGGTTGAATGTGATGGATTGAGTGGCGACTTTCTTGTGCGTGTCTGTGGTCAGAATGGCATTGGCGAATACGTCGAAAGCTTCCCCACCGGAGGCGGCAACGCGGACCAGCGAAGGGAACGCAGCGTGAATCTTCTCCACCGGCAGTGGCACGCCGATTATCCCCGTGGAAGACGGGAAGACATGAGATTCGCGGACTTTGAGCTGCCTAGCCAGTCCCGTGCACACGCTCTTGGCTGCTCTCAATCCTTGTTTGCCGGTGGCACAGTTGGCATTCCCAGCGTTCACGATCAGCGCGCGCAATAGCCCCTGGCTGCGACGCAGGTTTTCCCGCCCAACCGTCACCGGGGCGGCGACAATTTGGTTTCTTGTGAACATTGCCGCGGCGGAAGCGCCGTCAGGAGCTATAGCCAGGGCCAGATCGGGTTTGCCGCTGGCCTTGATGCCGGCAGTGCATGCGGAAAAGAGAAATCCCTGAGGCGGACGTACGTTCAAACTCCCAGCCTCACAAGTGGAATTAATATCTGCGCTTCGCGCGAACCAACATTTTGCGGGATTGGGCCGCGCACCATGGCGACTTCATCGCATGCATAAAGGTTTGGGCAGTGGACGCAATCTTTGTAGATCTTGTCCGGCAGCTCTTCACGCGTGGCAGCCGCGAATCCCATGTGGGCAAAGAATTCCGGAATACGCGTGAAGAGACACACGCAGGTCACGCGATGGTGTTCGGCCTCGTCGAGCAGAGCTTCCACCAGCTTGCGTCCCGCGCCGCTGCCTTTGGCCGCGGGTATCACGGCGATGGTGCGGATTTCCGCCAGATGCATACCGTAAAGATGCAGCGCGCCGCAGCCGATGATTTTGCCGTCATCTTCGGCCACCACGAAGTCGCGCACGTTCTCGCTGAGCTCAGTTATAGTCCGCGGCAACAATGTGCCGATCTCCGCGTAGGGGCGGATGATGGCGTGAATGCGCTCCACGTCCGGGAGGATGGCTTTACGCGTGCGTACCATGCGCCTCCTGGATTGTGGCTAGCTTCTCGCGGGCGCATTTAAGCGCCTGCTCCACGCGATGCGGAGCAGTCCCTCCCATAACATCATGGCAGGCCAGCACCGATTCGACCGTCAACTCGTCGTAGATATCAGCGTCGAATGCGGAACTGAATTCGCGTAGCTCATCGAGCGAAAGATTTTCCAGCTCGCAATCCTGCCGGACGCATTTTTGAACCGCGTGCGCTATAACCTCATGCGCCTGCCGGAACGGCACGCCGCGACGCGCAAGATAGGTGGCGGCCGCCATGGCATTCATGAATCCACTCTCGCAGGCCGCTTGCATCCGTTCCTGGTTGAATTTCACCTGGCGCATAAAGCCGGCAGCGATCTTCAGGCAATGGGCTGCCGTAAAGACAGCCTCAAACAGCGGCTCCTGCGTCTCCTGCATGTCTTTGTTGTAGGCCAGGGGCAAGCCTTTGATGGTCACCTGCAGCGCTACCTGGTTGCCGATGAGCCGGGCGGCCTTGCCGCGGATCAGCTCCAGCGCGTCAGGGTTCTGCTTCTGCGGCATCGCGCTGCTGCCGGTGGAATATACCTCGGGCAGTGTGATAAATCCGTATTCCTGCGTGGCAAAAAGGATGAACTCCTCCGCCCAGCGGCTGAGATGGACGGCCAGCAAGGCGAGCACGTTCACCAGTTCGAGGGCGAAATCTCGGTCACCCGTGGCATCCATGCTGTTTGCGGTCGGTCGATCGAATCCCAGCGCGCGGCTCACCAGTTCGCGGTCGAGCGGCAATGTTGCTCCGGCTACGGCTCCTGAGCCCAGAGGGCATTCATTGGCGCGCTCACGGCATTGAAGCAGGCGGTCTCCATCGCGCCAGAACATCTCGAAGTAAGCTAGCAGCCAATGCGAAGCCAGCACTGGCTCCGCCCTCTGCAGATGCGTGTAAGCGGGCATGAAAAGTGTCTTGGCTTCACCTGCGCGATCCAACAGACCTTTCAGAAAATCCCCTAACAGCCGGCGCACGTCGTCAAGGGAATCGCGAACGAACAAGCGCAGGTCGGTGGCGATCTGCTCGTTGCGGCTGCGCCCACTGTGCAGCTTCTGGCCGGTCTCGCCAACGAGCGCGACCAGCTTCTTCTCCACAAAGTGATGAACGTCTTCAGCTTCTGGGTCGTTGAAAAAATCCGGCTGCTGCTCGCTGGCCTTGCCGATCTCTTCCAGCGCGGAATTGATCAGGCAAAACTCCGCAGGCGCAATAATGCCTGCGGCCTTAAGCGCCTGCGCGTGCGCCCGGCTGGCCGCTAGTTCGTAGCGCAGCAGCTTCTGGTCGAACGGAAACGACCGCTGCCACTCTTCGAAATGCGGGTCCAGCGGCTGCCGGAACCGGCCTGACCACATCTTCACTTCGTAATCTCCTCTGCTCCCACCTTAGCGTGGCGCTGCTGCTTCAGCCGCGCCAGCGAGCGCGCGGGCAGGCCAAGAATGCGGATGAATCCTTCCGCGTCCTTCTGGTCAAAGCTCTCGCTCATGGTGAACGAAGAGAGATCAGTCCGATAGAGCGAGAACTCCGACTCGCGTCCTCCGATGGCGATGTTGCCTTTGTAGAGTTTCAACGTGACCATGCCGGTGATTTCTTTCTGTGTCTGCTCGACAAACGCGTCCAGCGCTTCCCTTAGCGGTGTGAACCACAGCCCGAAATAGACGATCTCAGCGTATTTGAGAGCGATCTGCTGCTTGAAGTGCATCAGTTCGCGCTCCAGGCACAAAGCTTCCAGTTCGCGATGCGCCGTAAGCAGCAGCGTGCCACCGGGTGTCTCGTAGCAGCCGCGCGACTTGATTCCCACAAAGCGGTTTTCCACCAGGTCGATGCGGCCGATGGCGTTGCGTCCACCAATTTCATTGAGCAATTCGACCAACGACACGGGATCAAGTTTCTGCCCATTGACAGACACCGGCGTTCCGGACTCAAAGCCAATCGCCACGGTCTCTTCGCGGTCCGGGGCTTCCTGCGGTGAGCGCGTGAGCTGCCAGGTGGAATCAAAAGGAGCGTTAGCTGGATCTTCCAGTTCACCGCCTTCGTGGCTCAGGTGCCAAATGTTGCGATCGCGGCTGTGAATCTTCTCGCGACTTGCGGTCACAGAAATACCGCGCGCTTCGGCGTAATCCAGGCAGTCTTCGCGTGACTTAAGCGTCCACTCCCGCCAGGGCGCGATCACTTTCAGCTCCGGCGCCAGCGCCTGAAAAGCATGTTCAAAGCGGACCTGGTCGTTGCCCTTGCCGGTGCAGCCGTGCGCCAGAGCAGTGGCATTTTCTTTCAGCGCCACTTCTACCTGGTGCTTGGCGATCACAGGCCGCGCCAGCGATGTGCCCAGCAGATACTTGTGCTCATAGACCGCGCCTGCCCGCAGAGCAGGGAAGACGTATTCGCGCAGAAACTCCTCGCGCAGGTCTTTCACAATCACCTTGGCTGCGCCCGTCTTGTGGGCTTTTTCAATTACCGCTTCGATATCATCGCCCTGGCCGACATCAGCGATCATGGCGATCACGTCACAGTTGTAGTTTTCCTTAAGCCAGGGAATGATGATGGAGGTATCGAGCCCTCCGGAATATGCCAGCACAACTTTCTCACGCATGATTGCTCCTTGTGGGTGTGGTGCGCATCCCGCTTCCCAACAATAAAAGTAAGATAGCTTTCTGAATGTGCATCCGGTTCTCGGCCTGATCGAAGACAATGGACCGGGGTGAATCGATCACATCCGCCGTCACTTCCTGGCCGCGATGCGCCGGCAGGCAGTGCATGAAAACCGCGTGCGGCGCCGCATACGCGAATAGTCTCTCGTTCACCTGGTACGGAGCAAATATGGTTGCCCTTTTCGCGGCTTCGTCTTCCTGGCCCATGCTGGCCCATACATCGGTATAGATCGCATTGGCCCCGGTCACGGCCTTTGCGGCATCGTTCGTGATGTCAATGATTGCGCTGGTGGTGCGCGCAATTCTCTTGGCAGCCGCTGTAATCTCCGGGCTTGGAGCATAACCTGAGGGCGTGGCAATGGAGATGCTTGTCCCTAGCGCAGCCGCGGCCAGCATCAGAGAATGGGCTACGTTGTTGCCATCACCTACATAAGCCATGTGGACCTTAGTCAGGTCGCCAAACTTTTCTTCCAGGGTAAAGAAGTCAGCAAAAGCCTGGCAGGGATGCTCCACGTCGCTCAGAGCATTGATTACCGGAATGCAGGTGTGCCGCGCCATCTCCACAATGGTCTTGTGATCGAAGGTGCGCAGCACCACGGCATCTACCCAGCGCTCCACATTGCGGGCGATGTCGCACACCGGTTCGCGTTCACCCAGCAGCGAGCGCGTTTGGTCCATGAACAATGACGTTCCACCCAGGCTGGCCATGCCGGCTTCAAAGGTGAGGCGTGTGCGCAGCGAGGCTTTCTCAAAGAACAACACAAGTTGCTTGCCCGCCAGCGCGCCGCGGAAGTCGGCCGGGCGGTGCTTGATGATGTGTGTCAGCTCAAACATCGACTTCGTCTCTTCAGGCGAGAAGTCCTGCGCCGATACCAGGTCGCGGCAAATAACGGGCTGATCGATCGGCGCTCTCATGGCGGAAAGGTCATACATCCGTGCTGGCATCATGTTTATTTGTTCCTCCCGGCCGCCGCGGCGGCCGCTGGCGTGGTGTTTTTCGCCAGCGCCTGGTCCAACTGGCGGATGGCGGTGTCTACGTGTTGCTTCTTGATGATGAAGGGCGGCAGCAGCCGGATCACGTTTTCATCCGTGCGATTCACGATGGTACCGAGCTTCAACATCTGTTGAAAAACAGCTTTGGCCAGATCGGCGGACTCAAGCTCAATGCCGATCATCAGTCCCATGCCGCGCACTTCGCGGATGACCGGATGTTTTTTCTGCAATTTGTGCAGTTGCTCCATTAGATAATCGCCGGTCTTCTGGATGTGATTGAGCAACTTTTCTTTTTGC
>JBARMK010000019.1:0-5006 GCA_049802395.1 Candidatus Angelobacter sp.
GGCAAGACCTTTATGGTGCAGCAGCTGCTCTCGATGGCTTCGCGCGCCAATCCGTTGGTGTCGATCATAGAGCGCGGCGACTCTTACCAACCTCTGGTCGAGTTGATGGGCGGACGGATGATCACCATGTCACTCGATACCGACCAGACCATCAACCCCTGGGACTTACCGCAGGGAGAAAAACAGCCGGCCAAGGACCAAATCGCGTTTCTGAAGAACCTGACGCGCCACATGCTGGGCGAAAACTCGGCTGAAGACACGGAACTGCTGGACAACCTTATTACCGAGGCGATTCTGCGGACCTACAAGCGCGCCGCGATCCGGCCGTCCAATCCCATTCCGACGTTCTCCGATCTGCGGGATGAACTGGCGCAGTGGCGGGATGAAGACAAGAGCCAGAGGGTGATGGACGAGGCGCAGCTGGCGGCGATCAAGCTGCGCAGCTGGACGGGAGAGAAGGGCATTTACTCAAAGTTGTTCGACCGCCCAACAACGATTTCCCTCGATAACCCCTGGCTGTTTTTCAACGTGGAGCAACTTGCCGACGACCCCCGCCTGGAGACAGCGATGAGCCTGTTGATTGCTCATGCCACGGCACAGCGGGCGTCGGGCAAAACAGGCCAACCGAGCATTACCGTGCTCGACGAATGCTGGTTTCTGCTCGACTCTCCGGTGCTGGCTCCAGAAGTCGTCCAGTTATTCCGTACCGCTCGCAAGCGCAACTCGAGCGTTTGGGGCATCAGCCAGACGGCGGAAGACTTCGTCGGTTCGGAGTCCAAGCCTCGTGTGCACGGCGCGGGAATCGTAAAGAACTCGAGCATCAAGATCGTGGGCCAGCAACCCGGAGACATGACTGCGCTGCGGGAGCACCTGCACCTGAATGCGACCGCGCTCAACCAGATCAAACACTTCAGTGCGCCGCGCAAGGGACGCAGCGCCGATGCCCTGATCGTGATTGGCGAGAAGGCCGAAACCACGCACACCATTCGCTTGGTCCCAACGCCAGTCGACTACTGGATCACTACAACGTATGCGCGCGAAAGGATGTACAGGAGTTGGTGGCTTCGGCAGCGCCAGGATATGCCGCTGATTGAGGCATACCAGGAGCTTGCCCGGGCGTTCCCGTTCGGCCTCGCGGATGTTGAGCCGCTTCCGGAAGAGGTATCCGGAGAAGCAATGAAAGGAGCACAGAAGTGAAGAACAAGTTTTCAGGAAAACGAATGATCCCAATCGTCCTTGTCTCGACGATGTTGTTGATGCCTGTGGCCGCCCATGCCGGGCTCGCCGACATCATCACCCTGATCACCACCATCACCAGCACCCTCGAGAACGGCATTGGAACAGTCCTGGGCGGGATTCACACGCTCGAAACAACGGTGAATAACTTCCGGCAACAGGTGCTGTTCCCGGTCAACCTTATCAACCAGGCCAAGGCTTTTGTTGGGCAGGTGCGGGCGCAGTTCTCGACTTTGGCGGCCCAGATCCACGCCATCGAGACCAGCAGCGCGACATTGGTGAACCCCAAACAGTTTGAGTCGCTATTGCGAAGCAGTCAGTCCGGGAACCTGGCTCAACTACAGCCCGCATTCAACAAGCTCTACAGCACTGTGCCCTTGCCAAGCGATGCCCGTCCCGTGGAACGCAATTTGATGGACGTGGACGACGCTATGGCCATGGGAGCGCTCAAGACCGCGGTCATTTCCGATCAAACCACCACGCAGATGTTGAGTGTGGCCGATGGGCTGGAGCAGCAGGCTGCGGAAGCCGCGCCGGGCAGCGCGCCCATGTTGACGGCCCAGGCCCAGATCGCAAATCTCCAGTGCCAGGCAATGTTGCAAAGGATGCTGGCGGCGGAGCTGCGTCAGGAGGCTACACGCCTCGCACATTCGAACGCCCTGCGCAAACGGAACGCGGAAGCGAACAAAGATTTGCGCGATCACATGCAACAGATTTTAAGCAGACCGTAGAGAGGTGAAGTCATGTCGAAGTGGAAGAAGTTCAATCAATTTGCGCAGCGAGCCTGGAGCTTACTGGGCAGGAAGTCGATCTTCATCGTCGCCCTGCTGGCGGTCCTGGTGCTGGTGCCGTTTGGAGCCAGGGGGCAGTTGGGGCTTGATCCCTGCTGCGCCATCATCTCGGTGGGGCTCAACACAATCTCGGGCTTGCTCAAGAGCGTCGTGGCTAAGCCGCTGTCTGCCATCCAGCAGATACAACAGCAGGCTGCGAACTTTGAGCAGCAGATCGTTTATCCGCTCACTGCCATTAATAATGCGCGGGGGTTGGCTGGACAGATGCAAGGTCAGTTGCGGCAGATGACACAGCTCTACCGTTTGCCGACGAACAGCGCGACCCTTCCCACGCCGCAACAATTGGAGCAGGCTTTGCTGTCGCACAGTCCGCAAGCGATTTCACAGATCAGCCAGAACTACTCAGCAGTCTACGGAACCGTGATGGCCGCGACCGACGCGCCTCAGCCAGTGCGCGACCTGGTGGACATGACGGACGCCGAGGCCCAGGCCGCGCTCAAGAAAGCGGTTGAGTTGGATGCTCTGGCCGATGTGGAGCTTGCCGCAGCCGACCAGATCAATCAGCAGATCCAGAATGCCGCGCCCGGCAGCGCGCCGATTCTCGAGGCCCAGGCAGCGGCCTGGCTCGTCCGGGCCAACGCTTACTCGCAATCGGCGATGGCTGAGCTGATGCGGGTGCGTTCGATTGATCTGGCAAACGCCAGCGCACAGCTGAAGTTCAGCGCCAGCGACATGAATACATTACGCAATAACACCGGCCAGGCCTTGCAGCCAGGAGCGCACTGATCATGTTTTACTTCCAGCAATTACTCAACCAGGGCTTGGCGGGTATCGACCGGACAGGAATGATACCAGCCATGGTCGGCATGGGTTACACCATCCTGCTGGTTGGGTTTCTGATCGGGCTCTACCAGGCAGCATTGCGCGGCGGCGATGTACAGTCTCTCGCCGTGACCGGGATGAAATACCTGGCCATCGCAATCATTCTCGCCAATTGGTCGAGCGTTTTTCGCGAGGTGAACGATTCTTTCAACCAGGTTGCGCAGTTCATCGATAACAGCTCGGGAGCAGGCGACATGTTTCTCAGTTGGATGGACCAATTGAAGCAGCAATTTGCCGGCAATGGAATCAGCGCATTCCTCCCGGCTGTAGCTGCAACTTTTGCTGCGATCACGACGGCCTTGTTGCTCCTGGCCGCCTACCTTATCTACGCATTGATGGTTGTTGTCTTCGCCTTTTTCTACGTTCTCTATGGCTGTGTGCTCTACGTCCTGGGGCCTCTGGTTTTGGCTCTTCTGCCAATGGCTGGAGTGGGCCAACTGGCAAAGACCTATGCGACCAACTTGATGATCTGGAATGTCTGGGGCGTCCTCTACGCCACTTTCGGCTCCCTGATCACCGCCATCCAGTTCAATCGAGTCGATCAGGTGACGAGTCAGGGATTTCTGAAGGGTTTTTTCCTGGGCAGTTCGGATTCAACAATTCTCGGCCTGGTGAGTATTTTCTACGCGCTGGCCCTGGGCCTGATTCCGTTTATTGCCAAGCGGATTATTACCGGCGACGTCGGTTCCTCGGCATATGCGCTGGTCCGGGCGGGCGCCGTCGCGGTTGGAGCTGCGGTATCAGCCGGGGCGGGCTTTGCCGCCGGCGCTGGTGCGGGTGCTGGTGCTTCGGGCGCAGGAGCAGGATCTGGTGCGGGTGGATCCGGTGCAACTGCCGGGCATGGCGTAGCAGCCGGCAATGCGGGCACGATGTCTTCATCCATGCCGCCGCCACAGCCGAGTCTGGCCCAGACGATTCGTTCCGGTTTGATGAGCGCGGCCTCCGACGGTCCACCTCCTGCGCCTGCGGCCGGCTCGAATGCTGCGCCCGCAGCGAATGGAGGCGCACCACAAAGGTCCGGCGATGCGGCTCAAAGCAACGGCAGTTCAGGTCGAAAATTTCGCCCCGTGGGCACACTGCAAACGGTCGCGTTCCATGCCGGAAGAATGGCGGGAGGGGCGCTCAAGAGTAATAGCGACAATGCAAAGGAAAACGGGAACGGCTAATGACTCAAGGAGGTGTAGACATGCTGCCCTGGCAAAGAGGACCGATTTATGAACCCGAAGATTCGCGATTCAGACCGTACAGCATTTGCACACTCATTGCGTTTTTTATAGGCAGGTTTTTCGGTCGTTTGTTTCGCAAGTAGGAGATGAACTCATGTGGTTGAAGAAGGCAGATCGTGAAGTGAAGGAAAAGGCGCCGGAGAAGCTCGGCTACAGCCGGTACTACGAACACGATGGAGCATTGCGGGCCTATGCGAACAGGGCCATGCTCCTGGCGTTTCTGTGTGTTCCCCTGGCCCTGGTGGCGGTTGCCATGGCGGCTTACGTGCGCCTGCAACCGCCAACAGTGATCCGCGTGGACTCCAGCGGGACTGCCAGCGTGGTCGGTCAGAAACCTGCGTCGGCGAAGGCCCTGAACGTGGCCCAGGGCGCCGGAGCCGAGCCGACTGAACTTGAGCGCCGGGCATTTGTGCGGCTGTTCCTTGAACGCTATCTGAACTTTTCGGCGGACAGCGTCAACCGCAACTGGGCTGATGGCCTGAACATGATGACCTCGAACCTCCGCCGTGCGACTTTGAACGCCATTGAAAAGGACAACACAGTGGGAAAGATCCAGGATGACCAGATCACCTCGGTCTTTCACCTCCGTTCTGTCGAAGCAGCGAAAGACGATCCGCTGAGCTTTACCGTCTTCGGAGTGAAAGAAGTCCATCGCGTTCGGGACCATCGCGAAGCCACCGACAAACTGGTGGGGGAATATCACATCCGCCTGATCGCGGAGCAACGCTCAGAGCAGAACCCGGGCGGCCTGTTGATTGCCGAATATGGTGAGCGGCTGATTGAAGGCGAACGGCGGGATGCGATCGCACAAGACACGTCTCTTGATAAATCGAATTGATTTTGAGGAATGAATCATGGATGGAACAAAAAC
>JBARMK010000020.1:0-3715 GCA_049802395.1 Candidatus Angelobacter sp.
CCAAGGCGATTGACACCAAGCAAAAAGCGCTGCAACGCAATTATGAGGACGCACAAGCCGAGTTTCAGCAGGCGGAACAGGAAGTAGTGAACCACATTGGCGGGAAGATGCTGAAGGTGCTGGAAAAATACGCCAAAGACAACGGCTACGCTATTGTGCTGGATGTTTCCAATCCGCAAACTTCTCCCGTGCTCTGGGCCACACAGGGCACGGTGATCACGAAAGAACTGGTGGATGCTTACAATGTTGAGAATCCCGTGGGTACTTCCGCTCCTGCTCCCAAGCCGGCGGGTCCCGCAGCAACCAAACCTGCGGCGCCGGCAGCGAAGCCTGCTGCGACACCGAAGAAACCGTAATAGTTCCTGAAATCTCCATCGGCCGCCTGCAATGGCGGCCTTTTTATTTTTGCTCGCCACAGAACTTCCCTGCTGATCTCCGGTGTCCAATTTCTTCATCGGAGGTGTACGGAATGTTTGGAGAAACCCTGCTTGAATCTTCACCCGCCGCGCGCAAGGGCAAGCGCTGGTCCATGGCAACCGCTTTTACTTTGGAAACTATCCTTGCTGGGATCGCTGTATTGGTGCCGCTGCTTTCAACCGGCGTAATACCCCTTTCTGCACGCGTGGCGATCGTTACGCCATTGCGGCAAAACCCTGTGGAACCCGTAGAAGGTGTCCCGGTCCAGCGCAATTGCAATTGTGGACCAACAACCTCGGCGCCGCAGCCGCAGGTGGTGGCCCTTGTCAGCGACAATCCAAACGCCATTTACACCGGACCGCGTGTTGCCACCACAACGAACCCAGAGGAAGCGACACCTTATAGCCCTTACGCTTTTAACAATGCTTTGCCCAGCAATCTCATAGACAACGGTAACGATCATGGGCCCACAATCAAACCTGGAGTCCAGCGCGTCATCTCGGTGCTATCTGAAGCGCAACTCATCAACAGGGTTGAGCCGGTATATCCCAAGATAGCCATTGCAGCCGGGGTTCAAGGAGAAGTGAAACTGCATGCCATCATCGCCCGCGATGGCAGGATCATGAGCCTGAATGTGATCAGTGGACATCCGCTGCTGGTGCGCGCCGCTGAAGACGCAGTCGGCCAGTGGAGATACCGTCCGTATTACCTCAATGGGCAGGCGGTGGAAGTGGAAACCTTCATCACCGTAAACTTCAGGAAAGAGGGCCATTAAAGAGACTTCACGATTCCGCGATTGTGGAAAACTTTGTGCAAATCCGCAATCGCGGAGCAACCAGGAACGCTGATTTTCAATGACTTAAGCCATTTGCCCCACTATCGCTGCAGTTTGCAAGATGCTTTTTTTCAACTACTTACGAGGGCCTACTCTCAGGCATGTGACGGTGCACAAAAAATGAGCAGTCGAGGCGGGCAAAGGTTAAGGATTTGCACATTTCAGGGCAGCAACTTTTTCTTAGATCAAAGCATCACGCGTGGTCGCCGACTTTCAGAACGGCCAGGAAGGCTTCCTGCGGGATGTCCACTTTGCCAATGCGTTTCATGCGCTTTTTGCCTTCTTTCTGTTTTTCCAGGAGCTTGCGCTTGCGACTGATGTCGCCACCGTAGCATTTGGCGAGCACATTTTTGCGGATGGCCGCTACAGTCTCACGCGCAATGATCTTGGCGCCGATTGAAGCCTGGATAGCGACCTCAAACATCTGCCGCGGAATCAGCTCGCGCATCTTTGAGACCAGCGCCCGTCCGCGATCATAAGCGAAATCGCGGTGCACGATGATGGAGAGCGCATCCACCGGCTCGCCTGCTACCAGGATGTCAAGCTTTACCATTGGCGATTCCCAGTGCCCGGCGAGATGGTAGTCCAGTGAGGCGTAGCCGCGCGAGATAGTTTTGAGCCTGTCATAAAAATCAAGCACCACCTCGTTCAGCGGCAATTCATAGGTCAGCATCACACGGCTGGCGCTCACGTACTCAAATCCTTTTTGCTTGCCGCGCTTATCTTCCACCAGCTTGAGAATGCCTCCAACATATTCTTCGTTGGTCAGGATGGTGGCCAGAATCACCGGCTCTTCAATCTTTGCGATCTCGCTCTGGTTGGGCCAGCGCGAAGGATTTTCGACTGTAATCTTCTCTCCGTCAGTCCTGGTGATCTGATAACGCACGCCCGGCGCCGTGGTAATGAGCTCGAGTCCGAATTCACGCTCCAGACGCTCTTGGATGATTTCCATGTGCAACAGCCCAAGAAAGCCGCACCTGAAGCCAAACCCCAAGGCGGCCGAGCTTTCCGGCTCAAAGAAGAATGATGAATCGTTAAGACGCAGCTTCTCCAGCGCATCGCGCAGAGTCGTGTGTTCGTGGGCGTCCACCGTGTAGAGTCCGGCAAAGACCATCGGCTTGATATCTTCAAAGCCAGGAAGCGGCTCAATCGCGGGACGGGCATCGTCGGTGATAGTGTCGCCTATCTTGGTATCGGAAACTGTCTTATTGTTGGCGATCATGAAGCCGACTTCGCCCGCAACCAGTTCGTCAATCTCCACCGGCTTGGGGGTGAGGACGCCCAGCGTCTCCACATCAAGCGTCTTCCCGTTCCACCACAGACGTACCTTCATTCCTTTACGCAATGTGCCCTGGAAAACCCTGACCAGGACAATCACGCCGCGATAAGGATCAAACCACGAATCGAAAATCAGCGCTTGCAGCGCGTTGGAAGGATCGCCTTTCGGCGGATGCAGCCGCTTGACGATGGCTTCCAGCAGTTCAGGCACTCCCATACCGCTCTTGGCGCTGACCAGGACCGCATCTTTCGTGTCCAGCCCAACCGTCTGTTCGATCATCTCTTTAGCGCGTTCAATGTCCGCACTGGGGAGATCGATTTTGTTGATGACCGGAATGATCTCCAGGCCGTGATTGATGGCCAGGTAGGCGTTCGCCAGCGTCTGCGCTTCCACTCCCTGCGAGGCATCGACCACCAGAAGGGCCCCTTCGCACGAAGCCAGGGCACGAGAGACTTCATAAGAAAAATCAACGTGGCCAGGCGTGTCGATCAGATTGAGTTGGTATTCCTGGCCGTCCTTTGCCGTGTATTTCATGCGCACGGCGTGGGCTTTGATGGTAATCCCGCGTTCGCGCTCCAGGTCCATCGCGTCCAGGACCTGGGCCTGCATCTCGCGCATGGCGAGCGCTCCCGTCAGCTCCAGAAGCCGGTCAGAAAGCGTGGATTTGCCGTGATCGATGTGCGCGATGATGGCAAAATTGCGGATGTATGCGCGGTCCATGAGGATGGGCTTAGTCTTTCATTTTAGCATCTGGCAATCAGCAAATAGCATTCAGCAATGAGCATTGAGTAATTGTTCAAGGTAAGCCTATTTGTTAAACCATGCAAACCTAGCTGCGATACGCGGGGCACGGTGGAGCATAAATTAGCGCAGGTGTCAGGGTTCAGAGATCAGGAAACAGAAATCTGGAACTCCAAAATTCACACTTGACATCGACGGATAATTCACTACCATAGGGTTGTGGATAAATTAGGTACAACATTTGCGGCTCTGTCTGATCCAACCCGCCGGGCGATGATCGAACGACTCTCCCTTGGGCCTGCCTCTGTGCATGGATTGACGGAGCCGTTTGCACTCTCGCAGCAGATGATTTCAAAACATATTGCCTACCTGGTGCGGGCGCGGATTGTGATCAAGACGAAGCGTGGAAGAGAGAGCGTGTGCACGCTTAGGCCAGAGGCGAT
>JBARMK010000021.1:0-16228 GCA_049802395.1 Candidatus Angelobacter sp.
GCTTTTGCTGTCAATGCACTGGGCGCGCGCAACGTGGCCCAGGTCACCCGTGCTTTAGGCGCACCCTTAATTCACATCAGCACGGATTATGTCTTCGACGGATTGAAGAAAACACCCTATACAGAAGAAGACCCCCCGATGCCTTTGAATGTATACGGAAACAGTAAGCTTTCAGGCGAACATTTTGTGCGCACCGCAACACCGTGGCATTTTCTGGTGCGTGTTTCGGGTATCTATGGGCATCACCCATGCCGTGGCAAAGGCGGCCTGAACTTTGTGGAGCGGATGCTGAAGTTGGCTAGAGAGCAAGGCAAAATGCGCGTGGTGGACGATGAGTTGATAACACCTACTCCAACCGCCGAGATAGCCAGCCAATTGGTCGCATTAAGCGCTACAGCCGATTATGGTGTTTATCATGCTAGCTCGGAGGGGAGTTGCTCCTGGTATGACTTTGCAGAGGCCATCTTCGCGCTTAGTGGAACCAAAGTGCAGTTGGAAAGGGCAAGCCCGGGGGAGTTTCCTGCCAGAGCGCTGCGTCCGAAGTATTCCGTTTTGGAGAACCAAGCGCTGAAAAGCAGGTCACTGAATGTGTTCTCGGATTGGAAAGAGGGGCTCGCCCGCTACCTGCAGCAAAGGCATAAGTCAGAGCCAGTGATAGCGACATAAGTCTGTTATTACTTCGAGGTCAAGCGACGGAGCGATAGGCAGCGAGCGTCTTATTTGCAAGGTCATCTGGCCCAAATTGACTTGCCCGTTGTAGCCCTCGGCTGATCAGCTGCTGACGCAGGGTCTGGTCGCCCAGCACTTTCTCCAGTGCTGCGGCAATCGAGTTTGTATCGTAAGGATCTATCAAGAGGGCCCCGTCGCCAGCCACTTCTTCCAATGACGATCCGAATGAGGTAATGGTCGGGACGCCGCTGGCCATGCTTTCAATGACCGGCAGACCGAAGCCTTCAAAAAAAGATGGGAACACGAAGAGTTCGGCGGCATTGTAAAACAGCGGTAGATCATCGAATGGGACAAAACCAGTAAACATTACAGACGACTCAAGCCCAAGCTCCCGTATGGTGTAGAGCAAGCGCTCGGACTGCCAGTCACGCTTGCCGACGATGACTAGATTGGCAGCCAAGCCGGTTTTTTTAACTCGTGCATAGGCCTCGACGAGGCGGGGAAGGTTTTTTCTCGCCTGGATCCTGCCGACATACAGTATGAAGGGCGGACGTATCGCATAGGTGCGGAACAGATGTTGCAAGCACAGTTCTTTGTCTCTGGGGTGGAATTCGGGCGAAGGAGACTGATAAGCCACTGTGATCTTGTCGCGAGGCAGCGCAAAGCGCTCTGAGATATCAGCGGCGGAGAACTCAGAAACGGTCAGAATGTGATTGGCCTGTTTCGCCGTCCAGCGTACCAACTTTTTCATCCGTAGTGCCTCGATCGGATGGAAGAATTCGGGGTGATGTTCATGGGCCAGGTCATGAATTGTTACGATTGTTCTTGGCCGTCCCCAAAGTGGCTGAATATACTGGCAGTGAAAAATATCAGGCTTGATTTGTTTCAGCAGCCAGGGAAGAGCAAGGGAAAGGCGCAGGGCCGCGTTTTTCGGGATTTTGCGCAGACTGAAGCGACGGTCATTGTCAATTGCAGGCAGGTTAAATGGATGAGTGTGGAGGAGAGAATACCGGTTCTGATTTCGGTCAGCGGCCAATCCACGCAAGAGTTGACGATAATAGGTTTCATTGCCGCCGGCTTGAGTGCCCAGACTATGTACATCGATTGCAATCTTCATGAAGGGTTGTGTTGACCACCTGCTCCATGCTGCGAACCTGGAAGGCCAGGCACAACACAACATGATCGAATTCCTTTAGAATGTTTTTTCTTTATGGACCCAGTCGACTTCCAAATGCCCCTGCGGAGCTATTTCCGCAGCCGCCGCTTCAAGAACTTTGTCAAAGAATATAAGAGCTGTCAAACAGTTTTGGATATGGGCGGGGCGCATTATATGTGGCCGCAAATAGGACGAAGCGAAGGGATCACCATTCTCAATGTCGACTTTGCTGAAACGCCAAGAGGATACAATTATGTGCTGGGCTCGGGCTGCGAAGTCCCCTTCAGGGATAAATCGTTCGATCTTGCATTTTCCAATTCTGCAATCGAACATGTAGGCAGCGAGGAGAACCAATTCAAGTTTGCCAATGAAATGTTGCGAGTGGGCAAGCGCATCTATTGTCAGACGCCTTCCCGGCTGTTTCCTATCGATCCGCACCTCTCCGCTCTCTTTCTGCACTGGCTTCCTGCGTCATGGTTAAAGCCAGGATTTCTGCGCTACTTCACGCTGAACGGCTGGTTGTGGAAGCGGGCGTACAAGTATGACGTCACCTGGATATCCAAGCGCAAATTGAAGAAGATGTTTCCCGGGTGCAAGATCAAAACCGAGAGATTCATGTTGCTTCCAAAGTCCTTTATTGTTACAAATTGATGGACTAGCGGTCGCGGCATTCTGGTTCTTTTGCGTACTAAAGCGGCAGCAAACCTGAGACAAGCTTGTTCCCCCACAAC
The DNA here is from genome assembly GCA_049802395.1 of Candidatus Angelobacter sp. Taxonomy (GTDB): domain Bacteria; phylum Acidobacteriota; class Terriglobia; order Terriglobales; family Acidobacteriaceae; genus Angelobacter. Next base: position 2,557 of record JBARMK010000021.1, read on the forward strand.
GAACTCAAATACTATTCATTTGGGCTGCGCGCTGGCATCGCCAACCTGCTTGGCAATGGCTTACGACTCGGAATCAAGAAAACTGCCGGAAAACTGACACAGCCGATCAACTCCTACACCCGGTTTCCCGAATATTACTGGTTTGACAAGGCAATCTCTGGTTATCTGGCTCATGCCGCCCCAGACGTTCAAATAAATATCCTTGATGTCGGAAGTCCGAAAACGCTTGGTTTATACCTGGGGTTGAAGACCAGAGCGGACCTAGCTCTCACTGATATCAGCGAACTCAACGTGGAAGAATACAAAGTGATGTGGCAGACGCTCCAGCCCCGCGCGAAAGGCAGAGTGAGTTTTTCGCTTCAGGACGCTCGATCTCTCGAATTCCCCGCCGAGCAGTTTGACATTGTGTACTCAATGTCGGTGCTGGAGCACGTTGAAGGAGAGAGCGGCGATTTCAGTGCAATCTGCGAATTGTTGCGTGTGCTCAAGCCTGGAGGCCTCCTGCTGTTGAGCCTTCCCTTCGGTAACAGGTACATTGAACAAAAGAGGATTGGTTTTTCCGGCGCGGCCCGCAAGACGGACGATCAAGAAGCTTATTTTTTCCAGCGCATCTACGATCGCCAGGCGTTACAGAGCAGGATACTCGGCAACCTTTCGGAACTCAGCGACATACATCTCACAACGGTCCAACGTAAACGATCGTGGATTCCGCGTACCTTCGGTTCGTTGGGAGAGAATATTCGAGGAGCCCTGGGAGGCATGAACCCGCTGCTATCGGCACTGGTGAACCGCAGTTGCAGCGGAATAGATGACTCGTTCGCAACTGACTATGGAGAATTTCATCAGGCCAAAGATGTATACGGCGACATCATCGTCAGCGGTCTGAAGAAGTAATCATTCCAGTTGGCGTAGGATCTCTGGAGACACATTCCCTCCGCAGATCACAACTGCCACGGTCTTTCCTGCGTAATCGTGGAACTTCTTCAGAAGCGCTGCCACTGCCACAGCCGCTGCGCCTTCGATCAGCCATCCCCTGGCGGCGCGCACTCGCCGCATAGCCGCAAGAATCTCCTCTTCCGCAACCAACACCGAACGATCAATGACTTGGCGGCAGATATCCAGCGTTGTCGATCCAGGTTCGAGACCGCCGGCAGTGCTTTCCGATAGCGTTGGCTGCTCGGGAAAATCAAGAATACGGCCTGCCTGAATTGACTCATAAAGCACGCGGGAGTTTTCCGGCCAGCAGCCAATAATTTGCGTGTGCGGAGACGCCTGCTTCATATGGGCGCCAATTCCGCCGATGAGACCTCCACCACCGACCGCGACAAAAACGGCATCAATGTGACCGGTTTGCCGCAGTAACTCCACGGCAATTGTGCCCTGACCTGCCATAACCTCCAGATCGTTGTAGGGAGAGATGAAGACCTTGCCTTCGCGCAAAGCGGCGGCGCGGGCTGCCAGTTCCGCTTCCAGCGAGTCATCTCCCGCACGTTGAATACGCGCGCCGAGATCTTCGATGCGTTTGGCTTTCGACGGTGACACACGGGAAGAAACGTAAACCTCAGCGGCAATGCCTGCACGCCGTGAGGTGGCGGCCACACCCAGTCCATGATTGCCATTGGAAGCGGCGATCACGCCTTTTGCCGATTGACGGCCGTCGAGCGCAAGGATCTTGTTGCTTGCGCCGCGAAGCTTGAATGAACCGGTCTGCTGCAGGTTCTCCAGCTTGAAGAGTACTGTGGCGCTACCGCCGGGAAAAATGTCAGGAACAGGCTCCAAAGGTGTTTCAGTGACAGAAGAGTGAATCCGCTGAGCTGCGTCCACAACCATACGGCTGAGCGCGGCAGCCGAACCCGCGGCGATTGGAGCTTCAGGATTGCCGAGCATGGTTCTTCATTTTTACATGATCTGGAGATTTTCGCTCGCCAAGAGGAGAAGGACCCCAGAAGGAAAAACAGCGTACACACGCGTTTTTATTTGATCACAAAGACTTAGACAGCCGTAGGTTTGGCCCGTCGGGTAAACATAGTCTGAAGTTTGCGGTCTGCGGCGGGAAAGCGGCGGCTAAGAGATGAAACCCAGCGATGCGCCCACTCATATTCCGCGGATAAGATCGAGAGTCCGATCAATAGAAAAAGAATCCCCGGAAGAACTGGCAGAAAAATACCTGCAGCACCCAACATCAGGAACATCCACCCCGCGACTATGAGCGCTACACGCTTCACCATGTGTTCTTTGATGCAAATCAAGGATGGTTTGGTTGGTAGTGTCCTAAACTTGCGTTGAAGCGTTTTTCTCTTGCGCCAAATCTTCTACTCAGCCATAAACGTAAACGGGCTGCGTTCGTGCGTCAACACGTTCGCAGCCCTAACCAAAATTCACCTGCAAAGAGGCGAAAAATGGCTGACCGTAAGCGTACCAAAAAGAAAGCCTACCGGCGCGTTCTGGCGTTCCCTCAAGCCAGAGGCAAAACTGTTGAACGTGTCGAACTGGACGTTACCCCAGAATATTTCCTCATCGACATCCGTTTCGAGGACAAGACCTCTCTCACGTTCGATCTTGAACCGTATGTCATGGTCTACCCTGAGTTCACAAGCTGGAAAACCGGAGAATACAAACCGCTCAAACGCTGGCGACCTGTGCATAGCAGGTCGTCTCGTTAGTAATCCAAACCCGCCAGAGATGGCGGGTTCCCCTAAAACAGCAAGCGGTTGCACTGTCATCCGCATAATGGTACGGTTTGAATATGGCGATAAAAAATGACCTGAAGGCATTGCGCAACGTCATTGCGGAAGCTCAGGACATCGTGAACACAACCGAATTGCCGGAGGGCCGCTCAGCGCGGCTGAGAGAACTTTTGGCATCCGCTGTTTTTCTGGCCGATGATCTGCTAGAGACATCGCCAGCCGCTACGCTGGGACAGAAGGGCGGCAAAAAGACCGCTAAGCGTGGCTCAGATTACTTCCGTCAGATAGCTGGAATGCGGAAGGAAAAAAAGGGCGGTAGGCCACCTAAGCAGAAGCCAAATTGACAAGCACGATACAATAAAAGAGGAGGGCGGGGGACTCGGACCCCAATCGCTCGACACGATTTCCGGTTTATAAGACCGGCCCTAGCACCTGCTAAACGCCCTCCGTTTAAGTTCCCTCGTTGGATGTTAGTTGCGGCGTGAGATTAATTTCCCCGTTAACGCTCTCGTAGTTTGCGATAAGCGTCGCTAATTGAAGCTGGAGAATCTTCGCGCCACGCCATGGAATTGTGATCCTAGCCCTCTCGATGTTGACGGTAGAAAGTTTTTCTCCTGGAGCAGTGCTTTCTAGCGTACTGATCTGCGCGAAGTGCAGCATGACGTCATCCAGTGACCAAGTGACCGTCCCCTGGTTTGAATAGTACTCAAATACGCCGTGTGGCGATGCTACCCATTTAATCCGCGTTGGCGCTTCCGTTGGTTTTTCAGGCTGTTTTGTGTCTGTCATAGTCCGGCCACCTTATTTGAATCTCCACTCAGTTCTCCGCTCAGAACCCTCTCAGGGGGTTTTTTATTTGCAATCCCTAAGCCGTTTAATGACCAATTGCCTTCTAGCCCACTCACGGACTGGACCGCTACCATCTGAGATCCGACGGACTGTTGCGGAGGTGTTAATGCTAGATCAAAGAAATCAATTGGACGGCCCGCTCTCTTCCAGCATTCATAAAAAATTTCCGAATTGATGGGACCGCGTTCATTGTTTGGATCGCCATCATCATAGGCGACAAGAGCGACTTTGCGGCCAATAGCACGCACGAACTCCACAGCAGTGCTCAGTTTGAAATTTGGAGGGTGATTAAATTTCTGGGACACTGAGCCTTCTGTTACGCCTAACAATGATGCGAATTCGGCTTGGCTCAATGGCCTCTTATCTAGTTCCTGTTCGATCTGGAGCACAAAGTCAGCAGATATTTTGGCAACAAAGCTACTGGTGGAACCCGTCCAGTGAGGTTGTTTTAGATCGCCCATTTTGATTTTCCTCCGTATTCTGGATATGCAATGGATATTGCTGCTATGACGTTTAGGTCTTGCCGAAGTCTATTGAGCCGCTCCAAGATCGCGTAATTCGTCGTGTCATCTTTCGTGTCAAAATATGCCAACACGCAGAGAGTAAATCCTTTATCTGTATCCGGTTTGGGGTGGCATTTAAATCCATAGAGCCGTTGAGGCTTGTGGCGCTTTTCCCACTTAAACACATGGCACAGCTTGTATGGTGGATTGTTCGGCCAGCCATGGTGGTATTTGTCATATGACTTACCTTCTAGCCAAATGCCGATGCGGCTTCGCACCAAGTCTGAATCCTTGTTGGTCAAACCGTCAAAATGCGCTTTCGCGTCCAAGTTAGGAACCCCATCCGCAGAGATGAAACCCAATGCACAGCGGCGGAAGGAGTAACCGCTAATGTGCGTGAACGTGAATACTGGCATCTTGATTTGGCCACAGGTAAAAGTTTAGCTGCAACTAAAGCCCATTGTCAACCATGGTTTAGCTGTAGCTAAACTTTCTTGCTTTGGGCCTTGACAAACAGCAACCGCTTGCTGTATTTTAGGATCATGCATTGCCAAACATGCAACATTGAATGCAGCAAGTTCGGCAAACATCGGAACGGATTGAAGCGTTTCCGTTGCTCTGGTTGCCGCAAGACTTATACCGAAAACCGTGAAAGGCTATTTGGTTCTATGACCGTCCCAGAGGGCAAAGCGCTTCTGGCGATTCAGCTTTTGATTGAAGGAACAAGCATCCGCAGCACAGAACGTATCACGCAGCTACACCGCGACACAATCCTTCGCTTATTGGTGCTTGCCGGTGAGCGTTGCGTGGCCTTGATGGATACGAAGATGCGCAACCTGCAATGCAAGCGCATCCAAGCGGATGAAATTTGGTCATTTATCGGCAAGAAACAGCGCAATGTGAGAGTAGAGGACGCGGACGAATTAGGCGATGCGTGGATTTTCGTAGCGATTGATGCTGAGTCAAAATTGATCCCTGCTTATGCTGTCGGGCGACGTGACCGCGAAACAACTTACCGTTTTCTTACCAATTTGCGGGATCGTATCGCAGAGGAACACCGTTTCCAATTGACCACGGATGGATTTCATTTCTATCGCAGAGGCGTAGAAGATGTGTTTGCCGGACAAGCCGATTTTGCACAGTTGATAAAAATATATGGCGACCACGGCCAACATGATGCAGCAGGACGTTATTCACCAGCGCCAATGATAGAAACGATAGTCAAAATAAGGGATGGTCGGCCCGATCTGCGCCATGTCAGCACCAGCTATATTGAGCGGCAAAACCTCACAATTCGCATGGCAATTCGCCGCTTCACTAGGCTTACGAATGCATTCTCAAAGAAGCTGGACAATCACAAAGCCGCTTGCGCTCTGCATTTCGCGTATTACAATTTTTGCAGGATACACAAGTCACTGAGAGTAACACCCGCGATGGAAGCAGGGATTACAGATCACATATGGACACTGCGGGAATTGCTTTCAACGCAAGTTTAGGACACTACCGTTTGGTTCAAGAGCTTGCAAATAATTTGCGACAGCAGCAATATGAGGATTTACGGGTGCTCGGAGGCTGGCTTTTGCGACCCTTGTTCGTGCGGCTGTGACGACCGATGCTGGCCGCGCGTAGCAGGCTCTTGATGTCGTTCGTCATCCGATGCGGGCGCGGGCATGGAAAGCAGCGCATGGACCGCATCCTGGTAGCTCATGGATGCCAAGGTCGGATGGAACCCGGTATTACTCTCTTCCCGGAAGAACTTGAAGCTGTCGACGAGAAAAACCCTTCCTTTCACGTCAACATTCAGGGCCGCAATGCGCCAGACTCCGTGAGCAACCTGGGTCTGTGCGATTTCATAAATGCCCCCCTTGTTTAGATGCCCTAGAATTCCCCAGCCGAAAGATACGTCTTTGACCAGCTTGCCCTCGACACGCACAATGCGTTCCTGTGCCGGCTCAAGCCACATCTCGCCTTCCATCCCCCGATACATTTGTGTCTCCCGGTCTTTGGGAGAAAACCCTGGATTCGGACGAAAGGTAAAATGCAGAAGCCCGTTTTCCCGGCCGGCAAATTCGAAAAGGCAAGCTTTGGGAAAGGCCTTCACCATCCGGATGCGGCGCTGGGTTTCCGCTTTCTGGTCCTGTAACTCATCCTTTACCGCGTCATGGTCCCGAAGAAGCTTTTCCAGCCGGCGTCTCTGCTTGGCCTGCTGGTCGGACTGCAGCGGCTCATCGCGGAACAGGACTATGCGGTCCGCGCGTCCCTCGGCGGTCTCAATAACGGAGCGAGATTCAGACCCCCAACTCCACTGCAGCCGTTCTGTGAACTGATAGGGAACAGGCGACTCAAGCGCGCGAGTTTCGTTTTCCGAGGCCCGCTCGATCAAAGCCAGGTAGTCCGTCAACTGGGGTGGCTTGCGGCGGGATTGCGCGTTCGCGCCGGCAATGATGCTGAGCACCAGAAGCGGCGGAGCGAGAAAACGCGCAGCAAAGGGCATGTTTAGGGTTGAAGGGCTTGTTTTAATGTGGCCTTGACGCGAATGGCTTGCAGGCTGGAAGAATCGAAGCCACCTCCCAGCGCTTTCACCAGCGTTACCGACGTGGTTAGCCGCTGGCCCAGGATTTGCGTAGCCAGGCGCTGGGTGTCCAGAAGCGTCTGCTCCGCATTCACCACGTCGAGATACGTTACCAGCCCGCCTGTGTAACGATCATTGGCAATGTTAAGCGCACGTTGGGCGGCATCCACGGCTTGCTGCTGGGTTTCAGCCGCCTGGGCCAGAACGCTCAGCCCGGACAGGGAATCCTCCACTTCCTGGAACGCGGTGAGTACAGTCTGGCGATAACTCGCCACGGAAGCGCCATAGGCCGATTCAGCAAAATTGACCTGGGCCTTTCGCCTGCCGCCGCTCAAAAGTGTTTCGGCAACGTTTGCGCCTAGAGCCCAGAAGCCAGTGGACGCACTGACGATCTTGCCGATATCGCTGCTCTCAAAGCCGGCGCCTACGGAAAGGTTGATGCCCGGATAGAAAGCGCTTTTTGCCACGCCGATCTGGGCATTCTGTGAAGCCATCAACCGCTCGGCTTGCGCAATATCGGGACGGCGCTCCAGAACATCAGACGGTACCCCTAAGGGGACGATCGGCGGAGCCACCGCCAGTGGTTTCACGGGCACGCTGAAACTGGACGCCGGAACACCGACTAAGGACGCGATAGCGTGTTCGAATTGTGCGCGTTGCAAGCGAAGGAGAGTGGCCTGCGTGCGGGTGGAGTTGAGCAGCGTTTCCTGTTGGGCCACATCCAGGCCGGAAGCAATGCCGCCAGCATGCCGGTTCTGCACCAAAGTCAGCGACTTGGTCTGATACTGGACTGAAGAATCCACGACCGCGATCTCAGCGTCAAGCTCCCGCAGGGTGAAGAAATCGACCGCGAGCTCAGAAGTAATCACCAGCCGCACATTTTCCAGCGCGGCAGCAGATGCCTGATACGAGGCATTCGCCGATTCCACCCCGCGCCGAATGCCGCCAAAAACGTCCGCTTCCCAGGTCAGGTTAAAGGGAACCAGGAAGTCGTTTTGGGTTGAGGTCCCGGTCAAAGGTATTCCGGTTGTGGTGGGCTTTCCGGCGGAGGTTTGCGCACGCTGGCCGGAAATCCCCGCGCCCAACTGCGGAAACCAGCCGGACTGGCTGATGCGCGCCGAAGCTCTCGCCTGCTGCAACTGGTAGCGCGCGATTTCGATCGTCTGATTGGCCTTGGTGGCCTGAGCTTCATACTGGTTCAATTCGGGATCAGAAAAAGTGGTCCACCAATCGCCCTTGGGGATAGAGTCTTTAGGATCGGCAGGGCGCCAGGGCGCCTGCTCTCTCCAAGCCGAAGGCGTCGTGACGGCAGGACGGTGATAGTTCGGTCCTACCGCGCAACCGGCCAGGATCAGTAGAGACGTTGCGGCGAAAACGGGCCGTAAGAAGCCAGATCTCACTGTCTCGCTCCGCCCTCGGTCTTTACATTCACTTCCTGCCCGTCTTCCAGCGAGTCAGCGGGGTTTACCACGATCTGGTCGTTGGGATCGAGCCCGCCAAGAATCTCAACCTTGGTGCCAAAATCCCGTCCGATATGGATAGGCTTCAAATGGACTTTACGGTCCGATCCCACTACCGCCACGCGCGGGCCTTCAGGCCGGAAAAGGAGGGCATTGACGGGCACTGAGATACGGAGGGTCTGGATGGGGACGGCAAAATGGACTTCCGCGTAAGCGCCGGGCAATAGGCGGCCATCTTTGTTGGGAACATCAATTTCCGTAAGCTGGGTGCGCGTGGCGGGATCAATGGAATCAGCGGTACGCATTACTTTGCCGATGAACTTCTGGCCGGGAAATTCCCGCAGTTCGATGTAAGCGGTCAGCCCCGCACCAACAGAGGCAGCGCTGCTTTGCGGAACGCTGACGTAAACACGCAGAGGATCCACCTGCGCAATATCAAATAGCTCTTTACCCTGGCCGGCGCTCCCGGCTGTGATCAGTGCACCAGTATCGGTGTTGCGGCGAGTAACCACGCCAGAGAAAGGAGCCTCCACTCGCTTAAAAGATTCAAGCTGCTGCAAACGGCGGACGTTGGCATCCGCAGCGGCGAAATTCGCCTGTGCCTGCGCATACGCGCTGGTCTGCTGGTCGGCTTCCTGTTGCGATACCGAATCGGTCTTGCGCAGGTTGATCCAGCGCTCAGCGGTTGATTTTGCCAGTTGTAGCTGGGCTTCAGTTTGCTGGCGCGCGGCTTTGGCCTGCGAGAGTTCCTGGTCGACTTCCGGAGTATCAATTTCAGCCATCAGCTCGCCTTTTTTTACGTGGCTGCCCATATCCTTGTGCCAGCGCAGCAAATATCCGTTGGTGCGCGCGAAGATGGCGGACTCCGTGTAAGCCTGGAGCTGTGCCGGCAGGACTAATTGGTCAGAGGCCTGCTCAATAGTGGGCTTGGTTACGCCAACGGTCACTACGGCCAGACCCTCGGTCTCCTTGGCCAGCGCGCCGCGTTCCGTGAGACGTCGCGCAATCGTAAAACCACCCGCAAGTAGAAGCACCACAAGGACAATCAGCGCCAGCCGGCCGCTCTTATTTGTTGGCTGTGTATTTTGCTGTCCCGGTTTTTTGGGGTCTGGCGGGCTAGCTGTTGCGTCTTGTGTAGTGCTCTGTTCCGTCACCTGTGTCATAAATCCTTTTACGTTCTCGAATAAAGTTCCTGCGGCTCTTCAGCAATCGCCGCACCTTTGCGCTGCCTGCGTCCGTGGATCATGCTGAAGATTACCGGCACAAACAGGAGAGTTGCGACTGTGGCGAATATCAGCCCGCCAATTACCGCGCGGCCCAGCGGAGCATTCTGCTCGCCGCCTTCGCCCATTCCCAAGGCCATGGGTATCATGCCAATAATCATAGCCAGCGCCGTCATCAGCACAGGACGCATGCGCGTATAGCCGGCTTCGAGGGCCGCGTCCCAGGCGGTAAGTCCTTCATCCATGCGCTCACGGGCGAAAGAGATTACCAGAATGGCATTCGCAGTCGCCACGCCCATGCACATCACCGAGCCAATAAGAGAGGGCACGTTCAACGTGGTGCGGGTCAGCAAAAGAATCCACACAATCCCTGCCAGCGCGCCGGGAAGGGCGGTAATAATGATGAAGGGATCAAGCCACGACTGAAAATTCACCACGATCAGCAAATAAACCAGGACAATCGACATCACCAGGCCGATGCCCAGGCCGACGAAAGAGCTGTTCATTGTTTCAACCTGCCCGCGAACCACTATCTGCGAACCGCGCGGCAGCTTCTTCTGGAATTCATTGACGATCTTGCGCATGTCCCGCGCCACGCCACCCAGATCGCGACCTTGTACGCCGGCATAGACGTCCATTACCGGCTGGATGTTGTAATGGGAGACCACAGCCGGAGTCACTGTCGGCGTAACCGTGGCCAAGTTCGCCAGCACCTGCGAGGGTGCTCCGGGCGCTGCAATAGGAGTACTCATCAACGCCTGCAATGAATCCACACGGTAATCGGGTGTCTGCACGGCGACGTTGTAAGTAACACCGTTCTCGCGGTTCAGCCAGAACGTAGGTGAGGTTTGGAAGCTACCGCTCAATGAGACGAGCAGGTTCTGCGCCACATCACGCTGCTGCAAGCCCACCTGCTGGGCCTTGCTACGGTCAACATTGAGCATGATCGCCGGAGAGTTCATCAGTTGCTGGACATGAACGTCGGCTGCGCCAGGTACGTGGCGCAGCCGATTGGCGAAATCTTGCGCGAGTTGGTAGTTCTGCGCCTGGTTCTTGCCCACAAATTGAACGTCAATCGGCGAGGGCAAGCCGAAATTCAGGATCTGGCTGACGATGTCCGCGGGCTGGAAAAAGAATTCGACCCCAGGGAAATGCCGTGGCAGCTCTTCGCGAAGCTGTTTTACATATTCAGCCGTGGGATGATGCTTTTCCTGGTTTAATGAGAACAGAATCTCTGCGTCCGATGTTCCGATGCTGCCGGCTGTGCTGTACGTATTGTTGATCGAGCTGTAAGGCAGGCCAATGTTATCCAGCACAGTCACCAGTTCATCCTTTGGAATCCTGGTGCGGACATAATTCTCGATTTCATCGCAAAGGCGCGCCGTCTCTTCGATCCTTAGACCTGCTCTGCCGCGAACGTGCAGGCGAAAGAGGCCTGCATCCACCTCAGGAAAGAAATCCTGGCCCAGAAAGAAAATCAGGCCCATGGAGAGGATGCAGAATCCCAGGAAGCACCCAACGAAGAGACCACGATGTTCCATGGCCGATTGCAGCGTGCGGTGGTAGGCATCGCGAAGTTGCTCGAAGCGGCGCTCAAATCCAATTTGAAAGCGCTTCAAAGGAGCGGTGATTCCCCGGCCTACCTTGAACTTGTCTTCATGCTCATGACCGCGCAGCAGATACATCACAAGAGTGGGGATGAGCGTGCGGGAGAGCAGGTAAGAAGCAAGCATGGCAAAGACCACGGCTTCAGCCAGCGGCACGAACAGGAATTTTGCCACACCGGTCAGAAAAAACATGGGCACAAAAACGATGCAGATGCACAGGGTAGAAACAAACGCTGGGACCGCAATTTGCGACGCACCGTCAAGGATCGCCTGCTTCAGTTCTTTTCCCTGCGCCAGGTTGCGGTCAATGTTTTCGATTTCGACCGTAGCGTCATCCACAAGGATGCCTACGGCAAGCGCCAGCCCTCCCAGGGTCATGATGTTGTAGCTCTGGCCCAGCCCGCTCAGCATAATGACTGAGCACAAAATGGAGAGCGGAATGGAGATTGCAATGATCAGCGTACTGCGCCAGTTTCCCAGAAAAAGCAAAATCATGGCCGCGGTAAGGCAGGCGGCGGTCAAGGCCTCGCGGACCACGCCATTGATAGAAGCGCGTACGAACAAGGACTGATCGAAAAGGGGTTTGAGCTCAAGGTCAGGCGGCAAAGTTGTGGCCACGCGTTTCACCGCGTCTTTTATATTGCTGACAATATCCAGGGTCGAGGCGCCGCCGTTCCGCATGATGGTGATGAGCGTTCCACGCAGGCCGTTCTGGCGGACGATGTTGGTTTGCGGAGAGAAACCGTCGCGCACTTGCGCCACGTCGCGGATGTAGGTGGTTGCGCCGTTTTGTGTCTTAACCGGAAGCCCATTGATCTCCGCAATTGTGTCCGGGCTGCCGTTCATCGATACCTGATATTGCAAAGCGCCGATCTTGGCCGTTCCCGACGGCAGAATCAGGTTTTGCGCGTTGATGGCATTCACCACGTCTACAGGCGTCAGGCCCTTGGCCTGCATCGCCGCAGTGTCGATGTCCACTGCCACCACGCGCTGCTTGCCGCCATAAGGGTAGGGAATCGCCGCGCCGGGCACCGTGGTCATCTGCGGGCGAATGAAGTTCACCGAGAGATCATTCAATGTCTGCTCCGGCAGGATCTTGCTGCTGATGCCGAGTTGCATGATGGGAACACTGGAGGCGGAATAAACGATGATCAGCGGAGGCGTAGTGCCCTGAGGCAGTTGCCGGACCGCAGTCTGCGAGATCGCGGTCACCTGGGAGAGCGCCGTTTGCAGGTTGGCCGTGGGATGGAAAAACACCTTGGTAATGGCGCGGCCGTCCATGGCCTGCGTTTCCGTGTGTTCAATATCATTGACGATCGTAGTCAGACCGCGCTCTGTGTTGCTGACGATACGGTCCGCCATTTCCTGCGCCGAGAGGCCCTGGAACTGCCAGATGATGCTGATGACCGGAATATTTATTTCAGGAAGGATATCGACCGGCGTGCGAAAAATGACGATAGGGCTGAGTATGAGTATCAGGAGCGCCATCACAACGAATGTGTATGGACGCCGCAGCGCCAAACGAACTATCCACATCTGCCAGGTCCTTTAAAATGAGCCAGATTCAAGGTTGATCTCATTGTCAGCATGAAAGAACAAGCATATTGACGACGAGAAATCACGCGAAGATTCAAGTTCAAATTATATTATTAGCTTTGTGTCAGTCTGCCTGAAGTTTCGCGAAGTTTGCGTTAACAGTTCTTTACCTAAAAAGCGGTGGATTGCGCCAATTCAATGCTTTTCAGCTCTCTCCATAAACCGGAATCGCCGCGCTATGAATCAGCCTTGCTTCATTGCTGCACAGAAACAGAATTACCTGTGCGATCTCTTCTGGCTTAGGCCATTTAGAGTAATCGGCATTTGGCATGGCTTTGCGGTTAGGCTCGGTATCAATGATGCTGGGCAGCACTGAATTCACTCTCAGTCCGCTCCCTTTTACATCCTGAGCAAGACAATCGAACAATGCCAGAGCGGCCGCTTTCGCTGCTGCGTATGCTCCCGCGCCCGCGGCATGATCCAGCGCGGCTTTTGACGCGATGTTCACGATTGCGCCGCTCTTCTGGCGCAACATTGCCGGAACCACTGTGCGCGCCAGGTTAAAACCGGCATGCAGATTCAGGGCGAGCATGAACTGGTAGATCTTTGGCTCAGTCTCCCAAACCGGCTTTCCGCCAGCGTAGCCGCCAATTGCGTTCACCAGGATATCGAGATGGCCGTGACGGGCCGTGATTCCATCCACCAATGCGCGGCACGCGTTCTCGTCCGTGGCATCCAGCGGTAAGAGTTCCAGATGCGCGCTGGGCCCAACGGCATCTTTCAGTGCGTCCGCTTCGTCCTTCTTGATATAAGTGGAGATCACCGACGCGCCTTCGTGCAGGAAAGCCAGTGTGACGGCGCGGCCTAATCCACCAGTGCCGCCGGCAATAAGGGCGACTTTCGAGGCAAATTTACCTGTAGTCAATGAAGCCTCCTTCGACCGAGAAAAATTCATAGTTTCACACTTGATTTACACCACAAATCCGGACTTTCAAAGGCTACTCCAGGGTTCTTCCGCTGAAATTGCATGCTCCGCGAAAACGCTCGGCTTTTGACAAACAATACCAATCCGGTCTTGTATTCTATCCCTCCCACACGATAAAATAATACTGAATTGGTATTGTATGCGGCTTCCGAGTGTACTAGTCGGGGCTGGGGCTGAAATCTTACATGTTCAGACTGAACAAACTAACGGATTACGGCATCGTGCTCATGGCGCACATGGCGCGCAGCCC
>JBARMK010000022.1:0-20146 GCA_049802395.1 Candidatus Angelobacter sp.
GCAGCCGAGACGATCGGGTCGCGTTTGTGAGAGGCGATCCGGAGATAGAGTTTGCCTTTGTTGCTGAAGTGGTGGATGTGAGCCATCTGGCCGGAGCGGAGCGCGTAGGCTTGATGGGAAACAGCGACTAGGCACAGAGTGTATTAAGATCTATGAAAAGCTGCGAACTCGAAGCAGATCAAGGGCTTGTAGACACCAGACTTCCCCCGTCAAATACGGTATTTATGTCCTGAGCGTGCGTTGTTTTTTGCCCCCAATGGGCGTATTATTGAGAAGTTGTAGCTGGTTTCGGCTCAGGCCGGAAGATGGGCTTGGGTGGGTTAGCAGTCCCCAATTCGTGGCGAACGTACCAGTGGGCGGATGGCCCACTTTTATTTTGGTCTTTAGGTTTTTGGCCGCTGCGCGGCAAACCGCCGGAGACCTGTTCTCGTGGGCAGATTCTCATGCGCCTGTTACGGCGCAACTCGGCGCGACAGGCCAAGATTGCTTGATCGAACGGCTCGGCGCGCAAGTCGGCCATGCTTCTACGGGCGCAAGTCGACGGGGGACCAGACAGTTGATGCAGCAGCAGTAGATGGCGGCGGACCTCAATACAATTCGCGAAATTGCCGGCCGCGTGGCCACGGCGCATGGGGTTGAGGTGGTTGATGTGGAGATGCGGGGCGGCGGCAAAGCGCGCAGCCTGAGAATTACCATCGACAAACCGCAAGGCGTCACGCACGAGGACTGTGCCAATGTCAGCCGGGAGGTTTCGACCATCCTGGACGTGGAGGATGCAGTACCCGGAGCGGCTTACACGCTGGAAGTTTCATCGCCCGGCCTGGACCGCAAGTTGACCAGGGACGAGGATTACAAGCGCTTTATCGGCAGCCGTATCAAGCTGATGACGCGGGAGCCGGTCAACGGCAATCGGCATTTTGAAGGACGGCTGGAGAGCTTTCAGGATGGAAGATTGGTCCTGGAAGTCGTGGGCAAGAAGAAGCCGAAACCGGGCCACGCGCAGCCGGGACAGAAAATTGAGATTGAACTGGCTAATGTTGAGAAGGCCAATGTAGTACCAGAGATTTAGCAGGGCAATCATAAGGAAAGCTTTTATGGCAAGCGAGATTTACAACGTTATTGATGCTCTAAGCCGGGAAAAAGGCATTGATCCGCAGATTGTGGTGAGCGCGGTGGAAGACGCTATTGTTGCGGCCACCCGCAAGAAAGACAAGAGCCAGGAAAATCTGAAGGGCGAACTGGACAAGGAAAGCGGCAATATCCGCGTATACGCGGTGAAGAGCATTCTTCCGTCAGAAGATGACATTGAAGACCCGCAGCTGGAAATCTCGCTGGAAGAGGCCAAGGCCATCGATCCCAACGCCGAAGTGGGAGGCGAAGTCCGCTTCCTGAAGTCCACGGAAGGGTTGGGGCGCATCTCAGCCCAGATCGCCAAACAGATCATCTTTCAGAAAGTGCGCGAGGCCGAGCGTGACACGGTCTACAACGAATACATTGGGCGCGTGGGCGAGATCCTGAACGCCACGGTAAAGCGCATTGAGGGCCCGGACGTGATCTTTGACATTGGCCGGGCTGAAGCCCGCATGTCCAAGAAAGAGCAGTCGCGACTGGAGTCATTCTCTGTGGGCGAGCGGGTGCGCGCGGTGCTGGTGCGTGTGGACAAGAATTCAAAAGGCCCGGCAGTGGTGGTTTCCCGAGCTGCGCCGGAATTGGTGCAAAACCTGTTTCAAACCGAAGTGCCGGAAATTTATGACGGCACGGTGCAGATCAGGGCCATTGCCCGCGAGGCCGGTGAGCGTACCAAGATTGCCGTAATGTCGCGCGACAAGGATGTGGATGCCGTGGGCGCGTGCGTCGGCATGAAGGGAATGCGCGTGCAATCGATCATCCGCGAGCTTCGAGGCGAGAAGATCGACATCATTGAATATCACGAAGATCCAGTGACTTTCGCCGAGAAAGCCCTCCAGCCAGCCAAGGTAAGCCGCGTGACCGTGGTTGACCAGTCAGACAAGCACCTGGAGGTGGTAGTCGATGACAGCCAGCTCTCGCTTGCCATCGGCAAAAAAGGGCAGAACGTACGGCTTGCGGCCAAGCTGCTGGGCTGGAAGATTGATATCAAGAGTGAAGAAGAGAAGCGCCAGGAAGTGGAGCAGCAGATGGAGTCGCTGGTGGGTGCGCAAGCCACGCCGCTCGCAAATGTCACCGATTTGGGTGAGGCGTTGATCGGCAAGCTGAGTGAAGCAGGCATTTCCACAGTGGAAGCCCTGGCGGACATGACTCCGGAACAGTTGGAAGAAGTGCCCGGAGTGGGCCCCAAGACAGTGGAAAAAATCAGTATTGCGGTGAATAATTACTTTTCCAGCCTTGAGGGAACCGCAGCTGCAGCTATTCCTGAAGCGGGCGAAACAGCCGCTGTGGAAGGCGCTGAGGGTGCAGAGCTGGCTGAAGTCACGGCCGGTGAAGCTGCCGCCTCAGAGTATGCGGAAGCAGCAGAGACGGGCCAAGCAAGCGAAGCGGCAGCCATCGCCGGAGTGGAGAATGCTCCTGAAGCTGACGTTGCCGAAGTCCATACCCATGGCGAGGAACAGCCGCCGGTGGAAGGCATGGTTGAGCCCGAACTGGCTGGCGCAGAAGAAAAATCAGAAGAAGAACCATCGTAGTGAGATTTCACAAGGACAAAACCGTGAGGTCATTATGATCGCGTAGCAGCAACTTGGAGGAAATACAGAGCGGATGAAAATTCGAATCAATGATCTGGCCAGAGAGCTTGAGGTAAAAAGCAAAGCCATTCTCGATGTGCTCGACGAAGTGGGAGTCACCGAGAAAAAGACCCACTCAAGCTCGATTGAAGAGGATGAAGCCGTACGCGTGCGCAAGCACTTTGCGGCCAGGTCCGGCTCTGCTTCACGGGAGAGGACGGCTTCTACTGAGGTCAAGCCGAAGATCGATCTCTCCAAGATCTCCAAGCCTGGCGATGTGGCACGGCTGCTCCGGGAAAGAGAGCAGCAGCACCAGCAGCCTACAGCGTCGCCAGTTCGACCTACGGCCCCCGCAGCCAGTTCCATGTCTCCTCCTGCCGCTAAACCGCAAGCTCCTGTTGTCCCTCCAGTTTCCGCAGCCGAGAAACCGGCAGTTGTAACTCCCAAGGCAGCTGCTCCGGCAGCGGAAAGAACAGTTGTGGTCACTCCTCCGGCGGTCAAGCCCGCGCACGCCGCGGTGATTCCGGCTCCGCCAGCGGAAAAGCCCGCAGCACCTGCAGTCATCGTTACGCCGCCGGCGCATCCGCCCGCAGCGATAGTAGCGCCGCTGGCCGCGCAGCCCAAAGCTCCCGCTGCGCTTCCAGTTGCGGCGGCAGGCACGCAGCCATCCGCGCCAGCACCGGTCAAGCCTGTTCCTGGCCAGCCGATTGTGCCGCAGCGCAGAATGATTACGCCGCAAACCGGGCCGCGTCCGGTGTACACGGCGCCTCCGCCACGGGCTCCAGCAGCTTCCAGCGCCCCGCAGGGACGTTCGATGCAAGGCGCTCCCGGTACCAGACCCATGCAGGGCGGCGGCCCAGGACAACGTCCGCAAGGGATTGTGCGCGGGCAGCCAATTTTCCAGCGCCCACGGCCATCAGGCCCGGGCGGCGGCCCTCCGGGATCTCGTCCGCCATATCAGGGACGGCCCGGCGAGCAGCGTCGTGGTCCGCATCCGACAAGTTCTCCGCGTCCCGGCGGATATCCGCCGCGTCCGGGAATGGGTGGAGGCGTTGGACCCGGTGGACCACCGCCACCGGCCGGGAGACCGGCGCGTCCGGGCGGACCAACTCGTCGCCCTGGCCAGCCTTATATTCCCCGCGAAAAAGAAGGCACGATGAAGGGCTTTACGCCACCGCCGCGTCTGGCGTTGTCGAATGAGCCTCTTCCTATCACGCGATCGATCACTATCGGCGAAGGCACCAGCGTAAAGGATCTGGCGGAAAAGCTGGGTGTCCGCGCCAAGGACCTTATCGCGCGTCTCCTGATGAAGGGCGTGATGGCCACGGTAAACCAGAGTCTGGATTACGAGTTGGCGAAAGAGCTGGCGCGGCACTTTGGCGCTGAGTCTGAAGCCATTACTTTTGAGGACCAGGCAGCGCAGGAAATGGCGCAGCTTACCGGCGCCACTGAAGAGACCACAGCCCAGGCCGCTGTGACGCGTCCGCCAGTGGTGACGATCATGGGTCACGTAGACCATGGCAAAACGTCGCTGCTGGATGCGATCCGCGAGACTGACGTTGCTGGAGGCGAAGCGGGTGGAATTACCCAGCACATTGGCGCTTACAAAGTGAAGATCACCAAGGAGGATTCGCCGGCCTTTGGACGGCAGATCGTCTTCCTTGACACTCCGGGCCATGAAGCTTTTACCCGCATGCGCGCCCGCGGCGCAAAGGTAACCGACATTGTTGTTCTGGTCGTCGCCGCCGATGACGGCGTGATGCCGCAAACACTTGAAGCCATGGACCACGCCAAAGCTGCGAAGGTCCCGATCATTGTTGCGGTGAACAAAATCGATAAGCCCGACGCATTGCCGGACCGGGTGAAAAAGCAGCTTGCTGATCGCGGTTTGATGCCTGAAGACTGGGGCGGCACCACGGTGTTTGTGGATGTCTCCGCCAAGAAACGAACCAATCTGAACCTGCTGATGGAAATGATCTGCCTGGTGGCCGATCTGCAAGACCTGAAGGCCAATCCAGAGCGTCCGGCAACGGGTACCGTGGTTGAAGCCAAGGTAGATCGCGGCCGCGGCGTTGTGGCCACGGTCCTGGTACAGAACGGCACGTTGCGTGTGGGCGATAATTTCATCATCGGCAACACGTTCGGCAAAGTGCGCGCCATGTTTGACGATCGCAGCAAAGCCGTTGAAGAAGCGCCGCCGTCAACTCCAGTTGAGGTGCTTGGTCTGGAAGGCCTGCCGCAATCAGGTGACGTGCTGATGGTCGCCGACCGCGAAAAAGCCCGGCAGATTGCCGAGTACCGTGAACAGCGCGCCCGTGAAGCCACGCTGGCCAAGAGTTCCAAGCTTTCGCTGGAAGGCCTGGCCGAGCAGATCAAGACAGCCGGCATGAAGGAACTGCCTATCATCCTGAAAGCGGATGTGCAGGGCTCAGCGGAAGTGCTGGCCGATACTCTGACCAAGCTTTCGAACGAAAAGGTGAAAATCAAGATCCTGCATACCGGTGTTGGCGCCATCAATGAAAATGACGTGCTGCTGGCCTCGGCGTCGAATGCGGTGATTATCGGTTTCAACGTCCGTCCGGAGCGCAAGGCGCAGGAGTTGGCGGACATGGAAAAGATCGATATCCGCCTGCACTCGATCATTTACGAGTTGCAGGACCAGATCAAGAAAGCGATGCTTGGCCTGCTCGAGCCCATTATCAAGGAAACTTATCTGGGCCGTGCCGAGGTCCGCGAGACGTTCCGCGTACCCAAGGCCGGCACCATCGCCGGTTGCTATGTGCTGGATGGAACCATCAAGCGCGACTCCGATGTTCGTCTGGTACGCGATGGCGTACAGGTTTACAAAGGCAAAATCGGGTCGCTTAAGCGCTTCAAAGACGACGCCAGCGAAGTGCGCAACGGCATGGAATGCGGCATCAATCTAGCTAACTTCAATGACGTAAAGAAGGGCGACGTGATCGAAGCGTTTATCACCGAACGCATCGCCGCGGAGATGGGAGTCGCCTAGGGAATTGGTAATTGAGTAATTTAGTAAATGGGTAATTGTGAAGGGCGCTTTTAGCGCCCTTTACTTTTGCCTCACGCAATATATCCGGGATCAATTCGCTGATGCTTGTTCCATGATGCCAAAAGAAGTATATTTACGGCTCGTTTCTAATTGACTCATCGCAAATTTACCAAACTACCAACTTACCCAATTACCAAGTTCGTTATGGACCTTACCAAACTCCCACCCGCAATGATTTCTCAACTCGCAACCATGGTTGAGGACTACATCGGCGATAGCAGAAAGAAGTACGCGCCGCAGGCAGTCGAGCTTACTGCAACTCAGCGCGCCGTGATGTTGCCGTTCTTTCCGTCGGAAATACTGAACAGCACCCGCGTATGCGTGTTGCGCGGAGGCCGCGTGCCTAATCTTCCATGTACTCCATGGCCAGGATGATGGGAATCAACAACCTGCCGGATTTTTCCGGCATGGCGGCCATTACCTTCATTGACGTGATTGTCTCGCATGAAGAGGTCACAGATGCACTGCTCTTCCACGAACTGGTCCATGTAGTGCAATACGCGCAGCTTGGCATAAAGGGTTTGGCTTCCCGCTATGTGAATGGCTTTATCCACGGCGGCCGCTACGAACAGATCCCTCTGGAAAAGAACGCGTACCTTCTGGAAAGCCGGTTTAGCCAAAACCCGAGCCAGCCTTTTTCCGTGGCGGATGAAGTTCAACACTGGAGCGAAAAGGACGCCTAAGCGGATTGAAACGGCACGCGCAATTACCAAGCGACATCCCGGCTCAGATTACTGTTCGTCCCATGCTGCTAAGATTGTTTCCATGCACGGACGCCCATCACCGAACGAAGCCGCTCCTTAATACTTCGGGTACATTGACCGCGTTGCCGGCGACGACATTGTCCGCACGCTGGAATCGCAGTTGGAAGAAACGCTGCCTCTTCTCCGCGCAATTACTGAAAAAGAGTCGCTCTATCGTTACGCGCCCGGCAAGTGGAGCATTCGGGAGATGTGGAACCACGTGAATGATGCGGAGCGCGTTTTTCTGTTTCGCGCCTTATGGTTTGCCCGCGGCCACTCGAGCGCGCTTCCCAGCTTCGAACAGGACATTGCAACCACTGCCGGAAAAGGCGACGATTCCGCCTGGGCCAGTCACGTGGAAGAATTCAGAAACGTGCGCCTCGCGACCATCAGCTTTTTCCGCAATCTGCCCGAGGAGGCCTGGATGCGAACCGGCGTTGCCAGCGAGAAGTCTTTTACGGTGCGGGCATGTGCTTACATCGTCGCCGGGCATGTTGCCCATCACTCGGCGGTGCTGCGAGAAAAATATTCCTGAGGGCATGAGATCGCACAATCCACGATTAACTTGTTAATACTTGGCTTTTTCGGCTGAGGTTATAATGCTCATATTGAATTCGGGGGGCTTCCGGCCCTCGAACAGGCCCAATGTCGTCGAAAAGACCGAATGTGTCCCGTGACTCAAATGTCACTTCGCTACCTTTTGTTGAGACAATAGGCAAACCTAGTTCGCCCGTCGATTGGCTGTTTCTTCAGCCCAGCATCCTGGATCAGCTCCATGACGCCATTATCATCACTGATTTGCAGCGGACAATTACCGGCTGCAACCGGGCTGCCGCCCAGATGTTTGGCTATACCCAGCAGGAACTGATCGGACAAAACTTCACCGTCTTCTATCCTGAGGAAGCCCCTGACGGCCCGCTGGAGTCTATCTTCCAGACCCTGCAGGAAAAAGGCCAACTCAATACGGAACAACGCAGCAAGACCAAGTCCGGTGCAGAAATCTATATACGCATGAGCCTCACCTTGCTCCGTGACGCGGATTCCTCTCCGGTCGGCATTGTCTGCGTGTCACAGGACCTCACCGAGCGTCGGTTGACGGATATCGCGCTGCGCCAGACCGACCAGAAATTGCGGGGCATGGCCCAGATCTGCCCTGATTTTTTCTTCACCACCCGCGTTGATGGCTGGACGGATTGGGTAAGCCATAAGTTTTATGAGTACACCGGCGCACTCCCCGGGGAGGGCGATGGCCTGGCCTGGCTCGACTATCTCCACCCTGACGACCGCGCGCGTACCAATTCAAAGTGGATGGAAGCGGTCAAACGGGGCGTTGACCCTTTCGAGATGGAGCATCGTTTTCGTGGACACGATGGGCAGTATCGCTGGTTTCGTTCTCGCGCTATCCCGGTGCGGAATGCCAAGGGCGTACTGGAGCGCTGGGTTGGCATCAGTTCGGATATTCATTTCCAGAGGCAGACGGAGCAGGCGCTAACGCAGCAGAGGCTGGTGCTGGAAACATTGATCGAAAGTACCGCGGATTTCGTTTACATGAAAGACCGGGAAGGCCGCTATGTATTCGTCAATTCTTCCGCCGCAGAATCGGTTGGTAAAAGCGTCCAGGAAATCATCGGGAAGGACGACCGCGCGCTCTTTACTGAAGAGAATGCCCGGGAAATCATGGAGAAGGACCGCCAGATCATGGCGTCAGGAATATCGGAGGTCTTTGAAGAAACCCGCGTCGCTGCCGCTGGCCATGTGCGGCATTTGCATTCCTCCAAGAATGTCTGCCGGGATGCGTCTGGTGCGGTGATTGGAATGGTCGGTATTTCCCGTGATATTACCGAACGCAAGCAGGTAGAGGAAGCGCTGAGTTCCAGCGAATTGAATGCGGCGGGCGCCCGCATGGCGAATGCCCTGGCCCACGAAATTAACAACCCTCTGGCCGCAATCACCAATGCGCTATTTCTGCTCCGGCAGGGAAGCACGACATTTCCAGCCGACGAGTTGCTTGGCACGGCCCAGGAAGCCCTTTGGCGTCTCACAAAAATTACACGGCAGATGATTGGCCTCTATAATCGCACTGCATCCGCCCGGCACATTCAGGTCCAGAAAGTAGTGGAAGATACCCTGACGAACCTGGCTTCACGAGTCCAGGCAAAGGGTATTCGGATAGAAAACCGTCTGCAGCAATCCGATTTCTACGGGGTGGATGTGGACTTGCGCCAGTTGATTGCCGCACTCACGGAGAATGCGGTGGAACAGAGCCGCCGCCTCGTCCGGATAAAGCTTTACAACCGCTCCTCCGTCAACGAAAAATTCGGGGCCGGATTCCGCTTGATCATTGCGGATGATGGCCCGGGCGTTGCAGCGGAGCACCGCGACCGCATCTTTGAGCCATTCTTTTCCACCAAAACAGAAAAAGCCAGCGGCCTGGGACTTTGGATGGCGCGGGGAATTGCAAACAAATACGGTGGAACCATCCGCCTGCGCAGCAGGACCGCCGAAGCCGCCTCAGGAACATGTGTGGTCGTGACAATGCCTTTGCGCAAGGCACGGCGCGGAAACTAAATCCCCAGCGGGATTCCACGGCGGTATCCATTCAGCGTCGCAGCGAATTAGGCGGCTCCGCATGGGTGTAATGCGACGCTTGTCAGGCGTTGCCTGGCGCAGTCGGTGTCGCAACCACGCTCCCGCAGAATGCACAGCGTCGCGCGGCAATAGGAATCTCACTCAGACACTCCGGACATTTCTTGCTGGTAGGATCCGCGGGAATAGCATTGCGCGCGGCTCGGGCTTTCCATGCGTTCATGGGCGCGATCATAAAAAAATAGACTGCCGCCGCAACCAGCAGGAACGAGATCAGCGCGTTCAGGAACACTCCGTATGAAATCACTGCACCGTTAACTGTGAAATTGAACGCCGAAAAGTCGGGCTTGCCCACAATCGCAGCGATCAGGGGCGTGAGGATGTTGGTGACAAACGCTGTGACCACCGCGCCAAAGGCAGCGCCAATCACAACAGCAACTGCCAGGTCCAGAACATTGCCCCGCATGATGAACTGCCGGAAGCCTTTAAGCATATTTCCTCCAATACCCGCCGCAAGATCATACAAGAGGCGGGCCGGTATTTCTGTGCACAAACGCCATCGGCTCAGATGCAGGCAGCGGATACTCTGGCTGCCTTTTCCCTTCATTTATAATCAACGGTTTGCACCTGAGAGGTCAGACCACACAGTGTCTTTCGAAGACAATATTTATGAACTGCGGCAGCAGAAGCTGCGCGACATAGAGGCGCTTGGCCAGCAGGCCTATCCGCACAAATTTGCCGCTACGCACACCGTTCCCCAGATTCTGGCCGATTACGGGGAGAAGACAGCCGAGCAACTGGAGGACCCGCGCGTCCAGACGAAAGTGGCCGGCCGCATCATCTCCATACGACTGCAAGGCAAGGCCGGATTCGCTCACCTGAAGCAAGGCGGCAAGCGACTGCAAATCTACGTAAAGCTCGACTTCGTCGGCGAAAAGGGTTTTGCGCTCTACAAACTGCTCGATTTAGGCGACCACATTGGCGTGAGCGGCTATCTCTTCCGCACACGCACCGGCGAGCTGACCATCCACGTGGAAGAAATTACTTTTCTGGCCAAAGATTTTCTGCCTTTGCCGGAAAAATGGCATGGCCTGAGCGATGTGGAGTTGCGCTATCGCCAGCGTTATGTCGACCTAATCATGAACCAGGATGTGCGCGAGGTCTTTGTCAAGCGCAGCAAGGTGGTGCAGTCCATCCGGCGTTTTCTTGACGCCCGCGATTTTGTCGAAGTGGAAACGCCGATGATGCAGCCCATCGCCGGCGGCGCAACGGCGCGTCCGTTTGTCACGCACCACAACACGCTCGATATCGATCTTTATTTGCGTATTGCGCCCGAGCTTTACCTGAAGCGGCTGGTCGTGGGCGGCCTGGAGCGGGTGTACGAGATCAACCGCAATTTCCGCAATGAGGGCATCTCCACGCAGCACAATCCTGAGTTCACTATGCTGGAGTTCTACCAGGCGTACGCCGACTATCACGACATGATGCAGCTCACCGAAGACATGCTGGCGCAGGTGGCGCGCGACGTGAATGGCACCACCAAAGCCAGTTTTGACGGCAAGGAATTTGATTTTGCCGACTGGCAGCGGCTCTCCATGCGCGAGGCCATCATTAAATACTGGCCGGAAACGTCCGCCCCCAAGCCGGAGATTTCGGACTTCACATCGCATGAATCGGTGGAGAAGCTGGTCAAGCGGCTGAACGCCAGCCATACGCCGCACATGCCTTACGATCCCAAGGATCCGCTAGGCAAAACCATTGCCGCGATGTTTGAGGCTGTTGCGGAACATCATTTAATCCAGCCGACGATCCTTTACGACTTTCCTGTTGCCATCTCGCCCTTATCCAAAAATAAGCGCGACGAGCCGGACTGGGTGGAGCGCTTTGAAGTCTTTGTCGGCGGGCTGGAGATCGGCAATGCCTTCAGCGAACTTAACGATCCCGAAGAACAGCGCCGTCGCTTTGAGCAGCAGCTCAAAGAAAGGGAGCGCGGCGACGAAGAGGCCCATGCGATGGATGAAGACTATATCCGCGCCCTTTCCTATGGACTGCCGCCGACCGGAGGCGAGGGCATTGGCATTGACCGGCTGACCATGCTGCTGACCGACTCGCGCTCCATCCGCGATGTGATTTTGTTCCCGCTGCTGCGCAAGCAGCAGGAAGTAGCGGAAGAGGCGGAGGGCGAAAAGCCAAAGGGAGCATAAACCCCAAAATCTTTGAAACACAGAGGGACGTAGGAAGCGGAGGGTAGTAGGTCCAGTTCTGAAATGAGTTCCCATTCTTTGTTTCATGATTCGATTCGCTCTTCAAATTTCAGCGATTTTGGCACTTTTGGCAATTCTGGCAATACACTTAAGGCCACAAGTCCCTTGTTCTTGACCCCCGTTTTTCAGTGTCAGGGTGGAATGGCGTCGTCGTGAACTTTCAGCTCGATGGAAACTACAAGCAGTCAGCGTACACCGTGTATCTGGACAACCTGAGCGTTACTTTATAAATAGCGCAATCTGCTGAACTAGTCTCTGACTAGTTCCCTTCGGGAGCCGCCGGCATCATCGGCGCCTCGATCATTCCTTTCGCGGTGTAATCGATAGGAACCACGCGATAGCGATAGATCATTCCGTGATCTCCCACGGCGTAGCCGCGATCACTGGTTGGCATGCAAAAAGCTGTGACGGATGCGGGAAACCGAACCTCGCGGGTGGTCCAGCGTTTTCCCCCGTCCACTGAATAAGCCCATGTATTGCCGTACAAGGACCAGCCTACTTCGTGGCCGGCGAATTTGACTTGCGGATTGCCCGCCGCAAGCTTGGCTATTACACCTTGCCAGGTCTGGCCTCCATCGGTTGTTCGGTACAAGTGAAGATCACCGCGAACCTCGTAGCCGGTGTTGGCGTCGAGGAAAAACACGCTATTTACACGTTGATCACCCGGCTCCTCGGGTCCCACCAGAACACGCCAGGTTGCTCCGCCATCTTCCGTCTTTGCCGTAACTCGCGCTTCATGCATGGCGTAGCCCACCGTCGGAGTGGGAAAATCGAAGGAGGCAAGATCGCAATCTCTTTCCTGTGTTAATCCATTCGCTTCCATCTTTGCCCGACAGGTGAAGATTTGTTTCCAGGTCTTCCCGCCATCCAACGTTACGTCGAGCCTTCCCCCCGAAGCATAGAATCCTCTGAGGTCGGAAACGAAAACTGCATTGCCTCGAACTTCTCCCTTCACTTGCTGCCAGGTCTCGCCGTCCGTGGTGCGAAACATAGTGCTCCATGCTTGAGCCCATCCGTGTTTCGAATCCTTGAAGAATGCATGTTTGAGTTCCTCGCCTTGGGCATGAGGATCGCCGCCAAGCTCTGCCGTCCAGGTATTACCTCCATCTTTAGTGTGAAGAATTGTATTGGCTGCACCGGTCACCCAGCCCTCCTCCTTACTTACAAAGTAGACATCGAACAGAGGTAAGTCCTCCTTATAATTGACCGGTTCCCAGATGGCTTTGAATTTCGGCCGGGTTTTTTCCGCGGCAGCAGCTAGTTTGCTTGGTGCTGTTTTTGGCTTAGGCTGTTGCGCCGTGGCGATCCCAGCAAGGCAGAAAAGCGTCGCAAATAGAATACTCGATTGCTTCATGTCTTTCCTCCGAAGGTAAACTCTTTGATCGGTACGGACTGTAGCCCTCTTTCCGATATAGAGATGACTTGGCCGGAATCTCCTTTTTGACTTCAAACACGGCTTGAACTATACCCCCATTTCCCGTGCTTGCGTAGTGTGAAAAGACTTTCATCTGAAGTGCGCCGACTTGCTCCGCGATCTGCACCAAGACAGCGCAAACTGCCCCCATGTTCTGCCCACTTTTGCAACACCCTCCTTACCCTAACTCAACCCGTTGTAGACTGATTCGGATAACGAACTTGACCAGCATCCGCGCTATCCCGTCGGTACCAGCAGCAGCGCTATCCGACCCAGCATCGCTCCGAACCGCCGCCGGTTCAGATGTCCTTCCGTTAAGACTCTCCTATCCTCCTTTCCTCTGTATTTCAAAGGTTTCCTGAAAGTGCGTTTAAAATAGGAGAGTGATGCCGAGCGGCTCTGAAATTCGCGAGAAATTCCTGCGCTTTTTCGAAAGCAAAGGGCACAAGCGCGTTCACTCATCGTCGCTGGTACCTGCCAACGATCCCACGCTGCTCTTTACCAACGCAGGCATGAACCAGTTCAAAGACGTCTTTCTGGGTGTGGAAAAGCGCGACTACAACAAAGCCGCCTCGTCACAGAAGTGCGTCCGCGCCGGCGGCAAACACAACGACCTTGAGAACGTTGGCTTCACCAAGCGCCACCACACATTCTTTGAGATGCTGGGCAATTTCAGCTTTGGCAGCTACTTCAAGGCTGAAGCCATCTCCTACGCCTGGGAGTTGGTGACCGCGTCAGACTGGTTTGGAGTGCCGCGCGACAAGCTCTATGTAACGATCTTCAGGGGCGAGCAGGGCATTCCGCGCGACGATGAAGCGGAAAAGAACTGGCTCGACGTTGGCGTACCAAAAAAGCGCATTTTCGCCATGGACATGAAGGACAACTTCTGGTCTATGGGCGATACCGGCCCCTGCGGCCCCTGCAGCGAGATTTACTATGACATGGGCCCGGCAGCATCCGACGAAGGCCATACCGGCTGCAAGTTTCCCTGTGAGTGCGGCCGCTACGTAGAGTTCTGGAACCTGGTCTTTATGCAGTTCGACCGCGACAGCACCGGCACGCTCAACCCGCTGCCCCGGCCTTCCATCGATACCGGCATGGGTCTGGAACGAATCGCTTCGGTTCTGCAAGACAAGATTTCGAATTACGATACTGACCTTTTTATGCCGTTGCTGGAAGCCGCAGCTCGGCTGACCGGCGTGGACCTGAACAAAGAACTGGCGGCGGAACAAGGTTCACGCTCTGCGGCGAGCCTGCGTGTGATCGCCGACCACGCGCGCGCGATAACGTTCCTGATCTCTGACGGCGTACTACCCGCCAATGAAGGCCGCGGCTACGTGCTGCGCAAGATCCTGCGCCGGGGCATCCGCCACGGACGCGTGCTCGGCGCTACCAAGCCGTTCATGCATGAAATGGTGGTGGCAGTCCGCGACCTGATGAAGGAGGCTTATCCCGAGCTGGTGGAAACAGCAGAGCGGGTCTCGAAAATCGTTTATGAGGAAGAGCGGCGCTTCGCCCATACGCTTGATGCCGGCCTGGCGCGGCTTGAAGCCGATCTTCAGGCGTTGCGGAAAGAGCGCGCAGCCGGACAAAAGATCGTGCTCGCCCGCGATCCCGTGGGCGAGATGGGCGTATCGCCAGCGGAGCTGGCGCAGTATCAATATCAGAATGCACGCGGGCTGCGTTATCGGGGCGAAGACGCCTTCAGGCTGTATGACACCTTCGGCCTGCCTTTTGACTTCATCATGGACACCTGCCGCGACGCCGGAATCAGCGTGGATGTGGAAGGTTTTGAGCGCGCAATGGAAACGCAGCGTGAGCGCGCACGAGCTTCTTGGAAGGGCGGCGCCAAGCAGAGCGCGTCGCCGGTATTTCGCGATCTGAGCAAGACTGTGTTTGAAGGCTATAGGTACACGCAGTCGCATGATTGCGAAGTTCTGGCTATTGTAAGAGACGGTCAGGGTGTGAAAGAGTTCAAGCCCGGGGAAGAAGGCGAGGTTGTGCTCGATCACACGCCGTTCTACGCCGACTCCGGTGGTCAGGTGGGCGATATTGGCGTGTTTTATGACCTGGGGCACACCAGCATCGTAGCGGAAGTAAATGGATGCTACATACCGGTGCAGGGGGTGCGCGCTCATAAAGTCAAAGCGCGGCAGCCCATTCATGTGGGAATGAAGGTTGACGCGGCGGTCCATGCCGACGTGCGTGAAGCCACCATGCGTAATCATACTGCCACGCATCTCCTCCATGCCGGGCTGCGCGAAATTCTGGGTGGACACGTTAAACAAGCGGGCTCGCTGGTTGATCCTGGTCACTTGCGTTTTGATTTTTCGCACTTTGCCGCCGTGGCTGACGAAGAGTTGCAGGACATTGAAGACCTGATCAACAAAGAAGTCCTGCGCAACATTCGCGTGGAGACCATTGAAGACGTGCCCATCGACGTGGCCATTAACGAATACCGGGCCATGGCGCTGTTTGGCGAGAAATACGGCGAGCGGGTGCGCGTGGTGAGGATCGGTGATTTTTCCACCGAACTTTGCGGGGGCATTCATACAACGGCCACGGGCGAGATCGGACTTATAAAGATCATGAGCGAGGGCAGCGTTTCTTCCGGTGTTCGTCGCGTGGAGGCAATCAGCGGCGAAGGATCGCTTAAGCATTTCCGCCTGGACCACAAGCTGGAAAACGTCGTGGCCACATTGGTTCCGGGAGGCCAGAAATCAGGTTCGCCGGCCGACGCGTTGCGTCATGAATTGGAGAAGAAGGATACCGAGATCAAGAAGCTGCAGAAAGAGCTGGAACAGTTGCGTATGAAGTCGGCGGCCTCCGGGGTAGCTTCCATTGGCGAGAAGGCGCGCGATGTGCGTGGCGTAAAAGTTGTGGCGCAGCGCGTGGACAATCTCGATCGCGGCCAGATGCGCACGCTGGTAGATAACATGCGGAACAAACTTGGTTCCGGCGTAGTAGTGCTGGGTTCGGTTCAGGATGGAAAAGTCGCTCTGATCGTCGGGGTCACCGCCGATCTAACCTCGCGCGTGCAAGCAGGAAAAATCATCAAGCCGGTTGCAGAAAAAGTCGGCGGCTCAGGCGGAGGACGCCCAGACATGGCCGAGGCTGGCGGCAAAGATCCTGCGCAACTCGATGCCGCGCTGAACGAAGCGTATGCAGCGGTAGAAGGGCTTCTTTCTTAACGTCCCCGAAGTGCAGCGAGGATCCACGGCATAGGCGCCCTCTCAGACCCATCGGCCCGTTTCGCTATAATCAACAATTACCCCGCTTGAAGGAGACTCTCTTTGCAACAAACAGAAATCGGCATTATGGGCGGCAGCGGTCTGTATTCCATGCCCGGACTCACTGACATCCGGGAAGTCACGGTGCAAACCCCGTTCGGGGAACCTTCCGATGCGTACGTGCTCGGCAATCTCGAAGGGCGCAAGGTGGCGTTTCTGGCCCGCCATGGCCGCGGACACCGCATCCTGCCTACTGAGATCAACTATCGCGCCAACATTTATGGAATGAAAGACCTTGGCGTGGAGCGCATTCTTTCGCTCTCCGCCGTGGGCTCGCTCAAGGAAGAGCACAAGCCCACCGACTTTGTGATCCCTGACCAGTTCATTGACCGCACCATTCATCGCATCTCCACGTTCTTTGGCCACGGCATTGTGGCGCACGTCGCGTTTGGCGATCCCATATGCCCCGAGGCGGCGACAGCGTTCACGCAGTCCTGCAAAGATATTGGCGTGGTGGGCAAGCAAGGTGGAACGTATATCTGCATGGAAGGACCGCAGTTTTCCACGCGGGCGGAATCAAACCTCTACCGCAGCTGGGGCGCCGATGTGATCGGCATGACCAATCTGCAGGAAGCCAAGCTCTGCCGCGAGGCCGAGATTTGCTACTCCACTTGCGCCATGGTTACCGACTACGATTGCTGGCGCTCCGGACACGAAGACGTTACCGTGGACCAGGTGCTGAAAGTGGTGCGTGAGAACGCCGACAACGCCGCCAAAGTGGTGAAGCGCGCTATCGCCATCATGCCCAGGGAGCGTAAATGCGCGTGCGGATCGGCGATGCAGTTCGCCATCCAGACCGATAAAGACAAGATTCCCGCCGCCACACGGCAGAAGCTGGCGCTGTTGCTGGATAAATACCTGGGCAAGGGCCAGGAGGCAAAAGCGTAAGCGCCTCTTCTAAAAGCGTGAGCAGCAATTCGGCGGGCGTGAACGGCAATCTGGCGTCTACGGCCGCGCGCCTTGATTACCTGCTGCTTACCGGAATTGCTACCGCCATCTCGATTGGCGCTCTGATTTTTTACTATCATCAGAGCGCCATTCTTCTTTATGGCGACGCCGTGGCCCACATCAATATCGCGCGCCGTGTCTTTGATTCGCGAACGCCGGGCCTGTTCCAGCTGGGAACGGTCTGGCTGCCGTTGCCGCATCTGCTTGATATTCCTTTCATCGTGAATGACCGCCTGTGGCAGACTGGCCTGGGCGCGTCAGTCCCCTCGATGATCGCCTACCTTGCGGGAACGCTGGGAGTTTTCCGGCTGGTGCGTGGCTGCGCGTCGCGCGCGGCGGCATGGATTGTGGCCCTGTTGTTCGCCCTAAACCCCAATCTCATCTATATGCAGGCGACAGCCATGGGTGAGTCGCTGTATCTGGCGCTGTTTGTCTGGGCGGTGGTTTATTTTTCAGAATTTGTGCGCGCTGCCAACCATGATCCCGCGCTTGCGCGTAAAGCCCTGATCAAATGCGGTCTTGCGGTGTCGGCGTCCATGCTGGTCCGCTATGACGGCTGGTTTCTGGCCGCAGTGATTGTCTTCGCCGCGATAATCTCGCTTTGGCGGCGCAGCGGTCTTACCGGCTCGTTGTTGAAAGGCTTGGTCAGTTTCGTGCTGCTCACGGGCTGCACCGGCGCCACCTTTCTGGCCTATAACCAGATCAATTACGGCAATGCTCTGGAGTTTGCCAATGGCCCATATTCAGCGCGGGCCATTCAGGAGCGCAGCAAGACCGCCACCATGCCCACGTATCCGGGTGAAAACTCCCTCCGCGACGCTTCGTTGCAGTTCCTCAAAGTTTCGCGGATGAACGTGTCTGAAGGCCGTGGTGAGTACTATCTTTTTGCTTTGGCGGTTCTGGCATTGCTGGGTGCGGTCTATTTTGCGCGGAGATTTCTGCCCTGGTCGATTTTATGGGCGCCGGCGCTGTTCTATGTTTTGTGCCTCACCTGGGGCAGCGTGCCAATCTATCATCCTGATTGGTGGCCCTTCAGCTACTACAACGTGCGCTACGGGCTGCAATTGCTGCCGGCGATTGCCGTCTTCGTTGGATTATCGGTCGAGTTTGCCGCAAGGTTTTTTCGGGCCAACATTGTTGTGTTGGTCGTGGCGCTGATGATCTCAGGAAGCTATTTGACACTGTGGGAGAAGACGCCGATCTGCCTGCGCGAGGCCTTGGCCAACGGCAGAGAGCGCATGGTGCTGGAACAGGCCCTGGCTGCAGAACTTAAGAAACTGCCGCCTTCGGCAACGCTGATGATGGATTGCGGCGCACATTCGGGCGCCGTGCAGCTTGCCGGCATACCGTTCAGGCGTGTCCTGAGAGAAAGCAACCCGCCCTACTGGGAAAATGCTTTGAAGCGCCCCGCACGCTCCGCTGACTACCTCGTTGCCTTTCCCGGTGATGCGCTCGATCAAGCAATTCAGCGCTCTCCTTCTGATTTGGAGCGGGTTGCCATAATCGGCACTCCCTTGCAACCGGGGGCTATCATCTACCGGTCAATGCGCTAATAATGTGAGAGGAAGAGCCCCCCGGATGACACACAGCGTTCTAACTTTCGTGCCGCATCTATCTCTAGGTAATTTGCCCACCGAGAGCATGTTGCGTCTCCTGCTGGCGGCGGCTCTGGGCGGATTGATCGGGCTGGAGCGCGAACTCAAGCGTCGGCCCGCAGGGCTACGCACTAACATGTTTATCTGCTTTGGCGCGGCGCTGTTTACCATTCTCTCCAGCGACCTCGCCGGCGTCCTGGGCGGCGATCACACACGCATTGCCGCGCAGATCATCCCTGGCATCGGTTTCATTGGCGCAGGTTCCATTCTTCATGCTCGTAATCGCGGAGTGACTGGCCTGACCACGGCGGCGACAATTTTCGTAGTGGCGTCCATCGGCATGGCCGCCGGCGGAGGTCTTTATCTACTTGCCCTATTTTCCAGCATTCTGATGTTCATCGCGCTGCGCGTCCTGGGCTCATTGGAACAGCGATTCAGCCTGAAGTCGTCACTGGTGAATTATATTGTGGCGTCGGATAGGCCGGCCTCTGACCTGGTGGGCGAAGTCCATCTCCTCATGGACCGGCAGGGAAAAGAGCTGCATGGATTGCACCTGGCCCACGGAGACGGCAAACAGCGGCTGTCTTTCAGCGTCGACGCCACGCGCCGCGAGCACAAGGAACTTATGGACGCATTGCGCCAGTCTGACGTGCTGAAGAATTTTGAGGCCAAGTCCGGGATTGAGACGGACTAGATCATGGTTCCTTTCACCAAGGCGTCCGCCTGCGGCAATGATTTCCTGATTATTGATGGCATACATGCGCCTGCGGACCTGCAAGAGTTCAGCAAACGCATCTGCGATCGCCACAACGGCGTGGGCGCCGACGGCGTGGAGTGGCTTTACCCTGCCCAGGACACTGACGCCCGCGTGCGGCTGATCAATGCCGACGGCAGCGAAGCGGAGATCTCCGGCAACGGCACGCGCTGCGTGGCGGCTTTTCTGGTGAGCCAGGGACACAACGGCAGATTGGCCATTCGCACCGGCGCGGGTGTTAAGCATTGCGAGTTGGTGGCGCGTGAAGAGCATAGTTTTGAGTTTGAGATGGATATGGGTGAGCCTCAGCTGAGCGATGCTTTTTCCATCAGCATGGCATCAGGCGAAGTGCGCGGCAGGCCGGTCTCTGTGGGGAATCCGCATTACGTGCTCTTCGTGGAAGAATTCTCGCCGTCATGGCAGAACCAGGGGGTGGAGATAGGACGCCACCAGAAGTTCAAGCACGGCGTTAATGTGGAGTTTGTGCGGGTGCAGAGCAAGAACGAGATTGAAGTCCGTTTTTACGAGCGCGGCGTGGGTGAAACCCAGTCTTCCGGCACAGGCTCGTGCGCGGCAGCGGTTGCCGCGATTGCCGGAGGCCGGGTGAATTCGCCGGTGAAGGTTCACGCACCCGGAGGAACGCAGGTGGTACGCTGGCAGGGCGACAAAGTATTTCTACGCGGACCGGCGCAACTGGTGTGTCGCGGAGAGTTCCTTGGCTGAGCCACCCATCATTCGGCCGCCGGCGTTGCGCCGGGGAGACAAGGTCGGCCTGATAGCGCC
>JBARMK010000023.1:0-4469 GCA_049802395.1 Candidatus Angelobacter sp.
GTGGCATACTGTGTGGCAGTGACGGTATGGCTGGCTTCGTTTGTTCGGCCTGAGCCAGATGATCCTTTCCGTGACTTCCGGCACTTGTTTACACCCGAATTATTTCTGGAACAGTTACAAAGGTATAAACAAGAAATAAAGGGCATCTTTAGGCCATGAGTATTTACATTTTTCTCCTCGCCTTTCTTGCGTTGCTCGGGGCAACCGCGCTCTACCTTTTTTTCGGGCGTCTATCCCAGTTTCCCTGCCGGACAATTCGCGATGTTCCCGACTTCTTGCAGCCAGTGGATTCCGCCAGTGTTTTTGAACTCCTGAACCCACAGACCGAAGATTATTTACGCTCAGCCATGACAGGACTGGCGTTGCGCCTGGAGCAGCGGCGGAGCCTGCACTTTGTGCGCGAACACTTGAACCGCATGTCGCATAACGCACACATACTGCTGGAGTGGTCGAACGCCGAGTTAAAAAGAGAGATCGTGGGCCAGAGCGAGGAATACAGCGAGTGCTACCGCGATTGCGCGCGCCGGCTCCATGTTGCGGCGATTGAGTTCCGCATTTATGCCGCGCTCTCGCTGATCAAGATCCGGTTCTGGATGGCCTTTCGCACACAGTCGTGGATGCCCTTCGCCGCTCCCAGCCTGGCCGAACTTGGTGAAGTGTGCGGTATGCGCTTCTTTACGCTTTATTCCAATCTCACGCGCGCCGTGACGGACCTGGGCCGCCATTATGGAACTGAATTTCGCGATGAATTGCTCAAAGCATGGGCGCCGGCCGCGTGACCCGCGTTGCCGAAGCTAAAATCCCTTCAACAAAGTTTTGAGTGACGCCAGGAGCGCCTGAGGATCTTCCTCTTAAACCACCATGTTCACACCCACTGGAGCGTTGTGGCTAATGATCTTGCCGCACACCACTAAAGTCACGCAGATATTACTGCGGATCATCTTGAGCGACTGCGCCATGGACCAGCCTTCTGTCTGAAATGTTCCTGGTCCAATACCACGGCATCCACAGGATTATTCACGCAAATGGCCACCGTGGTCCGGCGTAAAGGACAACGCAAGGCGATAGCCGGAAGCTAGGATTCCCCTCGCTTCGCTCGGGATTCAGAACGCTACTTAATAATCCCCATCCGCGCTCCCACCTTCTTCAGCACCTCCAGCGCTTGAGTCAGCTGGTCCTGGGTGTGCGTGGCTGTCATGATGGTCCGCAGACGGGCTTTCCCTTCGGCCACCGTCGGAAACGCGATGCCCGGCGTGAAAACGCCTTCATTGAACAGCTCGCGGCTGAACTCCATCGCAAGCCGTCCTTCGCCGACAATAATCGGCGTGATCGGCGTCTCGCTGGCAGGAGTATTGATCCCGCCGATGTTGAATCCCAGCAGCCCCAACTCTTTCTTGAAGAAGCGCGTGTTGGCCCACAGCTTGTCCATCAGCTCGGGTTCTTGCTCAAGAACATCAAACGCCGCGATGCAGGTTGCCGCCACTGACGGCGGATGCGAAGTGGAAAACAGGAATGGCCGCGCGCGGTGATAGAGAAAATCGATCAGCTCTTTGGATCCGCACACGTACCCGCCCAGAGCGCCCACCGCTTTCGAAAGCGTGCCCACCTGCACGTCCACGCGCCCGTGCACGTTGAAGTGGTCCGGCGTGCCGCGACCGTTCGCGCCCAGAACGCCTGAAGCGTGGGCATCATCGACCATCATAATGGCGCCGTATTTCTCCGCCAGGTCGCACAGCGCCGGCAGCGGCCCAATATCGCCATCCATTGAGAAAACGCCGTCGGTAATGATCAGCTTGTGCCCGGGCCCGCCCGCAACCTCTTTCAGCAGCTCTTCGGCGTGGGCCGCGTCTTTGTGGCGGAAAACTTTGATCTTGGCCTTGGAAAGGCGTGCGCCGTCGATAATGCTGGCGTGGTTCAGCTCGTCGGAGATGATGAAATCTTCTTTGCCCAGGATGGCCGAAACCGTGCCGGCATTGGCGGCAAAGCCCGACTGAAACACCACGCACGCTTCCGCTTTTTTGAAGCGCGCAATCTTTTCTTCCAGCTCCATATGGATAGACATGGTGCCGCTCACGGTGCGCACCGCGCCCGAACCCACGCCGAACTTCTTGATCGCCGCGATGGCTGCCTCGCGCAGCTTGGGATGCGTGGTCAAGCCCAGGTAATTGTTCGACGCCAGGTTGATCACGTGTTTGCCGTCAACTGTGCACTCCGGCGCTTGCTCATCCATGAGCACGCGCAGTTTTGCGTGCGTGCCCTTTTGCTTGAGCTCGTTCATCTGGTCGGCAAGGTAGGAAAGTTGGGGGCGAGATGTGGTAGTCGGCATGTGTCACTCCTGGAAAAAATCTTTGCGGCTGATTTTACAGATCAACGCGGATAAAAAACCCATTGGCCGCGAATCAAATCTGGTCACAGCAAATCCGCTGCTAACTCTTCTTCGGCGTTCCATTAGGATAAAGGAGAATCTTGCTTGACTCACCCGTCCGCAACCGGTCCATGCCTTTGCTGAAGTCGGCCATCGGCATGCGGTCTGTGATCACCGGATCAAGATCGAGCTTGCCGGCTTTAAGCAGAGCGTTCATCTGGTACCAGGTCTTGTACATCAGGCGGCCATTAATACCCTGTACTAGCGCGCCTTTAAAAATGATGTCGTTGGCCAGGTTCAGTTCCATCGGTTTGGACGGAATCCCCAGCAATGAAGCTCGCCCACCAAGGCGCAAAATCTTGAAGCCCAGGCGGATCGCATCAGGGTGGCCGGACATTTCCAGGATCACATCAACGCCCGTGCCGCCCGTAGCGTTCATCACCTGTTCGTAAACATTGTCCTTCGCCGGGTTCAGCACGTGATCGGCCTTCATCTTCGCCGCCAGCTTGCGCCGATGGTCGTTGATCTCCAACGCATACACTTCGCTGGCCCCGCAGGCACGCGCCACGGCGATACAGAACAATCCGATCGGCCCGCACCCAATCACGGCCACGGTTTTGGCGGCAATCTCGCCGGCCAGAACTGTATGCACGGCGTTACCAAGCGGATCAAGAACACTGGCATAATCCGGCGGAATGCCAGGATCGATTTTCCAGATGTTGGATTCAGGGATCTTCACGAACTCGGCAAACGCGCCATTGGCGTCCACTCCGATGATTTTTACGTGCTGGCAGATATGCGCCTCACCGGTGCGGCACTGGTAGCACTTGCCACAGGCCACATGCATCTCCGCGGAAACAAAATCGCCTTCCTTCACCGCGGTAACATTCTTGCCGATGGCTACCACGTGCCCGCAAAATTCATGTCCGGGAATGAGCGGGGGCTTGATGCGGTTCTGCGCCCACTGGTCCCAGTTGTATATGTGCAGGTCAGTGCCGCAGACGGAAGCCACTTTCACTTTCACCAGAACATCGTCCGGGCCAATCTGCGGGACGGGCATCTGGCGGACGTCCGCCCCCGGCGCGGCCTCCGGTTTTACTACGGCAAGCATGGTTTCAGACATTCAATTCCTAAGTATGGCGTGATGAGAGAGACAAACTATCTATTTTAACAAACGCCAATGCATGGCATCGGAACAGCCGCGAGCGAACGGGAACTTAAGAGGAAGCGAAAACAAAAATTTGCACCGTGACGGTCGCTTGCTCCATAATTAAATAACCAGTTAATTAATGACTTCAGCCATCAAATCCGGCAAGTCTGGCTCCCGCGGCGAGCCCGAGAAGACTCGTGCTGCCATTCTCAAAGCTGCGTTAGAAGAGTTTTCCCACGAAGGTGTTACCGGAGCCCGCACGGACGAGATCGCTCGCCGCGCCGGGGTCAACAAGGCACTGCTGTATTACTACTTCAAGGACAAAGAAGGTCTTTACTCGGCGGCGCTTGAACAGGTTTTTTCCGGCCTGCATGAGCGAGTAGGTACGGTGCTGGAGCGCACTGACTTGCCTCCGCGGGAAAAATTGCTGCTGTACGTGCAAACCCATTTTGACTACATCGCCAGCTCACCGGTTTATCCCCGCCTGGTGCAGCGCGAATTCATGCGCAGCACCGGTCGAGCGCTCTCGCCAGCCGGCAACCGGATTATGGAACGGCATGGCCGTCCGATTTACGGCCGCCTGGAAAAACTTATCCGCGAAGGAATCACGGCGGGAGATTTCCGTCAGCTTGATCCAGCCCAGACAGTCACCTCAATCATTGGCACCATCGTTTTTTATTTCATCAGCATGCCGGCGCAGCAGATCATGCATGCCGGCGATCCCGGTTCGCCGGAACGGATTGCGCAACGCCGAGCCGCCGTGCTGGATTTCATTTGCGCCGCGGTGTTCACACCGGCAGCGGCAAAGAAGGTTTGTCATCCGTGAGCCAGCGCAACAAGTTCTTCGGATTTCTCGGCGTGCTGTTGATCATCGCCGGTGTCTATTACTTTCTTTCAACTGATCGCTCGCCCGACTTGGTGTTGATCGGCACGGTTGACGCCAACCAGGTGGTG
>JBARMK010000024.1:0-18583 GCA_049802395.1 Candidatus Angelobacter sp.
GAACTGGAATGAATCTGGCAGAACGGCCGCCAGAATTTGAACTCATCTGCACGCGAAAAAGAAAATTGTCGCGGCTAAAAATAAGAAAGTTCTTACGGTTGGTCATCTGGGCATTCGCTTGCGCTGAAGAACTTGCCGCGAAGTTTTGGAAATCAGTTACACTCGAATTCTGAGTTCATGATCATAAGTTCCGGCAGAGAATCTTTTTGGCCCTTTCGGGCCGATCAAGTTTTTTCTCTCCACGTAAGAGGCGTTCTTGAATAAGGCCAAAGTACTGCTCCTGGATGATGATCCCTTCATTCTTTCCTCCATATCCGAGTTTTTGGGCATGGAAGGATATGCAATCGTTCAGGCGGAGAACCTTCAATCGGCATACGCAAAACTTGAAACCGACACTCCCGATATTGCCATCATTGATTTCGATTTGCCGGATGGTACCGCGCTTGATTTTCTGGCCACGCTCAAGACCATGAACCTTGCTTTGAAGTGCATTGTGCTGACCGGGCATGGCTCTATAGATCTGGCGGTGAAGGCGATCAAAGAAGGCGCGGACCAGTTCTTGACCAAGCCAGTAGATTTTTCCGTACTTCTTTCAGCGGCAAAAAGCTGTCTGCAAAGCCAACAGCACCAGCGCAAGCAACTGGCCGGCAAGATGTTACGGTTACGCTATGATAAAGACCCATTCCAGGGAACCAGCGAGGCCATTCAACGGTTGGCCAAAGAGACGCGCAAGTCTGTTAATACAGAGCGGCCAATCCTGATTCACGGCGAGACCGGCACCGGCAAAGGCGTGATGGCGCATTGGTTACACAAAAACGGTCCTCGCGCAGACGAGGCTTTTGTCGACGTGAACTGCGCCGGCCTCTCCCGAGAGCTACTGGAGTCAGAGCTATTCGGCTATGAAAAAGGAGCGTTCACCGGCGCAGCGGGAAGCAAGCAAGGACTGGTTGAAGCGGCGCATAAAGGCATTTTGTTTCTTGATGAACTGGGAGAAATGGACCTGATGGTCCAGCCCAAGCTTTTAAAAGTGCTGGAAGATAACCGCTTCCGCAGGCTGGGCGACGTACGGGAACGCACCGTCGATATCCAGATTATCGCGGCCAGCAATCGCAATTTGATGCAATCAGTGCGCGATTTGAAATTCCGTGAAGACCTATATTTTAGACTCAGCACATTCCATCTGCATATTCCGCCCCTGCGCAAGAGGGTGGAAGACATCCCGGTGATTGCCAATTCTCTTTTGCGCAACCTGGCCTCTGACCTGGCCCGCGATCAACAACAGCTCAGCTCCGGCGGTGAGACCGCATTGAAGGCCTATACATGGCCGGGCAACATTCGTGAGCTTCGTAACGTGCTGGAACGCGTTGCGCTCACATGCGACGCGCGGGTGATTGAAGCGGAAGATCTGGGACTGGCACAGCGTCCCAACTCATCGAGACGCATCGATATCGAGGGTGAGTCCGCTCTAACTCTGGCGGAGTTGGAGCGGCAGTACATTGCCCGTATTCTTCATGAAGAATCAGGCAAGGTAGCACCCGCCGCGGTCCGGCTGGGAATCCCGCGAAGCACGCTTTATCAAAAGATCAAGGTTTACGGTATTCCCACTGAAACCATGCAATAGTTTGGATCGGTTATGAAATCGTGGTTGCCAATCCAGGACCACGGCTGTTAACTGGAGGCGGGAGTTCAACCGGCCAACCACCGTCGGCGTTCACTGCGCTATTGTCATTGGCTCTGGTAACGTGGCCCGACGCCGCATGTTTCTCAGGGTCGCCGTTGCGCATTAGCAGTGCCAGCTCCACCCGGTTCCATATTCCCATTTTTTTGAAAACACGTGAGAGTTCGTTACGAACACTCTGCTCTTTGATGCGCAACCGGCGAGCAATCTCACGGTTAGGGTAGGCTTGGGCCACAAGCTCGGCAATGCGTTTTTGAGCTGGACTGAGCTTATACAAATCGAGAAAGAGGTCGACAGCTTCGCTGCGAGTATCTTCCACGGAGTTCAGCGTCGCCACCAACCCGGTCCCTGCGGCGGCGAAGGACTGAAGACCGGAATTCATAATGACAACCATGGTCCCGGAGCAAAATTCATGCACAAACCGCAGCAATTTGAAGCGGTCAGGATCATGGGTTGAGGAATTGAATTCCAGGATCATGCTCGCGACATCGCCCTGCTGGAGCAGTTGTTTTGCCCGCACCAGGTCAGAGGTTACGCTGACGCGCCACCCTGCCTGCCGCAGCGATTCCAAAAAGCTTTCAGGTACGCCTTGCTGCAACGGCACTACAAGCAAATGATCCATGCATACTCCTTTATGATTCAACGTCTCAAGCTATGTATCGGCCATAATGCCCTGGGACTTTCGTATGCAGGAAAGTTCTTTTATTTAATAAATTTTCTTTTAAAAGCTAATTCAGCTTGCGAACCTGCCGATTCCTTTTAGTAACAGCAACAACCGGGTGACGGGCCTGACAACTAGCATTGCAAGGCCCGTCCACCAGCTATCTTTCCTCGGTGCCTAATAAGGAAAGAGTATCCTTTCGCAGCCATCCGCCTGCCTTAAACTCGTCTCATCCAAGATTAGTTTTTCTTCATGTCCATCAATGAGAGTCTGAATTCTGGAATCTGAACAGCTACACCGTATCACTCAGTACTCTCGTCATTGATTTGCAATCACTTAACAGTACTGCTGTTTTGGCACACCATTTGCCATAGGTAGGGTGGGAGGCAACACTAAAATGGCAACCAACATAGTCAATCCGGCACAATCGCAACTGGTAGTACAGAATTATTTCAACCTGGTGCAGGCAATCGCCAGCAAAATCAAGCGCCGCCTGCCGGCGCATGTCGACGTAGATGATTTGGTGCAGACCGGCATGATTGGCCTGCTCGAAGCATCCAGACGCTATGATGCTTCACGCATGGTGGATTTTTCCAGCTACGCGAACTCGCGCATCACCGGCGCAATTCTCGACGAGCTGCGCAAATGGGATACCTGCTCACGGCAGGACCGCAAGACCTCACGCCAGATCGAGCAAGTTAAGCAGAGCCTGCGGGCGACGAAAGGCTGCGAACCGGGCCGTGAAGAGATTGCTGAAGCAGTTGGTCTGGGTCTGGAGCAGTACGATCAAACGATGCACCGGCTGGAATCCGGCAAGCAGCCCTCGCTCCAGTCAGAAGATCGTGACTCCGATCCCACGGAAGAGCTGAATCAGCTCCCGTCGAAAGACATAACTCCGTTTGAGGCCTGCTGCAAGAATGAAGACTTCAAGCTGTTACGGACCTATCTG
Source organism: Candidatus Angelobacter sp. (assembly GCA_049802395.1). GTDB lineage: Bacteria > Acidobacteriota > Terriglobia > Terriglobales > Acidobacteriaceae > Angelobacter. The sequence goes on from JBARMK010000024.1 coordinate 3,289, forward strand.
AATGAACTGAAGCCCAGATATCGCCAGGTACTTGAACGCTATTACTTCAAAGATATGGGGTTGAAAGCGATTGGCGAAGAACTGGGTGTGGGCGAAGCCCGCATCAGCCAGATACACAAGCAAGCTGTTGCCGAATTGCGTGGCCTGATTGCCAGCCGCACCAGAGTGCCTGCACCCAGAGTAAGCACTCGGATCCAGTAAGATACGCTCGAGCGTTGCCTTCCCAAAAACAAATGCCACAAGCGACCTTTGTCCTTGTGGCTTTTGTTTTGCCATTGCTTACTTCACTCGGATTAGTAACCGCGATATTGCCGGCGCAAACGCCGGTCGCGCTTGATGTCCGCACGAAGCTGTCTGATTTGAGAGCGGTCCTGCCTGATCAGTGCTTCGTCGGCGCGAATTTGCCCGTGCGGGGCGCTATGACGCCGGTCAAAGATCAGCCGGTCGCGGTCGCGATCCAATTGGGACTCTTGTTGACGCAGACGCTGTTCGTCAGCTCGAAGATCTGTTATTGAACCGGCCTGTGCAGACGAAAAGGTATTCAGAGCCACAGGTAGAGCCAAAACCAGGAAAAGGTTACTGCGCATCATTTGCCGGGCTCCTGAGATTAGGAGTTTTTTCCTGGCGATTCTAACCCTGCTCAGGAGACAAAGTCGTGGTTTTTTGCAATTCTGGCAAAAAGCGCCTGAATCAGCGTGAAACTGCCATCCGGCCTTCAGGACGGTACAGCAATCCCGTCATGGCCCATATTCCAAGCAACGGTCCTAGCGTCATACTGGCCAGGGCCCAACTCCACCCGTAATGGTAGGCAATTGCCGCCATCAGGCGTATGACTCCTGCGGTCAGAAGAAACCCTATCGCAACCTGGCAGGTCAGCGCTGTGCCAACGTAGTTTTTGTCTGAGACCTCGCTGATGATCGTGGAAAACTGCGCGGAGTCGGCAATTACGGCAATGCCCCAGATCAGGCAAAGGGGAACAAGAAGCATAGGATGATGGAGTAACACGGCTGCAAGCACGCAGCAGGCTGAGCTGATCGCCATGGCGATAATGGTGACCCGTGCGCGCTGCGACACTCGCATGGACGCAGCCTGGTTCTGCAGGCGGTCGCTCGCGGCGCCGGCCCAGATGCAGCCGACGGCCCCAATAGCAATTGCCAAGGCTGCCGCCGTCTCATATTTTGACCGTGACCAGCCCGCTGAAGCGGCAATGATCACGGCAATCCATCCCCACATACTGTAAAGCTCCCACATGTGCCCCAGATAACCAAGATTTGCCAGGCGCAACGGACGGTTGCGGATGATTTCAAAAACTTGCGCGGGATCGAATCGGGATTGCGGCATAGCAAATGGGCCTTCACGCACGCCAAAGGCGATGATCACCGCTCCCAGAACCGCCTGCACGCTACCGAGCAGGACCACGCCACGCCAGGGAATACCGCCGATGGCATTTGCGGCGTGCGGCATAGCCGAACCCACTGTGAGCGCGCCGATCATGATGCCCAGAGCCAGCCCCCTTCCGCTCTGGAACCAGCCGGCAATGATCTTCATACCTACGGGATAAACGCCGGCAAGAAAAAATCCGGTGGCCCCGCGCAAAAGGATCGCAGTAAGCGGGTCCGCGGCGAAGAAAGCGAACGCAGCATTGGCCGCCGCCGCTGCCAGCGCGGAAATTACCAGTACCCGGATAGGGCTGAAAATGTCGGGAATGTTGAGCAGCGCAAATGTAATGGCGCCTACGGAAAAGCCAATCTGTACGGCGATCGTGAGCCATGAGCCAAGCGCCAGACCGGAGTGCCACAACGTGGTGATCTGGGGAATCACCGCAGTCCCGGTAAACCAGAGCGACATGGCCAGCAACTCGGCCAGTGACAGCAAAAAAAGAACCCGCCGGGATGAAAGTTCTCGGCGGGCTTCAGTCTGGACCGTTACCGGCATTTAGCTCTTGAGCTTCCTGCGTTCGCAGGATTCAACCATCTTTGTGGGATCCACTGCGTCATTATCGATCTGCATCTCGATAATTTTTCCTTCTTTGTCGATCAGGAAATTGACGCGGCGGCCGATCTTGCGCTTTTCGTCGTAGAGACCATACTTCTTAGTGATCTCGCCGCCCCAGTCGCTGAGCAGCGGGAAGGTCACATTGATTTTTTCCGCCCAAGCGGCGTTGCTGAAGGGGCTGTCCATGCTTACACCCAGTACCTGGGTATCTGCAGCTTCCAGTTTTTTGAGGTTCGCCTGGAAGTTCTGCATCTGCTTGGTTCAACCACCGGTGAAGGCAAAGATATAGAAAGCCAGAGCGACGTTCTTCTTTCCCTTGAAGTCGTGGAGCGAGACTTGTTTTTGAAAAGTCTGGTCGCGCAAAGTGAAGTCCGGCGCCATATCGCCAACTTTCAATGCCGGTGGCGGCGGTGCTTCCTTCTTCTCATCTTGCTTCTTGTCTTTCGTATCTTGGGCCAGCAGGTTATTACCCGCACTCGGTCCCAGGAGCGCTAACGTACCTAACAGACGGATAGCGGTTCTTCGACGCATCGGTTCTTTCCTCCGCTTGAAGCTGCATGGTAAGCCTAAATTCAGCCAGTCGTAACGTCAATAGCGTGGGCATGTACTAGCCGACTGTGACAAGTTTAAAAGTATTTACCACATCCTGCCAGTCGGCCGCACCAATCTTCAGCTTTCGTTAAACTATTCCGTGATGCCTCTCACCGCTTCTCCGCTGAATATTGTTACGCCCCTTACTCTTGAGGGCGCACTCGTCCGGCTGGAGCCGCTGCGTACTGATCACGCTCCGATTATGTTCGAAGTCGCGAAGGGTGCGTTCGACGACATCTTTCGCTGGTTTCCTTATGCCATGCGCACGCCGGAAGACTTCCAACGCATAGTGGAAAAGGCCCTGGGCGAGCAGACACGTGGCGAGTCAGTGCCGTTTGTCACCGTGGAACGCAGTTCGGGGCGGGTGATCGGCAGCACGCGATATATGAATATTGACCGCGCCAACCGCCGGGTGGAGATCGGGTCCACATGGATTGCGCCGGCGTGGCAGCGCACCGCCGTGAACACTGAGGCCAAGTACCTGATGCTGAAGCACGCCTTTGATGTTTGGCGGTGCGTGCGCGTGGAGCTGAAGACAGACGCGCTGAATGAGAAGTCGCGCAATGCGATTTTGCGGCTGGGCGCGAAGGAAGAAGGCACGCTACGCAAGCATTGGATCACGTGGAACGGCAGAATTCGCGACAGCGTCTATTTCAGCATACTGGATACGGAGTGGACGGAGGTGAAGGGCAGGCTGGAAGCAAAGTTGTCGCCGGGAGCGGACGGAAGCTAATTCTGGTTGGCCTGATTCTGGTTAGCGTGGTTTGGGTCGGCATGATCGGAGTTCAGCGGCAGAAACACAGAGAAGCACGTGCCCGAGAGAGGGCGCTTGTTGCTGCTGCGCATATGCAGGCCGCCGTGCTGCTTGCGGATAAGCTTCTCCGTGACCCACAGTCCCAGGCCGGTGCCTTTGCCTTTTTTGGTGGAGAACAACGGTTGAAACACCTTCTTTTTGTACGCCTGGGGGATGCCGGGGCCATTGTCGACGAAAATGATTCGCACGCCGCGCACGTCGTTTCCGTTCACAGGGCGCGAGGCACGAGTATGAATGGTGAGTTTTCCCGCCTGCTTGGGCGCGCACTCCAGCGCGTTGAGAATGATATTGGCAAAAACCTGGCGCACCGCGCCCGGATCGGCCTGAATGGTTTCATGAAATTCGTAACGCCGCTCAACAGTCACGCTTTTGTAGGCGATTTTTCCGGCATAGTTGCTCAGGACGTCTTCGAGAATGTCGTTCACTTTCACGTCCGCCATGTTTTCTTCGCGGACCAGCGCCAGGGTTTCACGCGAAACGTCGAAAGCTCGCGACAGTTCGCGATGTGCCACCGCGATCCACTCGCGCGCTTTGGGAGTCAGGTTCTTCTCTGTGTCCAGCAGGAAGAGCGCGTTGGCGATGCCTTGCAGCGCGTTCTTGACCTCATGAATGATGCCGGCGGAGGCCAGGCCCACTTCGACGAGCGCATGAATGTCCTGATGCTTGAGCTGTTTATTTTCTGCCTGCGATTGCATACACGCCTCGCGTCACCTGCCACATCATTCATTGGAGAAACTAAACTGCTTACTGCCGAAGTTTTCGATTGAAAGCTAAAGATCGGATGGTGCCAAGACTTATTTACTGTGATGGTATGGCCATACATCGAGTTGTTTATAATGCGCCGATTTACGCCAGCAGCTCAGGCCAGCAACTTGGCCCAGCAGCGTTGCTTGTGTAATTTCTCTCTTAAGTCCTGCGTTTCAAGAGGCTTACGCCAAACCACAGAGCATAAAAAGAAAGGAGCAGCAGAGCGGAAATCGAGTTGGCCAGCTCTGTCGAGCCAGTCACCTTGCGCAGCACCACCAGCAGATCTCCCGCCATTCCCGGAGCAAGGAATATCAGGGCAACTACCAGCAGGCGGCTGGCCACCCGATGAAAGCGTTCTGTTTCAGCGCCCTGCTCCGCCAGCCGATGATATGGAGCGGGCGCAATCAACAGCACAATGCAAATCGTTGTAGCCAGGAGGCTGCCGAAATGGACCAACTGGGATCCGCGGGGAAGCTTCTCAAATCCCTCGGCAAAGACGATTGCAAACTGGAAGCCCAAAAATGCCTGCGCTCCGGGAGCAGCCATGCGGCACTCAAGCAAAACTTCCTTGATGCGATCGGAAAGGTCGGACTCTTTTTCTTCCTTCTGCGGTTGCGGCTTCTTTTGCGGATGCGATTGCTCTTGCTGATGGGCCTCTGCCAATTTCGATTTCTTTGTCACACGACGGACAAGGCTCATTCCATACCACGCGGTCAGCGCGAACAAAGCTGCCGCTACACCGATCCATGCCGGATTCGGCAAATGAAGCGCGCTCGATACCGGATAGAAACTTAGCCCAAGCCCAACGGCAAAAGGCAGCAGCGCCCAATCCAGCACACTGGTTGTGAGCTTTTCAAACCTGTCAGTTCCAGCGCCGCGTTCGGTAATCTGATGAAAAGCTGCGGGCCAGATCAGCCATCCCAGTCCGGCAGTCATGATTGCCAGGCCAATCACCTCTGCCAGCCGCGCCGCAACAGGAATGTTTTCAAAACCCTGTTCGAAGCAGATGCGGTAGCTGAAACCAAGCAGCACTTGCCCCCCCAGCAACAGCATTCGCGTCTCAAGCAATACAGTTTCAATGCGCTCGCTGATTTTAGGCATTGTCGTGCGTTTCGGCTTCCATGGGCGATTAGATGCAAGCTGCTTTACTTTGGCATGCCAGCAGTGAAGCCAACGCTGTTATTGCTCCGGCGAATGCAGTACCTAAACCCGATAGCGATCTGTAACCAGTCAAATGACGACATGCGACCCTCTTGTGCTGAAGGGTCGAGCGTATGAGAGCCGGCCGTCCGTCCGTCTCAAGCGGCAAGGAATGGCATGGCTGTCTGTCGCGGATTGTCGTCAGGGTAGCGAGTGCGTCAGCTCGCTGGACTACCGCGATCTTCGGATCCAGAGTTCATTTTGGCTGCGTCATGGTGAACCAAAGCATCGGATTATTTAATGATAGGCCGTACGAATTTAGCAACCGGGAAGAGCAAGAAATAAAAAATCGAAGGCACAGCACTTTGAAGTTGCCCCCGCCGCGCGACTTTCATTTAATATGCATCCGTGGCCATACGTGAAATTCATGTAACTGGATACCGGTCAGTGCGTAATCTGCGGCTGCATCTGGGCCAGATCAATGTCCTAACCGGGCCGAACGCAACCGGCAAGACCAACCTGTATAACTCGGTCTTTCTGCTGGCCAAGGCGTCCGCCGGCGGCTTTGCCCAGGTTATCGCCGAAGAAGGCGGCATGCCGTCAGTGCTCTGGGCCGGATCACGCAAGAGCCGCTCGCTGGGGGCCATTCGCATGGAACTGGCTCGCATGACGCTCGGCATCAAGACCGACACATTTTCTTACGAGCTGATTTGTGGCCTGCCCAAGGTCAGCGGCGCCGCGGAAAAGTCGGCTTTTTCTCTCGATCCAGAAGTGAAGGAAGAGCGCGTCTGGATGGACGCCCCGCACGGCCTGAAAGTCACGTTCTTTGAGCGTTCGCCCAAAGGCGCATGGATTCTCGATAACGATGAGCGCCTGGCCGACTATTCCGGTGAGCTTCTGCCGACTGAATCCGTCCTCTCGCAGTTGCGCGAGCCGCATCTTTATCCTGAGCTCTCTGCGCTGCGCGCTGAGATGGGCCGCTGGCGTTTTTATCACCATTTTCGCACTGATGCGGAGTCTCCACTCCGCCATCCGCAGGTTGGCGTGCGCACGCCGGTGTTGGCGCATGATGGACGCGATCTTGCCGCGGCGCTTCAGACCATCAACGAAGTCGGGCAGTCGCAGGACCTGCATGAAGCCATCCGCCAGGCGTTTCCCGGCGCGTCGCTGGAGATCGAGCATGACGAAGACAATGGAATGTTTGCCGTACTGCTGCGCATGCCCGGCCTTCGCCGTCCGCTACGGGCGCGTGAACTCTCTGACGGAACCTTGCGCTATCTCTGTCTTCTCGCCGCGCTGTTGAGCCCGCATCCGCCGTCATTGCTGGCGCTCAATGAACCGGAAACCAGTCTGCACCCCGATCTGCTGGAACCCCTGGCGCGACAACTGGTCAACGCTGCCAAATACTCACAGCTCTGGATAGTTACGCATTCGCAGAAGCTCGCTGAGCTGGTAGAAAAATTCTCCGGAGAAGCGCCTATTTCGCTGGAACTCGTGGGCGGTGAAACCCGCGTCAAGGGACAACGGATGATTGAAGAGAGCGAAGAAGAGGCAGGATAGCTTTTTAGGTCTGACCAGTATTGGCTGTTGACTTTAGCAACGCTTAAACTCTTGATTGTTTGGCCCAGTGCCGAAAACTAAGAGCCAGGATCCAAAGCTCATGTTTTACTTTAAGTGTTTCAACATCTCTTTAAACCCTGGCGTCCCTGACTTACCCAGCAGCTCATAAATCATCATCTCGGTCGATGAGGTCACCGCTCCCGCCGCTTGTATCCGGTTCAACCCGAGCTTCCAGTTGAGTTCGGTACGTGAGCTCACTGCATCCGCCGCAACATGAACGTTTAACCCTTGGTTTAAGGCGCCCAGGGCCGTCTGCATCACGCAGATGTGTGTTTCCATGCCGCACAACAGCAGCGTGTTTCGATTCGCCAGCCCGGCAACCGCGGAGCAGTACTCACCACTGCCAAAGCAGCCAAACTCCAGCTTGTCCACTGTTTTTACTTCGGGCAATAGCGCGCTGATTTCCTCGATCGTCTCTCCCAATCCTTTTGCATACTGTGTGCTTACAATCACCGGCAGGTTCAGGATGTTGGCCAACCGCACCAGCAGTTGCGCATTGCGGACCAGCCGTTCTTTCTCATAGATTGGCGGCAGCAACTTTTCCTGGATATCGATAACGGCGAGCGCGCAATCTTCCGGACGCAGAGAGCGTCGCGCTGCCTCAGAGTAGGTGACGGTATCTACTGGCGTAGTGACCATGGAGAAATTGTACATCGAGCATCCGCAGATTGTGCGCGCCCTTATCGGTTCAAAAGCTGTTCAATGAATGGGTCTACATCTTTATTTCTAACTTCAACCGGAATCTGGTGGCCGTACTCAGGATAAACAATTGCCCGTGCGTGTCCGCCGTGAGCGTTGATGGCCTGAGCCAGACGCCGTGCCTGATCGGGATCGGTCCTATCATCTTCGGCGCCGTTGAGAATCAGAACTGTCGCTTTGATGTCTTGAGCATAATTGAGTAGCGATCGTTCTCTGAGGGCATCATCAGAGCCTCCAGTTTCCTCCTTCAAAGATTCGACGATAGAGATTGCCATTGCCGATTTGGCGTGGCTTGCATACTCCTGCAGATCATACAAACCAGAGATCAAAACCACCCCTCGAATTTTTGGATTATGGGCAGCGACCATGCCTGCCACCAGAGCGCCACGACTGACACCCTCAACCAGAATTCGATTGTTCTTTACATATCCTTCTGCCTGTAGTTTTGATATCACTGCATCTACGGCGTGTTGGGTAAATGGACCACAGAAATCTGCGGGGCCGGTTGAATTACCGTATCCAGGTTGGGAAACGGCTACTGCAAGGTATCCGCGATCGGCAAACTGATCGAGTACGCCCCACTTGACGAAATCTTTGCCACCCGCGCGTGGCAATTCTTGATGCCCGTGAAGGAACACAACTGTGGGCCATGGACCATTGCCTTTTGGCTTTTCCAGAAAGTATTCCACTTTCTTGCCTGCGTCATCAGGATGAGGAATTGAGAGAGTCTGGGCACGGGCTATCTTGTGTCCTGAACAGGCCATCAAGCCAGCCAACGTTAGAAGTATCAGCCGCAAGGATTTCTTCATCATGCTTCACCTGGTCTAGCCAACTCCAAATTCAAGTCAGTTGTCACACATGCTCGTCGTGGGCAGGTACAGCCGGTGCATGTTGGGTCTGGCTCTGCTGCCACGCGGTGGTCTGCCAGTTGTCCTTGACCGGGCCGCTCTTGGTCCACGGAGGTAGTTCAAGCCGCAGGTAGTTAGCCAGAGCGAGCGCGTAGGGCTCATAGAGTCCGCGCAATCGCGTAAGTTCTGCCATGGCCGCGTCACCATCGGCCAGAACAAATCCCGCATCCTCAACGGCTTTGCGCAATTGGGCCATTACTTCCGGTGGCATGCGGTTGAGTGCGCCGTCCTTATCAGGTGGAGCGCCAAAGACTTGGCTCAGGTCCACCAGGGCATGCCGGGCAATCGCAAAGGTCATTCGGGCCTGGTATTGGCACATTCCTTCCAGTCCTACCATCGCCAGGGAACAGATATCCAGGATCGCTGTCAATGATGCGATCCATGACTGGTTATCATGCTGCGATCGAAAATATGCCAGCGCTGGATAGGAAAGATGGCTCTCCATCAGGTCGGCCGACCAAAGCTCCCACGCCTCCAGCAGTTCGGTCAGAGCGTCCATTCCGTTGACGCCGCTTTGCCGGTGCAGCAGTTCGGCGGCGGTAGGCGGTGTGCCCGCGCGTGCATCGAGCAAGGAAATCGTTACTTCACGCCGTGAGAACGCCTGATAAAGCACCGGAAGGTATCCGATGACAAGCGCTAGAAAACCAAAGCCTATCCCGGCTTCCAGCACGGTAATGAAGCGACCTGTCGCCGAGGCGGGCTGTATGTCGCCCAGGCCCAGGGTAAACAGCGTGGTTCCGCTCAGATAGAGCGCGTTGCCGAAGTTGCTGCCGATCAGTGCGCCCGTAAACTTGTCCTGCACGCCATAATGCAGCAGCCCGAAGCCGAAGACCAGTGTGACCGCCCAGAACGCCAGCAGAAGCAGCAATGACAGGGGTCCGTAGTAGCCTAGGAGGGCGTCCCGCTTTTTCTTGCTCTTGCGCATCTCCGCAAGCATCACCCATGGCCGCCACGTCGCGCGGTAAAAGTACCGCGTAAGCCGGAACTGCCTCGTCACCCGGCGGGGAAGCACGATTGTCTCGAACGCCTCCCACAACACCATCAGGATGAGCAGCACGCCAGCGATTGCCGCAAATATTTTCAGCACCGTGAATCTCCGCAACCGTTACATTATCTAACAGGCGGGAAGAACTGGAGCTATATTACTCGTTAGACCCCCATGAGGACTCTTGCGTGAAATCACTGTTGCACCTGCTGGTAAGCCATCCGTACCTGGTGCTCTTGACCTCGGGTTTGCTCGAACGGATCGGCGCGCCGCTCCTGTTCTCCCCCGTGCTGATTGCCGCGGGATCGCTGGCTGCTGCAGGACAGTTGCGCTTTGACGTGGCGCTGTGGATCGCGCTCCTGACCTGCGTGGCCGGGGACGGACTGTGGTATGAGCTGGGCCGAAAAAAGGGCAACTCTGTTCTTGCCATCCTCTGCCGCATCTCCTTTGAACCAGATAGCTGTGTGCGCCGGTCCAAGGTTTTCTTTGAGAAGGGCGCCAACCGCACGTTGCTGTTCTCCAAGTGGCTGCCCGGCGTTTCTCACCTGGTACCGGCCGTGGCCGGCCTTTCCGGGATCGAGCGCCAGCACTTTTTCGTGATGAACGTGGCCGGTTCATCCCTTTGGATCGTCGTCCTGATGTTGACGGGCTATCTTCCTGTGGAGCGGTTGCATGTGGCCTCGGCGATCGCGCCGGTTATTTTTGAGGCTAGCCTTGCTGTGTTGGCCGGCAACGTCGGCATCAAGTATCTGCAGCGCCGCCGTTTCCTGAACGAGCTATACAAGTCGCGAATCACTCCTGAAGAAGTACGGCAGATGCTGGACTCGGGTACCGCAGTGGTGATTCTCGATCTCCGCCACCCGCTCGACTCGGTGAACGATCCCCGCACCTTGCCGGGTGCCATACGCGTTTTGCCGGAGGAAGTTACCAGCCGAGCCGACACATTGCCCAAGGACGAGGAGATCATTCTCTACTGCACTTGACCTAACGAAGCGACCAGTGCCCGGGTGGCACAGAAACTGCAAAAACTAGGAATCAAGCGCGTGCGTCCGTTACAAGGGGGCTTTCAGGGCTGGAAGGAACTTAACTATCCCCTAGCTGAACCTACTGAAGTTGCATGGATCACCGCCAGGCAGCAGGCTTGATGGCGATTCCACACGCGGCGTGGTTCCTAGAAAGATAATTGTTCAATACGATTCCAGCCCGCTAAGCAGAGAATTATCTTTCATATCCTGCGCCGCCTGCGCCACGCTTTCAGGTCTGCCCAGGTCCCGCCAGTAGGCTCCGTCAGCGCGGTAACCAAGGATTTTTTCGCCCTTGTCCGCCAGCCGCAGATAAGACTCGACCACGGAGAATACGCCTTCTTCGCTGATCATTCCCAGCAACTGGGGAGAGATAACGTGAATTCCGGCAAAGGCCAGCGGCTGTAAATTGGGTGAAGGTAGAACCAACTCAGTCCGGCCTTCCCGCACGAACTGCCGTCCGCAAAGCTGCATCTGCTCATTAAATAGAAGATAGCGGGAACTCTCACGCTGCTGGACGGCCAGCGTAGCCGGCGCGCCACTCTCTTTGTGAAGCGCAATCATTTTTTTGAGATCGATGTTGCTGATTACGTCAACGTTATGCAGGATGAACGGCTCGGCTGAAGAGCCGCCCTCCAGAAAGAACCAGGCAGCTTTTTTTAAGCCGCCGCCGGTATCGAGCAACACGTCTTCCTGAGAAATTTCTATACGCATCCCAAAGTTGTTCTTCCACCGCAAGTACTCCGTAACCAACCCGGCAAAATGATGCACGTTGATGATGATTTCCCGGATCCCGGACGCGCGCAGGCGTGCGATGGTGATTTCCAGCAGAGTGTGGCCGGCAATTTCCACCAGAGCCTTCGGGCAATCGTTGGTCAGAGGGCGCAACCGCGTGCCCAGGCCGGCAGCCAGAATCATCGCCTTCATTTACCCAGCTTCTCCATCTCCACATGCCGGACCGTCACGTCCACGCCTTTGCGTTCACGGAAATGCCTGCCCAGCGCCTCGGCCAGGTATACGGAGCGGTGCTGTCCGCCGGTGCAGCCGAACGACACCATCAGATTTTTGAAATCGCGCTCCTGATAATTCTTGACGCTCGCTTCCACCAGCGCGGTAGCGCCGGCAAGAAATTCGCGCACACTGGCTTGTTTTTCCAAGTACTCGATCACGGGGGAGTCTTTACCGGTAAGCGCTTTGAAGCGTTCTTCGCGGCCTGGATTGGGGAGTCCGCGAGCATCAAACACGAAGCCCCCGCCATGTCCGCTCTCGTCTTTCGGCGGCGCGCTGTGATGATAAGAGAAACTGAAAATCCGCAGCGCCAGTTGATTCGCCGCAGTGCTTTTCGCTGCAACGTTGCGTGCTGCTGCCGACGTCTGGGGCGCGTGCGGAAGTTCTTTCTTGTTGGCGTCCTCCGTCTTCGCCGTTAATTGCTGGAGCTTTTCAGAAGCGATCATGCTCTCAAATGCGCCCAATATCGTAGGCAGCGCAATGGGAAGCTCCACGTGTTCCTGCAGCCAGCGCAGGTTTTTGAGTGCAAATGGAACACTCTGCAAAAAATGCGGCTTGCGCTCATAGAACCCTCGGAACCCATACGCCCCCAGCGCTTGCATGATACGGATATAAACAAAAGCGTAGTAGTGGCGCATGAACTCGTCATGCCCCAACGTCACGTGGCCGGCTAGGCTTTTGATGTAGTGATCGAGCAAATGCTGGCGCAATTCGGCCGGCAGGTCCGCCTTGGCGTCATATAAAAGGGAAGCGATATCGTATTGCAGCGCGCCTTTGCGGCCGCCCTGGTAATCGAGAAAAAATGGCTGGCCGTCACGCAGCATCACGTTGCGCGACTGGAAATCACGATAGAGGAAATAATCGCGACTGGCAGTCAGCAAAAACCGGGTCAACCGGCCAAAATCATTTTCCAGGTCCTGCTCGTTGAAGGGGATTCCAGCGAGCTTTAGAAAGTAATACTTGAAGTAATTCAGGTCCCACGCAATCGACTGGCGGTCGAAGCTCGAACGCGGGTAACAGACCTTATAGTTCAGATCGCGTGCCGCCTCGATCTGGAACCGCGGCAGCTCTTCCACCACCTTGCGGTACGCGGTTACGACCTCCGGAGCAATATCGTCCCCGGCGCGGTTCTTGGACAGAAATTGAAAAAGAGTTACGTCACCCAGGTCTTCTTCCAGATAGGCGCCGGCCTTCAGCTCAGCTTTATAAATCTCTGGGACGGGCAAACCGCGGCTGCGGAAGTGACGCGAGAATTCCAGGAACGCCATGTTCTCTTCACGCACGTCATACAGAACGCCCACGGCGCACAGGTCTCGGTGGGCCAGCCGGAGGATATTTCGCCCCGAACCTCCCAGCTCGCCCTGCAGCGGCTGTACCCGCTCCACCGGCAGGCGAAAATGCTGTTCAAAAAGCTTTTTGAGAACTTCTATGGATTCTGATCGCAACCGTCAGCACCTTATGTCCGCTCTAAATTAACCCATATCACGCCATGAAACACAAATTGCGGCAGGATCAAGTATGCTCTTGGCTAGCCATCATGAAAAAGTCTCGAGGCAAGGGCGGTCACCGGGTAAAGACGCAGGGCAGGCGGCAGCCTCGTTTCTCACGGGAGCTAGCCATTCTTTATGAAGACGATGCCGTTGTGGCAATCAACAAGCCTGCCGGGCTTCTCGCTGTGCCGGTGAAAGGCTCCGATGCGCCCTCTGCCTTGTCTCTACTTTCCGCGGATCTGAGGCGGAAACGACAACGGGCCTTCGTCGTGCACCGCATTGACCGCTTTACCTCCGGCGTCATGCTCTTTGCCAAAAGTGAGCCGGACAGGGACGCTCTGGTTCGCCAGTTTCTTAGCCATACTCCGGTGAGGCAATATCTCGCGGTCGTTCGCGGGCATCTGAGCGCTAAAGAAGGCACGCTGATTCACTACCTTCGCCGCGATGGCATGTTTCAACAGCTGAGCGCCGAGAAGGACTCCAGAGCGGCCCGGGCTGAACTGCGGTATTCTGTGGACCGCCCTCTGCGGGCTGCATCGCTCGTCCGCGTTACGTTGGTGACAGGATTGCAGAATCAGATCCGCGTACAGTTTTCGGCGATTGGCCATCCTGTCATCGGCGACAGAAAGTATTATGAGGCGGAAGCATCGGAGCGGCGAATTGCTCGTGTCGCTCTTCATGCATCGCATCTCCAGTTCATTCACTCACGTTCGGGCAAGAATGTCCTAATTGATTGCGAGGCGCCCCCCGATTTCCAATCTCTTGTTCAGGCTTTATCGCTTTCCAACCGCAGCCGCCGGTAAAAATGGCCGCACTGATTGAGCGAATCAATTATGCGGTGCCTGTTCGCTCAGCGGCGCTTTCGTAGTCACATGTGTTCTACGCCGCATGGGGTGCCATTCACCGGCCTCAGGTCTAGTCGTCCACACTGAAGAAGTACGGGTCGACAGAATTGCTGACCACGAGGGTGTGAGCGGCATCCCCGAAGAGCTGGTGCGTGCCCCAATCGACATGGCGCTGGTACTTGACGTCAGGATAGAAATTGCCCTTGTCAGGAAAGTTGTTGGCAGAGAATACGCCATAGAACTTATCCTCCACTGACATTAGATGGACGTAGTCGCCTAGAGGGAACCCGCCTGCGTTGTCAGGGACGTTGGCCAAAGGATGGGGCAAGTCCTTCCAGGTACTTCCTTTTTCCCTTTCGAAATGCGTTTCCCAGCAGGATGTTCCGCCACCACTCCGCTTACAGGTACCAGGGTTAACCAGTTGCTGGTAGAGGAATCCGACTCTACCGTCGTCATTGATAGCCAAGGCCGGGTTGGTCGCGTTGGCAACCGTCTTCAGGTCGCTTGCGCTCCAGGTCTTGCCACCGTCCGTTGATCGCCGGACATGCAGCGTAAAATTATTTGGGTTGGCGCCATCCCCCCAGGCTACGTAGACTTTCTGGCTATCCTTGGGATCGACGGCGATAGATAGTTGGGCGCCAACACGCTCGAGCCCCAGATCGCCCAGCCAACTCATGGACAAGCCGGTGGCTACGCGAACTCCAAATTTGCCATCGCCCGGGTCGGTGATTGCCTTGTATCCTCCGGTGCCCCAGTTGTCGTCTCGGACTACCACAACATCGGCCGTATTGGTGGCGCCAAAACAGGGAGAACTTGGATCGTTGCGCAGATAGGCGATGTAAACTACTCCGCTGTGATGGATGGCTGGGCGGACCGGTGGCAGGTCTTGCCCGCAGGTTGCGCGGTCTTCCAAAACCTGGGTGGTGAAACCGGCGGGCGGCCCAGCCGTTGCGGCACTGGGCGACGAATCCAGACTCGACGATTGCCCGGTAACGCCGGTACAGAAAAATTTGGCTAGATTGCAGTCGGCCAGATTGTTGTTGCCGATAAAGACAAGGTCAGCGCCACTATGCTCGCGCGCCTGCGTATAAGGCTGGTCCTCATTATTGCGGGTTACCAGGACCGTCATCGGCGTCGCGCTTGTAAAATCGGGGGTGCGCAGAATGTTCAACTGCAAAAATACGTCTCCGCGTAGGATTCCCGCGTACAGCACTCCGCTCGAGCCTGCAAAGCGGAGCGTGATATCACCGGTGCCGAACAGGGAATTGTTCCCGGGCACGATACAGTTCAAGTGCCAGGTTTTGCCGCCATTGGTCGAAAAGTAAATGGGAGCTTCCGTCGTCGAGATCAGCGGCGGGCAGGGCGTGAAGGCGGAGATCACGATCTGACGCGGATCGGCGGGGTTCACGGCGATGTTGGGCTCGCTATCGC
>JBARMK010000025.1:0-4414 GCA_049802395.1 Candidatus Angelobacter sp.
TCTGCCGCCGGGACTGGAGAAGTTCCAGCGCCGGGCCGAGGAGGTGGCGTTGCTGATTCGCGAGGCTTTTCTGCGCGGGATCAGCACACGGCAGGTGGGACGGGTGGTGGCCATTCTGACCGGGGAAGTGGTGAGCGCGCAGACGGTTTCCACCCCTGACCCGGAACTTGGACCAGGCGGTGCGGCAGTTTCATCAGGCCCGGTTGGAAGATGAATGGGCGTACTTGTTCTTGGATGGAGTGAGTTTACGGGTACGGCGGCCGGCAGGCCGGAAACGGGTGCAGATGCTGGTGGCCTATGGGGTGCGGCGTGATGGCAGCCGGCAACTACTGGCCTTTCTGCGCAGCCAGGGCGAGAGCCAAAGCGACTGGGAAGGACTGTTGCAGGATCTGTATCGGCGCGGACTGGAAGGTAAGAACCTGCAACTGATCGTGACCGATGGCTGTCCTGGTCTGGCGGCGGCCATTCCCACGGTCTATCCCCGGGCGCTGCATCAGCGTTGCTGGGTACACAAAATGCGCAATATTCTGGAGAAGGTGCGCAAGTCCGATTACGAGGAGGTGAAGAAAGACGCCCAAGCGATCTACCTGGCCAACAGCCGCAAAGCAGCTCAGGAAGCCTGCCGCGGTTTCGCCGCACGCTGGAAGAAGTCTTATCCCGCCATGGTGCGGCAGCTACAGCGGGACTTGCCAGAGCTGCTGAGCTTCTTCCACTTTCCCCAACCTCTGTGGCGTAAGCTGCGGACCACCAACATCATCGAGCGCTGCTTCGTGGAAGTCAGACGCCGAACCCGGCCCATGGTCTGCTTTGTCAAACGTCGAAAGCGTGGACCGAATTATTTACTCTATCTTCCAGCGATTCAATCTCGACTGGAAAAACCGCACCCTCAAGCTTTTTACACAAGCAGCTTGACATCACCGCTCTCCACACAACGCTTGACTCTCACTTAATCCCCATGTAGGATAAAGGCCTCAGATGCACCGTTTTTTCACTAATCCCGCCGCCGCAAGCAACATGGCCATGTGTTGCTGTATGTGTATGTGTACTCGCGAGCGGCCGGTGCTGAGCAATTTTTCTTAGGTTTTACTCAGATTCAACTACCGAGGCCGCTCAAATTGAGCGGCCTTTTGGTTTTTCTGGCTGCTCACGGGGCCGGCACGGCTGAAAGAAGGAAGGCATGTCAAAGCTGAAGCAGCCAATCGCTATTTACTATGAGCACCCGCACTGGTTCACGCCGCTCTTCAAGGAGCTGGAACGGCGCAAGGTGCCCTTTGTCCGCATTGACGCGGCGCGCCACCATTTTGATCCGGCCCACCTGAACGGCGAGGGCGGCTATTCACTGGTATTCAATCGAATGAGCCCTTCCGCCTATCGCCGGGGCCACGGCCAGGCGATTTTCTACACGCTCTATTATCTGGCCCATCTGGAACAGCGAGGCAAACGCATTGTGAATGGGCAGAAGGCGTTTCGCTATGAGACGTCGAAGGCGCTACAACTCTCGCTGCTGGAAACGCTGGGGCTTCCTTATCCCAAGAGCCGTGTGATCAACAGCCAGGAAGACGCGGTGGCGGCTTCAGACGGCTTGCGCTTCCCGATCGTGGTGAAGCCGAACATTGGCGGCAGCGGCGCCGGTGTAACCAAATTCAACACCCGCAAAGAACTGGAAGAAGCGGCAAAGGCCGGCACGCTCGATCTTGGCCTGGATTCCACCGCGCTGGTGCAGGAGTTTATTCCCGCGCGGGGCGGGCACATTGTCCGGGTGGAAGTGGTTGGAGCCAAGTTTCTGTATGGCATCAAGGTCCACCTTACGGGTGAAACCTTTGATCTCTGCCCCGCCGATATCTGCAAGACCACGGGCGGCCAGGAGCTGGCGCGCGGCGCGTGCCCGGTGGACGCGCCCAAGACCGGATTACGCGTGGAGGGCTATACGCCTCCGGACGAGATCATTCAGCAGGTGGAGCGCATCATGCACGAGGCAAATATCGAGGTCGGCGGGATTGAGTACATCATCGACGATCGCGACGGCAAGCTCTATTTCTATGACATCAACGCCCTTTCGAATTTTGTTGCCGACGGTCCTAAAGTTGTGGGCTTTGATCCTTTTGTGCGGCTTGTCGACTTTCTGGAAAAGGAGGCTGCGTGATGCGATACGGATATTGGCTCCCTGTTTTCGGCGGCTGGCTGCGCAATGTGGAAGACGAGGAAATGGAAACAAGCTGGCAGTACGTGAGTCGGCTGGCGCGCCGCAGTGAAGAGATCGGCTATGACCTGACGCTGATTGCTGAACTCAACCTCAACGATATTAAGGGCCCGGAAGCGCCGTCACTGGATGCGTGGTCCACGGCCGCCGCGCTGGCCGCGGTTACACACCGGCTGGAGTTGATGGTGGCTGTGCGCCCGACGTTCCATAACCCCGCGTTGCTGGCCAAGCAGGCGGCAAACATCGACCACATCAGCAATGGACGCGTCTCGCTCAACGTTGTGTCTTCGTGGTGGGCGGAGGAGGCGCGGAAATACGGCGTGCAGTTTGACCAGCACGACGATCGCTATGCCCGCACATCAGAATGGCTGGACGTGGTGGACAAGGCCTGGAAGTACGATCATGTGAACTTCCAGGGCAAGTATTACCGCGTCGACGATCTGGTATTGCAGCCCAAGCCCGTCTCGCACCCGCGACCGGTGATCTATGCCGGAGGAGAGTCAGAGGCGGCGAAAAACCTGATCGCGCAAAAATGCGACGCGTACGTGATGCACGGCGACCCGCCGGAAAAAATCCGCGAGAAGATTCGCGACCTTTCCGCGCGGCGCGAACGCTTTGGCCTGCCGCCCATGCAGTTCGGCGTTGCCGCCTATTCCATTGTTCGCGACACCGAACGCGAAGCCCAGCAGGAGCTACAGCGCATCACTGACGTGAACCAGAATGCCGCCGGCTATCAGAACTATCAGCAATGGCTGGCGAATACGCAGTTGGAGCAGCGTGTCTCGCTGGAAGATTATTCGGTTTCCAACCGTGGCTTGCGCTCCGGGCTGGTAGGAACGCCGGAACAGGTGGCGGAACGCGTGGCTGAGTTTGAGGATGCCGGCGCAGACCTGCTGTTGCTGCAGTTCAGCCCGCAGATGGAAGAGATGGAACGCTTCTCCAGTCAGGTAATCCGCAGTGGCGCTCAGGCATTCGCCCGCGCTGTGTAATTGGGATTGGTAATTAAAGTTCGCGTCCCGCGAAGCTGAGGAGCCTGTCAACGGCCGGAAGATCGGATGGGGACAGGCTTTTCAGAATGGCAGGCGAGTTCCACGCTCCTTCCAGGGAGCTCGCCTGCTCTCACTATGAACAAAACGTCGGCTTGTCCTATCGTCCTGTCTGGCTCATCGCTGCGACCGTGAGCTCAACATGGCTCGTGGCGAGGATTTCTTCGCAAAGCCCTGCCGCCGTATTTCTCCCAAATCTTGGATACGGTCCGGCTGCTGGCGCTCCCAGGGCCAGCCACGCAAGCACGGCGGCTTTCCCCGTGGGCACCCAGTCCGGACGCGATAGCAGATCATGCAACTTGTCGAAGGGCACTCTTACTGGTCTGCCCTCAATGGGACGTGGGTTGTCTGGAAGGTGATCAGCCTGTGCAGCTGGGATATCGATCCCAAGAAACGCAACCTGAATAAATCCTGTTTCTACTTCTTCCATGATCAAGAGCTGCGGAATTTTCTCTAGCGAAAGTTTTATCCGCGCCTCTTCATTCACCTCGCGGGCGAGGGTATTCTCCAGGGAATCAAGATCGTCTTTCGCATGAATACCAGGCGGCATGTAACCGCCACCAATGGTGTGATAACAGAGAGGGTAACTGGCAGAATTTGCAGAGCGATAATGAAGAATTAGTTGCCTGTTTTGGCGGCAAATGATCACAGCATTCGCACTCACCACTCGAGCCGTACGATGCACACGCACTCCGGCCCGGTTAGCTAGCTTTCCAGCACTGCGAAGTGCCTTCAGTTCGTGGTACTCCAAGCCCTGCACCTCAAAATGAGGCTTGGGTTGAGTCCAGTCAGGTTCGGTTACTAAAATGGCATGTGGATCGTTTTCTTCAGGAACCGGCAAGGTTCTCTGGATCAGTTTTTCTTCTTCTGTCAGGGCAAAACGGCCTTTCGGTTCGATTGTAGGTAACTCTGTGTATAACCCAAAAATATGAACCGTATTCTTAGTTCGAAAGTGATAACCCAACCGTTCAATCCCGTGCTTTAATCTGCGGTTGGGCTGAAAAAATCTCCATAATTTGCGCCCTACCGCGAGGAGAGAACCCAATGCAAGAAGGACAACGAAAGCTTCTTCAGCGACTATTGGCCACTTTAGTAACCACGGGATCAACAACAGCGTTCTCATAGCTTGCCTATTGTGAAGACAACAAATGATACCTATTATGATAAA
>JBARMK010000026.1:0-4254 GCA_049802395.1 Candidatus Angelobacter sp.
GCTACAGCCAGCCCATCCCTTAGCGGCAGGATTGTGGTAAAGAAGTCGTTCATCGCGTACAGGCGCTGGTTGAATTCCTGGATGGCCCGTGTGGTTTCGTCTTTTGGGTTTGCTTCGGTCACGCGGCCGGACCATAGGACGTTGTCGGTGATAAAAAGGCCGCCGCTGCGCAGCCGGTCAGGGACCAGGTCCAGCACGCGCGGGTAATATTCTTTATCGACGTCGTTAAAGATGATGTCGAACTCCCGTGGCCGGGCGGCAAGCTGTTCCAGGGCATCGCCCACGCCAACGTGGATCCTCTCCGCCACGCCGGCGCGCCGGAAGTAGCCGCGGGCTTCGTCGGCGTTTTTGGGATCGGCGTCGGTATAGAAGACTTCCCCGCTCTCGCCCACGGCGCGCGCCCACCACAGCGTTGAGTATCCAATGGCCGAGCCCAGCTCAAAGACTTTCTTTGCGTTGATGAGCTTGGCGTATTGGTAGAACACGCGCGCTACAGCCGGTCCGACGATTGGGATGTCGCGCTGGCGGGCCTGCTCTTCCATCTCCTGCAGGATGGCGTCTCGCGCGGGCAGCAGCGAGAGCATGTATTGGTCGACGGCGGGATCGGTGATTCCAGGCATAGGCGGCCTCCATGATTATGGCGATGCCATGTTTCTAATTTTGAGATTTGGTCGAGCGGGGTTGAATACAGGGAGCACAAAAAGCCCTCTGGTAAAGACGTAGGCATGCTACGTCTCTACGTTTGGAGTGGAGAGGCTGCATCACGAAATTGTCTCTCCCGGCTTCATCGTAATCACTTCTGTGGTCACGCCGCGGGCCTTGAGTTCTTTCTGGAAGGCTTCCGGCGTGCCGGTTAGGAGCGGAAACGTGGCGTAATGCATGGGAATCACCGCCTTAGGCTTGAGCAGGCTGCATGCGTAGGCGGCCTCTTTGGGGCCCATGGTGAAGAGGTCGCCGATGGGCAGCATGCACAGGTCAGGCGCGTAAAGTTCGCGGATGATGGCCATATCGCCGAAGACGTTGGTGTCGCCCGCGTGGTAGAGCTTGAGGCCGTTTTCAAGTTCGATGACGAAGCCGCAGGGCTCGCCGGCGGGGACCGATGTGCCGTCATCATCAATGGTGTTGGAATGATTGGCGCTGACCATGCTGACCTTGATGTCGCCAACCTGCTGGGTTCCGCCTTTGTTCATGGGCGCAATCTGTTTGGCGCCTTTTTTCTGTACAAACGTGCAGAGCTCATACATGCCGACGACCTTGGGATTGTGCTTCTTCGCCAGCTCCACGGCGTCGGCGAAATGGTCGCTGTGGCCGTGCGAGATCAGCATGTAATCCAGCTTGTCGAACTTCTTTTTGTCGGCAGGCGTGGTGGGATTGCCGTTGACCCAGGGATCGAGAATGATGTTCTTCCCTCCGGGCGTGACGACCAGAAAAGTGGCGTGCCCGAGCCATGTGATTTTGATTCCGTTGAGGTTCATGCGTCCGTCCTTTGTGCAAATAATTGCTAAGAGCTAAGATCTCTTCCACCCTTTATATCCGCCGGCCAGAGACATGACGTTTTTGAAGCCCATGCGTTTGAGCGTCTGAGCCGCCAGCGCGGAGCGACCGCCACCGCCGCAGTAACAGACAATGGGCTGGTCTTTGTCGGCAGTGATGGTATCGATTTTGTGTTCGAGCTGCCCGCGCGGCAGCGGCTTCGCTCCCGCGATGGCGCCTTCTGCCACTTCGTCGGGCTCGCGGACGTCAATAAGCGTGAAGTTCGCTTGCGATTGCTGCATGCGCTTGAGCTCGGCTGGGTCGATTTCTTTGATTTCGCTCTTGGCTGCATCAACCATTTGTTTGTATTCAGGAAGCGGCATGGAGATCACTCGTAAGAAACAGAAGATTGTAAAACAGGCCATAGCCTTTAGCCATTAGCTCTTAGCCTTTGGCAAGTCTGTCGTAGATTGCTGGCGATCACGGAACTGCAAAGGGCAAAAAGCCAAGGTCTAACGGCGAAGCGCTAAAGGCTGCTGCGAAGCAACAGCCTTTATGAGACAATCCCCTTTCCCCAATGCCATCGAACATGGAAGTTCTCATTTCGCGCGAGCAGATTGCCGAAGCCGTGGCCCGCATCGGCCAGCAGATTTCCAGGGACTTTGCCGGAGAGTCAGTGATGCTGCTGGGAGTGCTGAAGGGCGCTTGTCTGTTTCTGAGCGACCTGGCGCGGCAGATCGAGCTGGACGCGACCTTCGATTTTATCGCTGTGCGCAGCTATGGCACGCGCAAAGAGAGCGGCGGCGAAGTCCAGCTCATCAAGGACGTGACCACGCCGCTGGAAGACAAGAACGTGGTCCTGGTGGAAGACATACTCGATACCGGATTGACTTTCACCTTCCTGCAGAAACTTTTACAGGCGCGCAAGCCGCGTGCGCTGAAATTTGCCGCGCTGCTGGATAAGCCTTCCCGCCGGCAGATGCCGGTGCAGGCGGATTACGTCGGATTTCAAATTCCGGACAAATTTGTGGTCGGTTACGGACTGGACTATTCCGAGCGCTTTCGTAACCTGCCGGACATTTGCGTCCTCTCGGAAGAAGCCGGAAAGTAGTGTAGAATGCGTTCTGGATGTCACAAGTCCTGTCAGATCCTCAAGTCCATGTTCGGAACTGGCAAACAGTTGCCGGCTTCATCGACCATACCTTACTCAAATCAGAGGCCACGGCGCAGCAGATCATACGCCTGTGCGAAGAAGCTGCTTCCTTCAACTTTGTAGCGATATGCGTCAATCCCTGGTGGATCGGCCTGGCCGTCTCAGTGCTGCACGGCACTCCGGTAAAGATCGCCACGACCATCGGCTTTCCGCTGGGCGCGAACCACACTACGGTCAAGCGTTTTGAGGCCGCTGAAGCTGTGCGGCTGGGTGCGCATGAAGTGGATATGGTCATGAACATTGGCGCGCTCAAATCGGGCGATCGCCAGGCCGTACAGAATGACATTATTGCCGTCGCGGAAGTGGCCCATGGCAGCGGCGCTCTTGTGAAGGTGATTCTTGAAACCCCGCTGCTCACCCTGGAAGAAAAGATCCTTAGCTGCCAGCTCAGTTTGGCTGCGAAAGCCGATTTCGTAAAGACCGCCACCGGCTTCTTTGGCTCGGCTGCGCCGGAAGATGTTTCGCTGATGCGCGGCGTGGTCGGCAACCAGGCCGGCGTAAAGGCTTCCGGCGGAATTCGCACCGCGGCCAGCGCCATAGCCATGATTGACGCTGGTGCGAACCGTCTGGGCGCCAGCGCCAGCGTTGCTATTGTTCGCGAACTTGGCGCGCCAGAATTTATGCCACGCACCAAGACCTAGATCGGAGACATCCCTAAAACATCCTAAGACCTCCGAACCTGCTGCTTGCCTGCCGTACCACTTCTGTAACGTGTTACGAATCTTTTTTCCCCGCATTTTTCTTCTCTTAACGTCAGAATAGCTGTAGAGACATTTCATCGCAGGAGGAACGGCTTCATGATGCGCAAGATCGCTATCATATTTACCTTTTTCATTTTCTCGATCAGCAGTTGGGCCCAGCGGACGCGTGATATGAGCCATGAAGGTTCATCGGGCGATGTTTTTCTCGGCTACTCGCTTCTAAATGGCGACACGCTTTCACACGGCAGCGGCTGGGAGGCTGCTCTCACCGGCAACCTTCGTGACTGGTTTGGGCTGAAGGCTGACCTTGGCGGCAATTACAAATCCACTGCCGGCATCGGTGCTCGCGAGTACAACGTTCTCTTCGGCCCGCAGGTGTCGCATCGCGCGGATAAACTAAACTTCTTTGTCCACGGGTTGCTGGGCATCGCCCACGCCAGTGTCGATGCCGGCCCCAGCAGCACCGGAGCCGGTTGGGTTCTGGGCGGAGGCGTTGACTATGACCTGAATTCCAGCTTTGCCTTCCGGCCCATCCAACTCGACTATCACGGCGCTCATGTCTTTTCCACTACTCAGAAAGATGCTCGTTATTCCGTGGGCCTGGTCTACCGCTTCAGGTAGCTCTTTTCACGTCGAATGTGCTGGCCGCTCGGGATTCATTCTTGAGCGGCATTTTTACCGCCGTCCACTGCCGAAACCTGCAACCTGCCGGTGATTCACTCCAGCCATTAATCAAAACCGAGTTCTCGTAATGCAACTAAGAAAATTGAGACCCTTAAGAAAAAATTGAAACGTATCTTGAGGACTTTGGGCTTATCTGTCGGCTAACGTCCCATTCGGACAGGCGCTGCGCCTTCACGCTCTTGC
>JBARMK010000027.1:0-7494 GCA_049802395.1 Candidatus Angelobacter sp.
ATGCAAAGCTCGGTCCTGGAGTTCTTTCCTGACCAGGCAGCCCTGCAACTTGACCAGCGGGTGAAATTTACGCTGGAGGCGCTCCAGAAAATTGCGCGTAATGTGGCTGGATATCCAGGGCGCAAGAACCTCATCTGGCTCTCTGCTGCGTTTCCGTTCTTCGTTGATCCATCGGTCGCTGGATTGTCAGACGCGCGCAACTATCAACCTGAAGTCCAGCAGGCTGCAGACCTGCTCACCAACAATGAAGTGGCTGTCTACCCGGTGGATGTGCGGGGGCTAGTAGGTCCATTTCTGCCGGATGCAGCGTCTGATGTTCAGCGTCGCGGAGGCTTTGGAGGGCGAGCGGTTACCAGCGTAGTCAGCGCCAGAAGCATGGCGTTGGGTGCTTCTCACAACGCCATGGACCATCTGGCTGAACAGACCGGTGGTCGCGCCTACTACAATCGAAACGACATTGATCATGGAATCGCGACCAGCGTATCGGACGGCTCGACGTATTACTCGTTGGGCTATTATCCGACAGACAAGAACTGGGACGGCAAGTTTCGCAAGATTGAGATGAAAGTTGCCGGCAAGGGGCTGCACGTGCGCTACCGGCACGGTTATTACGCTGAAGACACGGGCCATCTCACCCCGGAACAAAACAAGGCAGGGCGGCAGGAGTTCCTGGAAGCCATGGCACTGGATGCACCCGCAGCCACGCTCCTTCCCGTGGTGTCTCGCGTGGCCGCACCAGACAAAGATCACCCCCAGGTTTTCGTGACCATTGGTGTCGATCCTCACTCGGTAGTGTTTGAGCCGCAGGCCAACGACCGTCAGCAGGGCAAGCTGGAATTTGCCACTATCGTAATTGACGCTAACGGGAAGCCAGTGACCAGCAAGTCCGATATCCTGGATACAGAACTTACTCCCCAAACTTTTGCCCAGGTGATGGGCGGAAGCCTGGTCGTCCGCCAGAGATTTGACTTGCCTCCAGGTAGCTACCTGCTCCGGATCGGCGTCCGCGATTTAAAAAGCAATCTCATCGGAACGCTCACGGCGAAGGTTGAGTTTGTGGCTTCGAACTGATAACGAAGAACGGCCGCAGCCAGATGATTGGGGCAAGGCTCTGCAACCGCTGTCTCAGTCGACCTTGATTTCGATTTTATTGCCGTCAGGATCGCGCACCCAGATCGATAGACCTTTGCCTTTTGCGCCATTGTTCACCTCCGCCTGGCTGGGGTCCAGTCCCTTGCGCTTGAGTGTGGCGATAACGTCGTAAATGCTTGATCCGGTGGCAGACAGGCAGAAATGTTCTTCGCTCAGGTTGGCCAGCGGCGCCGGGTTGGTCGGCGAGGCCTCAAACAAGTCGATCAGCGATTCCCCGGCGCGAAGCGTTACCACACTGTATCCCGCCTTGGCTTTCCCCTCTTGCTCCAGGGTCAGTCCCAAGCCGTCGGTGTAAAAGCTCTTCATCGCCGCCAGCTTTTTGGTCACCAGCGCAATGTGGTCAACGCCTTTAAAAGTAAACACATCTCATTCTGTCGCTTTGCTGCAGATGGCTCAAGCACTTTCTTGATCACGAATCCTCTAAGTACAATCCTGGCGTTCTGGTGCGGGGTCCGATCTCTGTGATCGTGTGCATCCGCGGTAAGGTTTTTACTTTCCGATCACGTGCGATTACGGCGATCATGTGCGATCACCCGATTTACCTATTTTGCCTGTCCCACAATCTTCTGGATCAACTGCTTGTCATCGGGCAGCAATCCTGCCGCCGGCAAACGTGGCGTCAGGTCCACCCAGTTGTGGTCCATAGCAAATACTTTTTTGAACAAAGGCAGGCTCTCATCTGCTCGGCCCATGTTGGCCAGTGCTACGCCATGCCAATAAATCATCTCGGCATTATCGGGAACCAGTTGCTCGGCCGCGCCATACTCGCGCAATGCGCCAGGGTTGTCATGCAGTTCAACCGCTTTGTCGCCGGCGTTCATGTGGTTGTAAGCACGCTGGAGCGTTACCAGCCGGCGCAATTCTTTCAGAGGTTCCGCGCTGTCATCCACGCGGAGATTGAAAACGTAATCCTGCCACGGTTTGCCTGTACCCTTGGCCGGCACAATTACGATAGCCGCTGACTGCCTCCCCCGCACATCGCCGCCTGCCGCCTGCGCGGCATCGAGAGCGGCGAGCATGCGCTCCGCCAGATCGCCGTGCGTGGATTCATACGCTTTCGACATTGCCGGCCAGATCCTGTCATTGCTCATCAAGTTGGCCTGCACCGCATAATTCCTGCCCGTCATGATCGATCCGCCGGGCTGGCCTCCGCACTGGATCGGTGTTGTGCTTCCGGAGGACGCACCGGCAATTCCACCCGCGGGTTGAATGTCCTTGGCGCCGGTAAAAGTGGCCACGCGGCCTTGCGTATCGACCATCGCAACCTGGCGAACGTTGCATGCGTCATCGGCGATAAGAAGCCCGCGCAGCGCGTCCGGCGCGCTTTTACCCGCGCGCATCAGGTTCAATCCGAGCGGGCCATAGCTGGGATCAATGAAAGACTGCGTGGCCACTGCTCCAACTCCAGCTTCCGCCCACGGTACCTCGCCTCCCACGGCAAACCAGTGCGACTGCACTGCAACCCCCATTTCTTCCGTCGCGGGATCAAAAGCGACAATGGAAAAGGTGTGCACGGGACGAAGTGGCTTCTCCTGTCCAGATAAAATTCCCGCCAAAGCAAACAAGACAAAAAGAATGAACTGACTGCGATGTAGCATTGCGATCTCCTGTTAGAAACAAACAAAGGATTCTAAGCTATCTGGTGTAATTTGTTACAACGCGGACATATCTCTTACGATAGCCCGAACCTGGAGAACTATCATCATGACCAATCCCACTGAAATCGTTTTGCGGTTCCAAGAACTGATCAATGCGCGCGATCCTGAAGCCATTTGCGCGCTTATGGCGCCTGATGGTGAGTTCATTGATTTTTTGGGCAACCGCCTCCAGGGCATAACGAAATTGCGCGCGGCCTGGGAAGGTTATTTCAAAATGGTCCCTGACTATTCAATCTCCCACTCAGAAATCTTTGCTGGCGGAAACAACGTGGCGGTCTTCGGATCCGCGCAGGGGACATTTTCCAAAGATGGCGGCCTCAGAAAAGAAGACTCATGGAGAACGCCAGCAGCGTGGCACGCCGTTGTGCGAGAGGGCAAGATAGCTGTCTGGCAAGTTTATGCCGATAATGAGCCGATACGTGCCGTGATGCGGAAGTATCCGTAGGGCCCGGTTTACTGTGACACGAACTGCACGTTGATGAACGCTTCCATCTGGCGGCCGGGCCATACCTCTTTTCTCTGCGGATAGACCGAGCGCCTCACCAGATCAAGAGCTGACTGGCCGAGCGCGGTATTCGAATTCTCCACCAGTTCCGCGTCTCCAACCCTGCCATTGCGATCAAGGATGGCGTGGACGATCACGGGCTGAACAATCGCTGCACCGGGCGCCACCCTGACGATTCGAGGGAAACGCATGGTTCCACCCAAAAGCGGCCCGGGGCCATGCCCTTTCATCTGCTCGTTGGGGGTCAGCAAATTGGGGCCGGATGTGGCATCAGTTGCGCTCTCAATATGGGCATCAAGCACTGTGTTGCCGCCCTCGACAATGGAGAACTGCCGTGGCAGCACCCGCCCGTTGAACTTCAAGGCATTCGTGTAATCGTAGACCACGTAAACTCCCGGAGCATCCGAGAGGACCTGCAAAAGGCCAGTCTTTCTTTCAATACAAAACTCCCGCTCCACCCAGCGGCGTCCCGGCGTGGGAGTTGCATCAGACATTTCGCCCGAGGTCAGAATGCAGGTCAGCTCCTTGCCTTTCCAGTTGGCGGCAGCGGTCCTGATCAGTGTATGGGCTTGCTGAAAATTGATGGGCCAAAAAATTGCGCTGCGCAACATCTGCACCCGTATTGGAATGAAATCGGCAACTTTGTCGTCAAAAATCCGTCCATCGGTGGAAATGCGATCGAGTGAATAGTCACCCAGGCGCGCTGTCCAACGAAAACTAAGGGGACCGAACCAAGTCTCTTCCATCTCGCCTGAACCGGTGTGGAGCACATTGCCGCTGGCGCTGAAATTAACGCGCATAGTAAAAGGACGGCTGCCCGCGGCATGAAGGTCGCTATTCTGGCGTGCGCGCTCCAGCAAGGCCAGCACGTCAGCTCTCTCTTGTGGAGTGCCGGGTACCTGCGTGGCGCCGGTGACTAATTCAAGCGGATCAGAAGGTACGGGCGCGACCTCCGGCGGGTTCTGGCAGAAGCCGGCAGTGGTTAGAACAACGGCCAGCAAGAGTAACTGCAGTCGTCGAATGGCAAGCATCTGGCTCTCCTGACTACCAGTCTTACGCTCCCCCCAACTAAGTGGAAACTATCCTAGTCCTGCCAAGTCTGACCTCGCAACGAGAAATATTGTTAAGTGTTTGTTAAGGGCAGGATATGTTCAGACAAAAGCTACCAGTGGGCGGCTGAAGGCGAAGATCCTAGCGTTACTTTGTGCTGACTGCCGGTAGCTGAGCGTTGCTTCCATGCCACTGTTGCAATGAGCGCACGTTCACCTCGTCGCGTTGCAAAGCGGCTATGCCTTCGGCTGCGGCCCATGCAGCAGCCATGGTAGTGATGGTGGGAATGCGCCCTGTAACGGCGGCCCGGCGGATGGCTTTTTCATCAAACCAGGGCTCGGCGCCGTGCGGGGTATTCACTACAAGTTGGACGCGCTCACCCTTGATCAGGTCCACCACGTTCGGACGGCCTTCTTTCACCTTATATACGCGATCAACCGTCAGCCCGGCTTTCTCCAGGCGGTCGGCCGTGCCATGCGTGGCCACAAGGCTGAATCCCATTTCCACAAAACGCCGGGCCAGCTCAATCGACTCCTGTTTATAGCGGTCAATCACGCTGATGAAGACCGTGCCGCGGGTTGGGAGCGCCTGCCCTGCGGAGAGCTGCGCTTTGGCAAAGGCTTCACCGAACGTATCGGCCGACCCCATCACCTCGCCCGTGGATTTCATCTCCGGGCCCAGCACTGTGTCCACGCCTGGGAACTTGTTCCAGGGAAATACAGGGGACTTCACGAAGTAACCGGCGCCGGTAGCCAGATCGGTACATTGTTCGACGTTAGCAGGCAGGAACTCGCGCAGCTTGCGTCCGGTCATGAGCCGCGCGGCGATCTTGGCCAGGGGAATGCCGGTGGCTTTTGAAACGTAAGGCACTGTTCGTGAAGCGCGTGGATTGACTTCAATGACGAATACTTTTTCATTCTGGATGGCGAACTGAATGTTCATCAGCCCGATTACCTTCAACGCTCGGGCCAGCTTGAACGTGTGTTCGCGGATGGTGCTCAGCACGCGCGCCGACAGATTGACCGAAGGCAGCACGCAGGAAGAATCGCCCGAATGTATTCCGGCTTCTTCTATGTGCTGCATGATTCCGCCGATCACAACGTCTTCGCCATCAGACAAGGCGTCAACATCCACTTCAATCGCGTCTTCCAGGAAATGGTCTACCAATACCGGTCGCTGGTGTGAGTATTCGACTGCTTCTTTCATGTAGCGGACCACGCTCTCGTCGTCATAGGCAATTACCATCGCGCGTCCGCCCAGCACGTAAGAAGGCCGCACCAGCACCGGATATCCTGCTTTGCGAGCGCCCGTAACCGCTTCGTCAACGCTGGTGGCAAGCGCCCCCGGCGGCTGCGGAATATCGAGTTCTTCCAGCAGTTTGCCAAAGCGCTTGCGGTCTTCCGCCAAGTCAATCGATTCCGGCGATGTCCCAATAATTGTCATACCGGCGCCCTTGAGCGGAAGCGCCAGGTTCAGCGGTGTTTGCCCTCCGAACTGCACGATTACGCCAACCGGAGCGCCGCTCACTGTCTCATGCTGGTAAATCGACAGCACGTCTTCAAAAGTCAGAGGCTCAAAGTACAGGCGATCACTGGTGTCGTAGTCGGTGGAGACCGTTTCCGGATTGCAGTTAATCATGATGGTCTCGTAGCCATCGTCGCGCAACGCAAACGCTGCGTGGCAGCAGCAATAATCAAACTCAATTCCCTGTCCGATGCGGTTTGGCCCACTGCCCAGAATAATGATTTTCTTCTTCGCCGTCGGCGGGGCCTCGTCCTCTTCTTCATAGGTCGAGTATAGGTACGGCGTGTAGCTTTCAAACTCGGCGGCGCATGTATCCACCAGCTTGTACACCGGACGCACGCCGGTCTCCTCGCGTATGCGCCGGATGGTCTGCACACCGGCTTTAGTCGAAAGAGCCAACCGCTCATCTGAGACGCCCATCCGCTTGGCCTCGCGCAGCAGCTCGCGCGACATGGTATCCGTGGAATGTTTTGCCAACTCCGTTTCCATGCCCGAGATTTCCTTGAGCTGATAAAGGAACCAGGGATCGATGGCGGTCATCTTGTGCAGCTCTTTCACCGTCATTCCCTGTTGCAGGGCGTAGCGGATATATGTCAGGCGCTCAGGATGGGGCGTGACCAGCCGCTGCGTCAGGATGCGCGGCTCGATCTTCTCCGCGCCAACTTTCTTGCCGGTCTCAAGCGAGCGTATGCCCTTCATCAGCGCTTCTTTGAAGGTGCGCCCAATGGCCATGGCTTCCCCTACAGACTTCATTTGCGGTCCCAGGCCTTCATCGGCGCCGGGAAATTTTTCAAATTGCCATTTGGGGATTTTCACCACCACGTAATCAATGGTTGGCTCAAAACACGCGGGCGTCTTCTTGGTGATGTCGTTGGGAATTTCATCCAGCGTGTAGCCCACCGCCAGCTTGGCGGCGATCTTGGCGATAGGGAAGCCCGTGGCCTTTGACGCCAGCGCTGACGAACGCGAGACGCGCGGGTTCATCTCAATCACCACCATGCGCCCGTTCGCGGGATTTACGCCGTACTGAATATTGGAGCCGCCGGTTTCGACGCCAATCTCACGGATGACCTTGATTGACGCATCGCGCATCCGCTGGTATTCGCGGTCAGTAAGCGTCTGCGCCGGAGCGACGGTGATGGAATCACCGGTGTGGACGCCCATGGGATCGAAGTTTTCAATCGAGCAGACAATGATCACGTTGTCCGCCAGGTCGCGCATCACTTCAAGCTCATATTCTTTCCAGCCCAGAACAGACTCTTCAATCAACACTTCATGTACGGGCGAGAGGTCCAGGCCGCGGGCCAGAATCTCCAGCAGTTCTTCGCGGTTGTAGGCAATGCCGCCGCCGCTGCCGCCCAACGTGAATGACGGGCGAATGATAAGCGGAAAACCAATCTTGCCGGAGAAGTCGAGACCATCTTTGAGATTGTTGACCAGTGCGGATTTCGGCACGTCCAGCCCGATGCGCGTCATGGCGTCTTTGAAGAGCAGGCGGTCTTCCGCCATCTTGATGGCGCGAAGCTGCGCCCCAATCAGCTCAACGTTGTACTTCTCCAGGATGCCGGAATCAGCCAGCTCAACGGCGAGATTCTAAGCAGTCTG
>JBARMK010000028.1:0-1843 GCA_049802395.1 Candidatus Angelobacter sp.
GGCAATTTCCATGACGTGCGCGTGGGAAGCGTTACGCACCCCGGAAATCTCAATGCTGTCACTGGATTCAATGCGGAAGCGCCATGAATGCATGCCGTAGCCATACGCAGCCGTGCCAACGCCAAAAAGCACCATAGCCACACACACCACAATGGCGGCCAGCTTGAATTGTTTTGCGGTTTTCTTCGGGATGGCGGCACGCCGTACGGGGACGCGTTTTTCTGTGCGAAGAAATTGCGCGTCTTCGTCCAGTTCCTGCTCTAATTCGATGGTGACGGGATCGTTGTTGCGCGAACGCGCACGCTGGCTGCGGATGAAATTGTCTTCGCCTGAAGACGATTTCTCGCCGCCACGCGTTGGCTTCTCCCGTGGCGGGATGTCGTACTCGTTCTTCTGGGGTATTTCTATAAGCTCGCGCGCCATTAAAGAATTAAAGGCCTGCGGAGTCTTCGCCAACCTCAATATACCTGTTTCCTACTGTTTTTGTTAGGAGATTTTACGTAATGAACCATTTTTTTATGGGCTTAGCAGGCTGGAGCACAGGGAGCCCGTGCAGTCAGTATTTTCGTGGCTGATGCTTTGGATTTTCCTGATCCGCGTGATACGCGCTAACGTTACGCCCGAATCTTCTTCGCCTTATCGCGTGCCTTGAGTTGCTCCAGCACCTGAGGACCCAGATGTGAAACGCTCCCGGCGCCCAGAGTCAGGATCATGTCCCCGGTTTCCGCCAGAGCTACAACCTCCCGCGCAGCGTCTTCAAACGATGGCATATAACGGGCCTCTTTGCCCGCGCTCCGCAAAGCTTCCGCCACGCGCTCGCCCGTGATGCCCGGAATCGGCTGTTCGCTGGCAGGATAGATGTCCAGAACAAACACGGTGTCAGCATCGCCAAAAGCAACCGCGAACTCGTCAAGCAGATCTCTGGTGCGGGTATAACGATGCGGCTGGAAGACTACATGCACGCGGTTGAAGCGGCAATCCTTAGCGGCAGCCAGCGTGGCGCGAATCTCAGTGGGATGATGGCCGTAATCGTCAATCACACTCACGCCCCCCAGCCGGCCCTTTAGTTGAAAGCGGCGGTCCACACCGCCAAAATTCTCCAGGCCTTCGCGGATGCGTTCCGGATCAAGATCAAGCCCCACACCAACGCCCACCGCTGCGGTGGCGTTCAGTACATTGTGGTGGCCTGGAACCTGCAAATGAAACTCACCCAGTGACCGTCCGCGATACTCCACGGCAAAATGCGCGTAATGCCGCGTAATGCTGCACTGCGTTTTGGTGCGAAGAATACGGAAATCAGAGTTTTCACTCACTCCATAGGTAATCGCTCTGCGCGCCAGTCGCGGCAGAAGGGCCCGAAGTCGCGCATCATCATTGCACAGCAGCACTGTCCCGTAGAAGGGCACACGGTCAACAAAGTCCACAAACGCCTGCTCCACATCCGCCATGTCGCGGTAGCAGTCCATGTGTTCGCGATCAATGTTGGTCACAACGGCCAGAATCGGTGACAGCTTGAGGAATGACCGGTCGCTTTCATCCGCTTCCGCCACCAGGTAATGTGACTTGCCCAACCGCGCGTTCGATCCCATGGCGTCCACGCGCCCGCCCACTACCACCGTGGGATCCAATCCACCTGCGTTGAGCACGGCAGCCACCATGCTGGTCGTGGTCGTCTTGCCATGCATGCCGGCGATGGCAATTCCATATTTCAAGCGCATCAGTTCGGCCAGCATCTCTGCCCGGGGAATTACGGGAATATGCTGTTCATGCGCAGCAATAATTTCAGGATTGCCAGCCTGCACCGCCGAACTGGTAACCACCACCTCAGTGGCAGTAATGTTTT
>JBARMK010000029.1:0-2023 GCA_049802395.1 Candidatus Angelobacter sp.
CACGGATAGCACGGTGATCGCGGACATTCAGCACGTGATCGCTTTGCAGAACACCTACAACATCCGGGTCATCAACCTGTCGTTGGGACGCGGAATTCCCGCCAGCTACACGCAGGATCCTCTTTGCCAGGCAGTGGAAGCAGCCTGGAACAGCGGGATCTTGGTGGTGGTGGCAGCCGGCAACTATGGCCGCCTGAGCCTGAATGGAAGCAACGGCTACGGAACCGTCACCGCGCCTGGCAACGATCCTTACGTATTGACAGTAGGCGCGAGCAAGAGCAACGGATCACCCTTGCCGCAGGCGGAGACCTTAGCGAGTTATAGCTCGAAAGGTCCCACAACCTATGATCACGTGGTCAAGCCTGACATGCTGGCGCCAGGCAATGCCATTGTTTCTTTGGCGGCGCCGGGAGCGACTCTTGAGGCCTCCTATCCCGGCGACATCATTACCGGTACCGACGGCAACAACGACTATTTCAAACTGAGCGGCACCAGTATGGCGACGCCCGCGGTCGCTGGTGCAGCAGCTTTGTTGCTGCAAGAACAAAGCACGCTCACTCCGGATCAGGTGAAGGCGCGGCTGATGAAGACGGCGCACAAGATGGGACTCTTCTCGTCGTCGGCTTACGTGCCGCACCTGTTTATGTCGTTCCTCAACTTTTACGACCTGTTTTCGGTAGGTTCGGGCTTGCTGAACGTGCAGTCGGCGATTGCCAACAGTGACCTGGCTCCGGCCACGGTCGGGTCGGCTCTTTCGCCAACTGCCGTTTACAACCCCCTGACCCATACGATTACCTTGGTCGAAGGTAACTCCACTCTGTCTCCTACTTCCGTAGTTTGGGGTAGCTCGGTGGTCTGGGGAACTTCAGTGGTTTGGGGAGCTTCGCTGGTAAATGGAACCTCCGTCGTTTGGGGAGCTTCGGTCCCCTGGAACGACAACACGCTGAGCGCATTCAGCGTGGTTTGGGGAGCGAGTACCGGCACCACTTCAGCCACAAGCGTGGTTTGGGGTGCGTCGGTATCGACTGCCAACAGTGCGTTTACTGACGCCGGGGACGATGAACAATAACAGCCGTGTGAATTCACGGAAAGGAGACGAATCATGAACAATACACGGCAAATTAAAACGTTCATCGGCGCAATGATGGCAGCCGCAGTAATCACCGCAGGCTATGCGGGATTGGTGAGCCATGCGCTACACACGTACTTTGCCCTGGCAGTTCTAGTACTGGCGGCAGTGACCTCGCGCATGAAAGTCAAGCTGCCGGGAATCAACGGCAACATGTCGGTGAACCTGCCATTCCTGCTGACCGCAGTGGTAAGTTTGAGCGCTGCTGAAGCGGTGGTAGTCACGTGCGTTTCCACCGCGGTGCAATGCTGGCCGCGCAAGAACGCGAAGTTCAACCCGCAACAGATGGCGTTCAACCTCAGCATGATGGCATTTGCCAGCTGCCTGGCGAGCCTGATGTTCCATGCCCAGTGGTTGCGCGGAATGCAGTGGAGTTCAAGCACGCTGGGCTTGGTGCTGGCAACGGCCACTCTCTTCCTGGGACAAACCGCTCCCGTCGCTGTAATCGTAGCCGTGAGCGAGGGCAAGGCGGCTGGGCAGATCTGGTGGGGCCTGGCGCATCTCTCGTTCCCTTACTACGTGGTCAGCGCCGGAGTCACCACCATGGTACAAGCAGTGGGTTCTCACTTAGGGTGGGGACTCGCGCTTGCGGTGTTCCCGGTTATGTACGGAATCCACCGTTCCTACAAGACGTATTTTGGGCGGATGGCGCAGAGCCTTAGCCCGGAAACTCTGGTCAAAGCAGCCGGCGCTGGGGCGTATTACCGCTAGAAGTTGATTTGGGAACGGGTGGCGCAGCGACTCCTGTCGCATACGCCACCCGTTTTCCTTTTGGGATGAGCGGACGGGTCTTGAGGTCGAGCGCGATCAGCATGATTCCTTCTCAATCCTTAGGCTTCGCGCCCTCGACCTGACCTTTAAATTGCTGCTGAGTTCCCACGAAAAATTCCTCGT
>JBARMK010000030.1:0-1660 GCA_049802395.1 Candidatus Angelobacter sp.
ATATTCGTCCATGGTCTTAATTTCGGACACCGCCTGTTCCGCGTCCATTTGGTGAATCACCGCCACAGCGGAGGTTGCTAGCGATCGGGGCTCGACCCCCGTTTGCAAAAGGAAGGTGAGCAACCGCGAGGGAAATTGGGAATAGGGCAAGTAAATCTGCGGCGCGTCCGGCTGTGTCGGTCCGAACTCCTTCACATCCGCCACCACCCCGACCACAGTGACACGCTCCAGACTCGCCACGGGTTTCCAAGGGGCGCCCGGCGACGGAAAGTGCAAAACCACAGAGGCGCCCCGCACGTCCGTATGGGGCCAGTAACGCCG
Source organism: Candidatus Angelobacter sp. (assembly GCA_049802395.1). GTDB lineage: Bacteria > Acidobacteriota > Terriglobia > Terriglobales > Acidobacteriaceae > Angelobacter. The sequence goes on from JBARMK010000030.1 coordinate 322, forward strand.
CACCATCTCCTCGTTGATAATCGCCACGGGCGCGCCCTGTTCGTTGTCGGCATCGGTGAATTGTCGGCCGAGACGGAGGGGCACATGCATGGTCGCGAAATAATTGGGGGTCACCACACGATACTGAGTCACAAGCCTCGATTGCTCGGTCCTCGATTGATCATAGGTGGGGATCTCGATGGTAGTGGCATCTCCCCATCCACTTAAAGGAGGAAAGTTCACGCCGGAGGCCGAGGTTACCCCTGGTAGTGCGGACAAACGAAGAATGGCCTGACGCTGAAAGCGAACGAGATCGTCTTGAGTCGAGAAGCGCCACTCTGGAAGCCACAGGCGAAGTGTGAGGATATTGGTTGTAGTCAAACCGGGATCGGTGGCGATCAGCTTGGCAGCGCTGCTGCCAAGCAGGATGGCACAGAAGAGCAGCGCCGTGCTCAATCCTATTTCAGCTATCACGAGTACGGAACGCAGCGTGCGATGGGAAGAAGTTACACGGCCGACGGTGCGCAGCGAATCGAATGTATTCGATCGAAACGCATGAGCGAGAGGTGCGAGGCTTAGGAGGACAGCGGTCAGAAGCGCCAGTCCCGCTGTACAGGCCAGTACGTTGTTGTCTACATGGATGAATTGGGCGCGCGGAACAGCCAGTCCAGGGCGAAGAACGGCATTGCGTAGCGGCCCCATACCCGCGATGGCCAGCAATATTCCTAGGGCTCCCCCAATGGACGCTAGTACCAAGCCCTCGGAGAAAAAATGCAGGCCCAAGCGCGAGCGTGATGCTCCCAATGCTACGCGAATCGCAACCTCACGCTGTCGCGATACAGCCCGCGCCAGCATCAGGTTTGCCACGTTGGAACAAGCGATGAGCAGAAGTAGACCTACGGCAACCACCAGGACCGTCAGGGTGGGGCGAATACTCTCAACTTGACTGGCTTTGAGTCGAACCACCCGGATGTTTCGTTTCTCTCCAGTGGGATTCTCACGTTCTAAGTCTTCCATGACGGTGTTCATCTCTGCCTCGGCCGACTGCGGCGATACAGCTGCCCGGAGCTTGCCAAAAACCAGGATGGAGTGATCCATGCGGCTGCCGCCCTGCGTTATCACAAACGGCATCCAGATGTCGTAAGAGCGTGTCGTGCCAAACAGATTGAAGTCTGGGCGCAGCACGCCAACGATTGTATAGGTACCGTCATCGACCGTGATCGCGGCTCCGATCACGCCGGGAGACGATGCATATCTGCGCTGCCACAACGCATGGCTAATCACAACCACGTGGTCGCGCTCGGGGCTGTCGTCCCCCGGCAATAAAGTTCGGCCTAACTGAGGCTGCACGCCCAGAATC
>JBARMK010000031.1:0-16814 GCA_049802395.1 Candidatus Angelobacter sp.
TTAAAATCCAGCCTCTTGCAAAATCGCAGATCCAATCCATGTCCCATAAAGTCAGCCAAGAATAAAACTCGGACAACAACTATTTTCGTTTCTGTTCAGCCAGGATATGCAAGAGTTCACTGTCAACCGTGTCATGGCTGAGTTCCCAGAACATGACCCCGCCCAGATGATGTGATCGCACATATTTCATTTTCGTATGCAATGCTTGCGGACAGTCGTAACTCCAAAACGTCTGATCATTCCATGCCGTACAGCTCGCAGCGGCAGGATAATATTGGCGATCTGCCGTTTCTGGCAGCTGCTTTATATCGCGGTAAGAGCCGGCTGAGGTCGCCTGTCCCTGAGCACTTTGGTAAAGACCATGATTAACATCGGCCACGCCAGACCAGCCTTTGCCATAGAATGGAACACCAAACACGATCTTTGATAAAGGCACTTGCGCCCGAATAAAGCCCTTGACAGCATAGTCTCCATAGCGGTTGCGGAGCTTGGGATCAGTAATGTCTTTGGGATCATGGAACAATGCGCTGTGAAAGGCGGTAATGGGCTCTGAATTCCAGTGCAAGTCATAAGCCATGATCGACAAAAAATCCATGTATCGAGTGAGCTTCTTCAGTTCAAAATTGATGTAATACTCATCTTCGGCTGGGAGCGCGGCAGTCAGCAAAAGCCCTGGCCGCACTGCATTCAACTGCTTGCGAAATTCCACTGCCATCGCAGTGAAGTTGGCTTTATCGGCTGGTTGCCCTGGTTCCACTCCGCCTGTGACCGGATATTCCCAGTCAATATCAATCCCGTCAAAAATACCCGGCGCGGAAACACCTTCCGCGAATTGACCCTTAATAAAGACGTCGATACACGATTTCACAAAATCATGCAGATTCTCGGGCTGCACGGCGCTGGAGAAACCGCCCGATTGTCCCCATCCGCCAAGTGAAATCAGCACTTTCAACTTTGAGTGCAAATGCTTTAACTCCTGTAGCTGGCGAAAGGTGCCACGCAGTTGATGATCACCTTCAGGGTCGGCGGTTCCATCGACACTGGACGCCGAATCGTAACTCTGCGCTAGCGCTACATCAGGATTAGGAATCTCACAGTGGTTATTTGCAACTCTGCCAAACGCATAATTGAGATGAGTAAGAAGTTTTGTAGCACCGCTGGTTTCCATCTCTTTCACACGATAAGTGCCAGATTTGGCGCCGCCTTCATTGAAATATCCAACAATCCTGAAGCCGGTTTTATTCGGTCGCACTGGCAGGTTTGTCCGTCCATGAAGACAAGTCAGCGGCAATATACAAAGCAAGGCTTTCAACATGGCGCATTATTCTCCTGGTAATTTGCTTATTATATGAACCAAATCAAGAAAATTGGCCTGCGACCATCGTGGCCACGATCTCGCCTGAAGGTGTCAGCACAACCAAGTCGGCGAACCCACCCGTTACGATCTGACCACGACCATCATCAATGCCAAGTAGTCGCACCGGGTTCAGGGTCACCAGTTTTACCGCTTGCTGAAGAGTAAGCGGCACAAAGCTCATGGTGTTCCGAACTGCGCGATCCAGAGTGAGAACGCTGCCCGCAAGCTTGCCATTCAAGTCACACCGATTGCCCTTTACTTCGACTTCCAGCCCGCCAAGTCTATATTTGCCGTCAGGCATGCCGGTGGCGCTGATGGCATCTGTGATCAGGATTGCCCGATCAAGTCCCTTTGCTCGAAGAAATAGCTTGATGATTTCAGGAGAGACATGCAGACCGTCTGCGATTAAATCTGCACTGACGCGATCATCAGTCAAAATGGCGCCAAGTATCCCTGGATCGCGATGGTCTAGGGCCCGCATTGCGTTGAAAGTGTGCGTGGCATGGCATGCTCCAGCGTCGATGCATGCGTTAGCCTCAGCCAAAGTTGCGTTCGAATGTCCGAGGCTGCTCTTGATGCTAAGATTGGCGGCCTCAATGATTGTTTCCTTTGCGCCGTTAAGCTCAGGTGCGATCGTCATAATGCGTACTGTGTTACCCGAAGCTCCATGCATCTGCCGAAGAATCTGAGGCGATGGAGAAAGCAGATTCTCGGGCGGGTGAACACCGCGTTTGGCATGACTGATGAAAGGTCCTTCTAAATGGATACCAAGCGGACGCGAGCGCCCCGCAGAAGGGTTATTGCTTCGTACCGCTTGGCCCAGATGTTCCAGTGATCGCAGCGTGTCCGATAACGGCGCAGTCACTGTGGTTGGCAGATAACTGGTCACTCCGTTCTTGAACATACCGCGCTCGATAGCCGCCAGAGCCGAGCTATCTACTTCCATCACATCGTGGCCTGAGCCACCGTGAATGTGAATGTCAACAAAACCAGGAGCAATGATCTTATCTGGAAAATCGTATTGACGCGCGTTAGTAGGAACAATCATGCGCTCACGCGGACCATGCGCCGTGATTCTTTCATCTTCAATCACCAACACCGGGTGATCAATTACCTCGGTCGGCGTCAGAAGACGAGCTCCCGTGATTACGGTCTTCATAAGATAAAACTTGCTTGGTTCGTCAAGAGTATAACTTCTCTTTTCTTCACTGGCTTTTACGTTGGCGGTAGCTGAATCTCACTCCAAAAGCTTTTTGAGCGCAACCGTTTCAAAATGGGAATCGAATGACATTTTATATTTATTTACTAAATCGTTTCAATTTTGATACTGAATCGGTTCGCTAAAGGTGTATGATCTTTTTGCTCGGACCGCGCTCAACGTTTTTTTGTGCCGCGCCGGTCCAACTTCCTCCCCGTGGAAGTCATCAACTCTGCCCCTCGCACTGCTTAAGTTCAGAGGGCGCGTCACTCAAGGGCCAAGCTTTATCCAAGCAAGCTGCCGGTCCAGGACCCAAAGGAGGTCATCGCAATGAAGAGGAATTCCCTGATTTGTACAATCTTAATCGCGGCATTCGTATGCCTTCTGCTTCCCACGCCTGCGCCGGCACAGACAGTTCCTACCTGGGCCCCGAATACAGCCTACGCCGTTGGCGCGCTGGTAATGTACCAGAACGTGGAATACAAATGCCTCCAGGCACATACATCGCAGGTAGGATGGGAGCCCCCGAACGTACCAGCTTTGTGGCAGCGCGTAAGCGGATCGCCAACGCCGACGCCCACACCTCTGCCAACCGCGACGCCTACACCCACTCCAATACCTACGCCTACTCCAGGCGGCACAGGCGGATGTTCGCCGACGTGGGTGGCAAGCCAGGTTTACGTTGCTGGAAATAAAGCCAGTCTGAACGGAATCAACTACACGGCCAACTTCTGGACGCAAAATCAGAGTCCAGCAACAAACAATGGCGGCGCCGGTAGCGGACAACCCTGGACATCCAACGGGTCTTGCGTTCCCCCGACACCCACGCCAACTCCTAAGCCAACACCTACACCGACTCCGCTTCCACCCGGCGCCAGGATATTTGCTCCTTACATTGATATGAGCCTGACGGCCGATGAGCAGATCGAAACCATTCAGCAGCAATCTGGATTGCATGCCTTCACATTGGCGTTCGTCGTAGGCACCGGAAATGGCTGCTCCATGGGATGGGGTGGAGTGGGAGGCGCATTGCCCACCGACACTTTACCCAATGGAACCACGATTCAATCGCATGTTTCAAACCTGCAAGCTGCAGGCGTGCAGATCATTGTGTCATTTGGCGGAGCCAATGGAAGCGATATCAGTTCCAGTTGCACCAGCGCTTCCCAGCTACAAGCAGCTTACCAACAGGTGATCAATCAATATCACGTCAAGATGCTCGATTTCGATATTGAAGGCGGCGCCGTCAGCAATCAGGCCGCATTAACTTTGCGCGACCAAGCGTTAAAAGGCCTGAAGGCCGCGAATGCAGGCCTGGTGATTTCGTACACTCTGCCAGTCTTGCCAACAGGTTTGATTGCAAGCGGGATTAATGTGCTGAACGCGGCGAAGAGTGATGGATTTACCCCGGACATCATCAATGTTATGGCGATGGATTATGGCTCTGCCAGCGACAACAACGGCCAGATGGGCCTGGACGCAACCCAGGCGGCGCAAAATACTCACAACCAGGTGATAGCCGCGGGCTTAACTTCGAACATTGGGGTTACGCCCATGGTCGGAATCAATGACACAAACACGGAAATATTCCAGCTAACCGATGCGAACACGCTTCTGAATTTCACATCGTCCAATACTTACATCACGCGTCTGGCGTTCTGGTCGGTGGCGCGGGACAACGGAGGATGCCCCAACCAGGGATTTGCTTCGCCAACATGCAGCGGCATTACGCAGAGCAACTTCCAATTCTCCAAAACGTTTGAGGCTTTCAGGTAGAGGAGAACGCAGCGAATCCAAAGCTCTACTTGAAACAGCGGAGGCGAAGTTTCCACACAACGCCTCCGCTATGTTTTCTAAAGCGCAACCAACCCGCCTCTGATATCTTGAACTTCCTTATGAAGAGACTTCTTTTTTTGTTACTGTTTGCATTTTCCCTGTCTTTCGCCATTGGCGCAGCGGACCACTTCTCGAAAGCCGAACAGCTTCATCTTTCCGCGGATGGGCAGCGCTGGGTTGAGCACACGCTGAAATCGCTATCCCTGGAAGAAAAAGTGGGACAGATGCTGAACGTCCGTTACTTCACGGATTTTCAGAATTTTGACTCCAGTGGCTACCAGCAATTCCGTGAGCAGATGCAAAAATATCATCTCGGCTCGATAGTTCTCACTGTCCATACGGATGGACCAATCCTTCTGAAGAATGGTCCGCTGGAAATGGCAGCGGTCGCGAACCAGTTACAGCGCGACTCAAAATTACCGCTTTTGATCGCCGCTGATTTCGAACGCGGGCTAGACTATCGCGTGAGCGGCACAGCTGCCTTTCCGGATGCTATGGCCTTCGGCGCGGTAGGCGATCCCGATACTGCCGCGCGCTATGGCGCAATTGTTGCCGAAGAGGCGCGTGCTATAGGAGTCCACTGGAATTTTTTCCCTGTGGCAGATGTGAATAGCAATCCTGACAACCCTATCATTAATACGCGGTCTTTTGGAGAAGATCCGCTCATGGTGGGTAAATTGGTCTCGGCTTACATCAAAGGCGCGGCTGAGCATGGGATGTTAACTACGGTGAAACACTTCCCTGGCCATGGTGACACCGGTACCGATTCGCATTTAGGCGTGGCCAAGGTGGAAGGCAACATGGAGCACCTCAAGTCAGTTGAGCTGCCGCCGTTTCAGCAGGCCATTGCAGCCAACGTGGCCGCAATCATGGTGGCTCACTTATCCGTGCCCGCATTGGATAATGACGCTAATCGGGTAGCTACGATATCTCCTCGGGTGGTAACGGATGTTTTGAAGAAGCAAATGGGTTTCAAAGGGGTGGTTGTAACGGATGCTTTGGAAATGCGGGGGCTTACCAGCATCTATCCACCGGGTCCAATCAGCCCCACCGCACGCGCTGCCGTCGACGCCGTAAAAGCCGGTAATGATGTCATCCTGTGGCCTACGGACCTTGATGGAGCGTTTCAGGGAATCATTGCGGCGGTAAAAAGCGGTGAAATATCAGAATCGCGCATTGACGAGTCCGTGCGCAAAATCCTCGCAATGAAAGCATCCGTCGGGCTGCACCAAGCGCGATTGGTCGATCTGGATCAGGTTTCGCATCGCCTGAACAAGCGGGAAGATATGGAGTTTACACAGCGCACGGCTGAAGAAGCCATCACGCTGGTTCGCGATAACGGACGGGTTCTGCCCTTGGCCAAGTTCCTCCCTCCAGCTACGGAAAGTGAGACATTCCAAGCAGAGGTGAAGCCGAGTGTACAAATAGTGACAGTCATCATCACTGACACGATCCACGGGGATTGGGGACGAGGCTTTGAAAGAGCATTGAAGGCGCGCCGCGCCGATGCAACGGTATTTTATGTTGATAAGACCGTGGCAAGCGCGATGAATGGTCAAATTCTGCAAGCTGTGAAAGATGCCGGCAAAGTCATAGTGGCCGCTTACGTTGTGCCCACACCTGCTAAGCAAGTAATGATTAACGGAGAGATGGCCAACAGCGTCGGCTTGGAGGAAGCAACCGGAGAATTGCTGCGGAATATTCTGGAAGTCGCCGCGAACAAAACCGTGCTGGTCGCCATGGGCAACCCATACGTGGCACAAACTTTTCTCACTGTTGAAACTTATATCTGTACGTTTTCCAATGCTACGAGTTCAGAGATTGGCGCCGCGAAAGTACTTTTTGGTGAAATCCCGACAGCAGGTCATTTGCCGGTAACGCTGCCGGGAATCGCGAAACGTGGATTTGGGTTACAGCGGGCGCAGGTCGGAACAGGTGCTCGCTGAATCCCATGTCAACTGGATTTACCTGGAACAGCACGGGTGGATTCCCGGATCACTAATTCCGCGGCCAGCTTCCGATGGATCGCACCGAACGAACGGTTTTCCGCGGCAGCAGTAATCGCGTCATTCACAATCACCACCGCAGCAGCGCCCATGGCTTCCATGGGTTGGCGTACTGTAGTCAAAGCTGGCACAAAAAGCTGGGAAGGATTAATGTCGTCAAACCCAACGACCGAACAGTTACCGGGAACCTTGATTCCAGCCTTTGCCAAAGCGCGCAGGGCGCCGAACGCGGTCATGTCGTCATAGGCCATAAGCGCCGTAAAAGGACGCTTGCGCTTGAGTAACTCATCGGTCATTCGAAAGCCGTCATCAACGCCCACGTTGGGATTCAACTGGTCGGGCAAGTCAACAATGAGCCGCGCATCAAGTTCGAGTCCTGTATCTTTCGTGAATCTCTGAACGCCGCGCCAGCGCGCGTTGCTGCTGGAAAGCGCTTTGGGACCGCGCACAAACGCGATCTTGCGATGCCCCAGCCCGTAGAGATGGGACAAAGCGCCATATGCGCCTGCTTCATCATCGACAATGACGGAACTAGTTGCGTCAGATTCAAGTTCCCGGCCGATAATCACGGTAGGAATTTTGCCGCGCTCTATATCCGCGAGCAGATTGATGTCCAGGTAGAGCCAGTTAGCCAGCACGATCAGGCCTTCAATTCGTCGTTCCAGAAGCATTTCCAGATAGCGCTCGAAGCGGCCGCGCTCGTTGTGAGCGTCCGCCAGAATTTGCAGGTAGGAGGCCTGATACAGCGAGTTTTCAATCCCCCGAAGGATCGGCGTGCAGTAAGGATCGGTGATATCGAACACCATGACTCCAACAGTGTGGTTGCGCTTGCTGCGCAGTGATTTGGCAAAAACGTTCGGGAAATATCCCAGCGCTTTTGCCGTCTTCTGGATGCGGGCCTTTGTCTGCGGAGGAATATAACGCGCCAGAGGAGCATTGTTCAGCACAATGGAAACAGTGCTGGCCGAAAAACCGCTCATATTTGCGACATCTCGGATTGTCACCGCGGTTTTGTTGGGATCACGCTTTTTCACATGTCACCCTTGTATGTCGGCAATACAAAGTGGGCCGACCAGAATTTCTTCCTGCCATTCTCGCATTTTTTAAGGAATGCGTTCATTAAAACCCTCCCCAGCAACCAATCAATTTTCATGTTACGGTTGTTTTATTGAAACGATTCGCTATAATAGTGGCCGAAAACTGGCCCATGCCACCAGTTTGCGGAGGAGGTGCTTTATGAGTGCATTCGCTATTGGAGTGGATCTGGGGGGCACCAACCTGCGCATCGCTGCCGTGAACCACAACGGCGAAATGCTGGAATCACTCGATACGCTGAGCGAGGTTAGCCAGGGGCGGGAGAGCGTTGTGGCCCGACTAACCGATGCGGTGAGGTTTCTCTCGCGCAAATATTCTAGCACCCACAATTTCAAAGGAGTGGGAATAGGGCTGCCCGGAATTATTGACCTAGATGCCGGTAGCGTCCATTCCTCCGCGAACCTACCCGGCTGGAACGGTTATGCCGCGCGCGAAGACCTGGAAAAGAAACTGGGTACCTCAGTGGTGCTTGAAAACGACGCCAACTGCGCAGCCATGGGTGAAAAGTGGCTGGGAGCAGGCCGTGAGGCCGACGATCTTTGCATGATTACATTGGGCACCGGCGTGGGCGGAGGGTTCGTAGTAAATGGAAAGCCATGGCACGGAGTGATGGGAATGGCCGGCGAACTTGGGCACATGACGGTAATCAGTGAAGGTATTGCTTGTGGATGCGGCAATCACGGCTGTCTGGAACAATATGCGTCCGCTACTGCAATCCATCGCATGGCGCAAGAAGCCGCGAAAGAAGGGCGCTCAACGTGCTTAAGCGAGGCACAGCTTTCTGATCCCGATTTGAGTGCGCGGTCCGTTTACGCCTGCGCCAAGTCAGGCGACCCTGTAGCGATTGAAATTTTTAACGTAGCCGGCGCCGCTCTGGGCATTGCTCTTGCAAACCTGATCAACGCCTTCAATCTTCCCATCTACATTATTGGCGGCGGCGTGGCCAACGCGTGGGAACAGTTCGCACCTGCCATGTTTCATGAATTACACGAGCGATCGATCGTTTTTCGCGCGGGCGAGGAAGAAAAGCACAGCCATCGCTCAACCGAGGTAAAGCCTGCTCTGTTGCAGGATCGAGCAGGGTTACTGGGCGCTGCCCGCCTTCCCATGCTTCATTGTGGGACGAAATGCCAGCATTCGATGGCAGGTTGATACAAGCCGCGAACTAATCAATGAATACCAAATGGCGGCAACAGTCCCAATTCGGGACTTCAATTTTCTAAGGCCCATAAAATTATTTTTAACAATCCCTTGACATACGTGAGACCCTTTGGGAGAATTTCGCCGTGTTTATGGAATCGTTTTAATAAACACGACGATTTGCTGGATTCCCATATTGCGAAAATGACCGGCAATGCCAGAAAGCATATATGGGACGGGACGACCCGCACTGACGGAGGTCGAATGCTGCGTTCTCAATTTTTAAATGGAAGTCTCTACTCCTCCTGCTGTCGCATTACAGCAGACGACGGGCGAAACAACCTTCACAGGGCACTGATGGCAAGCGCCCTTTCCCTTTGCCTATTATCTATGCTGGTTCTTCTAACCGGCGTGGCGCACACACAGGAAGTGACCGGCGCCATCGTTGGCACCGTAGTTGATTCGAGCGGCGCCGCACTCAAAAACGCAAAGGTGACTGCAACCGACGTTGACCGTGGAACAACGTTGACGACAACCACCAACGATACTGGAAGCTTTAACTTGCCACGCGTACCGGTCGGGCGCTACCAGGTAAAGGCCGAGTCGCAAGGATTTCAGACTGCGGCAAATCCAGCCTTTGACGTTGTGCTCAACCAGACTGTCCGCGTCGCCTTTCAAATGAGAGTTGGGCAAGTCTCAGAAACAGTGGAGGTCAGCGCCAGCGCTCCGCTATTGCAAACAGACACCACCCTGTTGGGCAATATCCTCGAAACAAAGGCCGTCAACGAGCTTCCACTGTCCACCCGCAATGTGAACCAGCTCACCTTGATCGCCGCTCCGGGGATTGTTACGCCAAATCTTTTCGGATTTCAGGCGGCACAAAATACCTTTGGAACAGGACGCCCCTACGTGAATGGCGCTCGTGAACAGGAAAATAATTTCATCTTGGATGGAATGGACAACAACCAACCGGACAACAACGACGTAGGTTTTGTCCCGGCCCCGGATGCTGTTCAGGAATTCAACCTGATTACCGGCAACGCGCCGGCCGACTTCGGCAACTATCTCGGCGGCGTTGTAAGCGTCTCCTTGAAGTCGGGAACAAATAAATTTCACGGTTCGCTCTACGAATTTGCCCGGCGCGGCGGATGGAACGCCAACAGCTGGACCAACAATGCCAATGGTCTCAAGCGGCCAGGGCTACACTGGGACGATTTCGGCGGCACCATCGGCGGTCCTATCGCCAAGGATAAATTGTTTTTCTTTGCTGATTTCACGGCTTCACGCTTCTCCCAGCCTGCAATCGCAACACAATTGCAGACACTCTCGGCGGCGAACCGGATTGGTGATTTTTCGTCGCTCTGCACCGCAGGTTTTACCGGCGGGATATGCAACGACCCCACCCAACAACTTTTCAATCCATTTTCCAGTGCCAATCCCGCCACACGCACACCATTCGCCAACAATCAGGTCCCAACAACATTGTTCAACTCTGCGGCGCGGAACATCATTGCTTCCCCGCTCTACCCAACATCACAACTCGCCAATAACCTCCAGAATTTTGACACTAACTCATATCAGGGAGACTTAAAGCTTGATTATGTGCCGTCCGACAAAGACCACATCATGGGCCGCTGGTCTCAACAGAGTGTATCGAGCAACCAGTCAAATAGCATCGGTTTGCTGGGAGATTTTGTTCGAGACTTTCCACTGAAGAACGCCGTTGCCGATTGGACAAGGACAATATCCAACACGCTGGTGAATGATGCGCGGTTTGGGTTTGCATATTTCCCCGTGACTGAACAGGTAGTGAATTCAACCGGCGTCAATCTACCGTCAACGTTTGGCATTGCAGGGGTAGCCGTAAACTTCCTGCCGCAAATCTCTTTCTCCGGATCTGGTGTGCTTCCGGGCCCGATCGGAAATGCCGACTTGGTGGAATCATTCCATGACACAACAATTCAATTCGAAGATTCTCTTACCTGGACGCACGGCAACCACGTAATTCATACAGGCATGGAAGTCTATCGTTACATGATGAATGACCTGTATCCCGGCAATGCCGGGCTGGCTGGCCAATTTTTCTTCAACGGCCAATTTACGGGCAATACCGGAAGTTCAGGCGGTAGTCCGGTGGCAGATTTTCTGCTGGGTCTGCCGCAACAAGTAGGGCAAGGCAATGGCGGAGGAGGAAACAAATATCTTCGCAACACGCTGTACGGCGCCTTTGTACAAGACAATTGGCGCACAACGCGAAACCTGACTTTGAATCTGGGACTGCGCTACGAATTGACGACCGCACGCACGACCAATAATGGACAGGACGTTAACTTTGATTTGATCAGTGGCACGCCGCAGATCGGATTCGGCTACAACACCTACAAAGGCATTACCAACTTCCAACCTCGCCTGGGTTTTGCCTGGCAGCCAGATTTTGTGCGGAACACTGTAGTCCGCGGCGCTTATGGTATTTCCTCATTCATGGAAGCCAACGGCGTCAACAACCTGCCCTATCAAAATCCACCGTTCGTGGAAGCTCACACCGCGAATTTTAGCGGGCTGGCACTCCCTGGCAGCACGCTTGATCAGGGCTTTGCCAATTTCCCAGCGTCAGCCTGTACCGTCACAACCTTACGGGCATTGTCTCCCGCTTGTTTGGCAAGCAACACTTTGCACCTCACAAACCCCGACTTGCGTCCTGCAGTGGACCAGCAATGGAACCTGAGCATTCAGCGTCAATTTGGCAAAAGCACCTCGGTTCAAGTTGGCTATGTGGGGAACAAGATCGATCACATGTCTGATATCTTCATCTTCAATCAGCTGCAACTGATCTCTCCCGGGGTCACGGCACCTGGCCCGTTTGCCCAGTCATTGATCAACTGCTGTGGCGCCGGGAATTCTCCAACCATCCGCTTTAACGACTCAAGCGGCATCCAGCGCTACAACGCTCTGCAGATCAGCGCGATTCAGCGTGCATGGCAAGGCCTGGAGTTTCAGGCAAATTACACCTGGTCCAAATGCCTCTCCAACAGCCTGGGTTACTTTGGCCAATTCGGAGACGAGGAAGCAATCACTGGCGTCAGCCAAACAAACAGTTCATTCTTTTTCCAGAACAACTACAACGCTAAGGGTGATTACGGACGTTGCATTGCCGACGTCGCCAGCCTTTTTAACGGCTACGTAACTTACGATCTTCCATTCGGCAAAGGTCGGATGTTTGGTGACAGTGCGAGTCCTGCTGTCAACGCTATTCTCGGGGGCTGGACATTGGGGACCGATTTCACGTTCCACTCAGGGTTCGCCATCAATCCAGGAGCTCCTGACCAATCAGGCACCCACACATCCGGTAATACGCGACCGAATTGCGTAGCGGGAGTGTCACAAGACGGCGGGGGCAATGTAGTCACAATCGGCGGTGTAACAGGAATTCAATTTCTCAATCCTGCTGCGGTTACTTTACCTGCCCCAGGCACATTTGGAACTTGCGGCGCCGGATCGTTCCGTGGACCTGGATTGAAGACTGCCGACCTAAACGTTTCAAAGCGGTTCTCCGTAACAGAAGGCTCGTCACTTTTGCTACGAGCAGAATTTATCAATCTCACCAACACGCCAATCTTTGGCGCACCTAACGCAACCGCTGGCACGACTTTTGGCTTCGTAAGCTCATCGAATCCGGGTCGGCAAATCCAACTGGCGGTTAAGTACAACTTCTAATGGATTTTCTCCAACTGCGTATCTCTCTCCATGGGCCGGCGTTCATAACGCCGGTCCAACGCAGCAGAGTCGCGTATTTGAAACTTCTGGCGGGAAATCTCGCCAGAGCGGCCCAGCGGGGCTGTTACACCACGGGGTAAGAGCTCCGCATTGGGCCGAACCAGCTTTCATCAATTGCGGCTTCAAACCATGGGCTGACGAGTTGAACGACTGCCGCTGCCCAGGTTGGTCTGTGCGCTACGCACCGCGTTGACATGGCCGAATCGAAGATTCCATAGCGGAGAACAAAAATATGCTGCTGACTGGGATTGATTGGCTAGTGATTATCGGATACCTGCTGATCAATCTGGTGATCGGCATGTATTACCGCAAGAAGGCCAGCGGCAATACTGAAGAATTTTTCCTCTCCGGACGCGAGGTTTCCTGGTGGCTTGCCGGAACCTCTATGGTTGCAACCACATTTGCCGCAGATACGCCGCTGTTGGTAAGCGGAATCGTGGCTACCCAGGGAATCGCAGGTAATTGGATCTGGTGGAGCATGTGCCTTAGCGGCATGCTTACCGTTTTCTTCTTTGCCCGTTATTGGCGACGCGCTGAAGTTTTGACAGACGTTGAGTTGGCAGAGATCCGTTATAGCGGCAAGCCAGCAGCATTTCTGCGCGGCTTCAAAGCTGTCTACCTGGGCTTAATCATGAATTGCCTCATCCTGGGATGGGTAACCAATGCCATGGTGAGCATTATCTCGGTGCTGCTGGGGTCGGCGATTGCCGAGGGCCGGGTTTTACGAATCGCAGCTGGCAGCCATAACCTGCTGCAATATACGTTGGGGCCACCAGAACATACTGCACTTTTTATCTGTGTGTTCATCCTGATTCCCTTCACCGGCATTTACACCTCCCTGGGTGGCTTATGGGGCGTACTGGTAACGGATTTCTTTCAGTTCATCCTCAAGATGGTGATGGTGGTGGTGCTGGCATGGACCGCCGTAACAAAGCTTGGCGGCATGGGAGCTTTAAAAGTACAGCTTAGCCACGTGAGAAACGTTGCACCGCAAGTCGGCTCGACCGCGTCAGATCCGTTGGCTTTCTTGCCGAACATGCATCAGGGTTGGACGAGTGATTCGCTTTGGACTCTGCCGCTTCTTACCTTCGCAACATATCTCGCGGTGCAATGGTGGTCAGCGTGGTATCCCGGTGCGGAGCCGGGTGGTGGAGGTTATGTCGCACAACGCATGTTCTCTGCCAAAAACGAAAAGCATTCGCTGGGCGCCACTCTTTGGTTCAACATAGCGCATTATGCTTTGCGTCCATGGCCCTGGATCGTCACCGGCCTTGTCGCCCTGGCTGTCTATTCACCCAACGGAGGTCTCCAGCCTAGCGCAGCGTTTGGAGCAAACCCGCAGCAAGGTTATGTGATGGTACTGCGAGATTACCTGCCTCCCGCACTACGCGGATTCATGGTTGCGGCTTTCCTTGCAGCTTATATGTCAACGCTGGGAACGCAGTTGAACTGGGGGGTCTCCTATCTGGTGAGTGACTTTTATCGTCGCTTTCTCGTGCGGGAAAAAACTGATTTGCACTACGTAAGTGTTGGAAAGGTTTTCACAATTGTGCTGGTGCTGCTCAGCGGGTATGTGGCCGGACAATTGACGTCGATACGGCAAGGCTGGCAGATCGTTCTCAATCTAGGGATAGGAACCGGCGCGGTTTATATCCTTCGCTGGTATTGGTGGCGTATCAACGCATGGAGCGAAATTGTTGCCATGAGCGTGGCCGCGGCCATCACTCTCGCATTGAGTCGCATGCATCTTGCTGGAAATGATTCCATTGTGTTCGCCAAAACGGCGTTGATTACTGCCACAGGAACAACAGCAGCCTGGATTCTGGCAACCTTCATTACCCATCCTGAACCAGAAAAGAAGCTGATCGAATTCTACCGGCGCGTACACCCTGCGGTTTACGGTTGGCGCCATATTGCTGCAAAAGCTCCAGAGCTCGCTCCAGTGCGCGATCTTGCTGCCAACGGATTGGATTGGCTGCTTGGCTGCATATTTGTGTACGCGGCGCTTTTTGGGATCGGCAAAGTGATATTTGGCGAACTGCAGATTGGGGTGCCCTTACTGCTGATGGCAGCGGTTTCGGGGTGGCTGATTTTTTGGCATCTCTCGCGGCGCGGCTGGCAGACCCTTTCTGGCAATCAGCCGGGTCCGCTCCCGATAGGCGTTGAAGAAATGCAATCCGTACGTGATTGACTCACCCACAGGAAA
Source organism: Candidatus Angelobacter sp. (assembly GCA_049802395.1). GTDB lineage: Bacteria > Acidobacteriota > Terriglobia > Terriglobales > Acidobacteriaceae > Angelobacter. Next base: position 14,613 of record JBARMK010000031.1, read on the forward strand.
CATTGATTGAAATCGCAATGGGGCGAGGAGCAAAAGCGTGAACGCAGGCAAAAGTAACGGCAAAGAAGGCTTTGCGCACTACATGATCAAGGAGATCTATGACCAGCCGGAAGCCGTGCGTACGGTTATAGAAGCTAATCTCAACCGCGAAGGGAGAATGGCCCAGCCTGGACTTTCTGCCGAATTAATCCGGTCATTCAGCAAGATCACAATCGCTGCCAGTGGATCTAGCCGCCATGCAGGAATGGTCGGCGAGTTCATGTTGGAAAGGATGGTGGGGCTGGATGTAGAGGTGGATTTTGCCAGCCAGTACTGTTATCGCGATCCGGTGGTTGCACCCCATGAGTTGACCATTTTCCCATCTCAATCCGGAACGACGATCGATACCATCACCGCTCTGCAAGTCGCCAGGCGTAAAGGCGCATGTTCACTTGCTATTTGCAATGTTCCGGAGACACCGCTTACTCAACTTGCCGACGCAACTTTGCTTACGCATGCAGGCGAAGAAGTTGCAATTGCCGCGACCAAAAGTTTTACGACACAACTGACAGCGCTGTTTCTTTTTGCCGCGCACCTTGCCCAGGTACGCTCCACAATAAACACCGCGACTAGCGTTGCACTGGGTGCTTTGCGAACGCTCCCGGAGTTAATTGAGCAGGCCCTGAAGACGGACAGCCCATGCCTTGAGTTCGCCCGGCAGCTTCACGGATATAAAGATTTCATTTACATGGGCCGCGATATCGATTACCCCATCGCACTAGAAGGCGCGCTGAAGCTCAAAGAGGTTTCCTATATTCATGCGGAAGGTTATCCCACCGGCGAGTTGAAACATGGCCCTACAGCGCTGGTCAACGAACAATTGCCGGTCGTGGTACTCGCCACGCAAGACCTGCACGATCCAGATTCAATGCTGCGTTACGGAAAAACGCTCATAAGTATTCGTGAGTTTGTGGAGCGTGACATTCCCGTGCTTGCGATTGTGAGCCAGAATGACACCAAAGCGGAGAAAATTGCACCGCGAATTCTGCGTGTGCCCGAAGCGCCAGTGCTCTTGCAGCCGATTGTGGAAGTCATCCCGCTGCAATTTCTTGCCTATCATATTGCCGTGCTCTGCGGTCGAAACATTGATCGTCCGCGGCATCTCTCAAAGTCTGTCGTGACTGAGTGAGGCATTAGCCTCTCATTACTGAATCAGGATCAGATACTGCAAGTCACGTCGATCGATTTTGACGTTATCAGGCGGCCAATGTCACGATGGGATCAAATTCATAGATAAAGATTCCACCCTTGCCTGATTTAGCCGCGCCCGCCATCGCCTTGCCAGCGATTTCGGCGTGCATGGAATGATATTTCCGCAATGGACCGAGCGTCAGCAGATCCAGCACCGGTGCAATCGTTGCCGCAATGCTCTCGCCCAGACGGAACTCGCTTCTCTTGCCGATCAGCAGACTGGGCCTGAGAATGTGGACCGCCCGGAACGGCAGCTTGGCCAGCTCCTGCTCCAGCTCTCCCTTGGTGCGAAGATAAAAATTCTTGCTCGAAGGATTGGCGCCGACCGACGAGACCACAATGAACTGCTCGACGCCAGCTTTTAGGGCTTCCTGAGCCGCGCGCAAGGGCAATTCCAGATCCACATGCCGGAAAGCCGCTTGTGAACCAGCCTTGTGGATCGTTGTGCCCAGCGCACTGAACACGTCCTGTGCTCCGCGAAAATCATCGGCGGTCAAACTGCCTAGGTCGGCGACCCTTTGCGAAACCTTGGCTCGTGTGAGCGAAGGCAGCTGCCTGCGGCCAAATGTCAGCACCCGCGTGTAATCCGAATCGTCCACAAGTGCCCGGAGGCAAAAACCACCAACCAAGCCGGATGCGCCCAATACCACAGCCGTCCGCGAATTCATGACGGAATTCCTCTGCTGTTAGCTTTTCTAAACTGCATCACACTACTGTAACAAGGTCAGGCATGAATCTGTAACAAAGCGAGGCGCGGGTAGTGGCTACTTTTTCGCCCTTACCGAGATGCGGGTTTGCAACCGCGAGAGCGAGAGCCTGCTGCCGTTTTGACACATGCTTTCTGCCGCTGCTAGTATCAAGGGGCAGTTTGAAACGCGCTCCCACCTGCACGCGTCCCCGTCGTCTAGCCCGGCCTAGGACATCGCCCTTTCACGGCGGTAACACGGGTTCAAATCCCGTCGGGGACGCCAA
>JBARMK010000032.1:0-4676 GCA_049802395.1 Candidatus Angelobacter sp.
AGGTGCTGCTGTGCAAACAAGGCGATAACGATGGCTGTCTGACCGCTCCACAGGTTGCAGCGCTCCAGAAGATCTACGATGGGCCCGTGGATAAAAAAGGCAGGCAAATGTATCCGGGCTTTGAGCCGGGCGGCGAAGAAGGCCAGGGTGGCTGGCTTACCTGGATTGGCCAGGCCCCGGGCAAAGACCTGCAAACCCTGTTTGCCAGCGGCTTCTTCACCAACATGATTTCCGCCAAAGAACCGATTGATCTGAAGACCGTCAGCGTGGAAGCGGCGGTGAAGTTGGCTGATGAGCAGCAGGGCCGCACCTTCAACGCCGACGATCCCAACCTGAAACCGTTCGCCGCCCACGGCGGGAAATTGCTGATGTTTCATGGATGGAGTGACGCTGCGCTGCCGCCGCTGGGGGCGGTGAACTATTACAACAGCGTTAAGACGGCGCTGGGCGAGGCGGCCACCGCGCAGTTCATGCGGCTTTACATGGCGCCGGGTGTGCAGCACTGCGGCGGCGGGCCCGGGCCCAATACGTTCGGCCAATGGTCCCCGGCAGGCGATGCCCAGCACGATGCCAATCAGGCCCTGGAGCAGTGGGTGGAAAAGGGCATTGCGCCGGACAAGATCATCGCCAGGAAATTTGTCGATGACAATCGCAGCAAAGAAGTAACGATGACCCGCCCACTGTGCCCATATCCGCAGTCGGCAAAGTACAAAGGCTCAGGCGATACCAACGACGCGGCGAACTTTGAGTGTGTGCGAGGCATCGGCGAACTCGTGTCCATTCGTGACCCTGGTGTGAAAGCGCCGCAGGCGCTCCATACTCCCGATCCCAAATACTCAAAGAGCGCAAGGCAGCAGAAAATTCAGGGATCGGTAAAATTTTCTGCGATTGTAGGAACTGATGGCCGGGTACATGACGTGAAGCTGCTGAAATCGTTGGAACCATCTCTGGACGCCAATGCAATCGAAGTCTTGAAAGAATGGAAATTCGCGCCTGCCACCAAAGATGGACGGCCCGTGGCCTGCCCGATGACTCTTGAACTCGACTACAAGCTGTGGTGATCAGGGCGGCCCCAACTAAGCTGGCGTGAGAGAAGATCTACGGCAGATGAATGCGGATTAATGCGGATTGTTTTGACTCTTACTCCGAAGTTTTCAAACTCATCCACGAAAATCGGCGTTGATCTGCGGTGGTTTTCGTCCTCAACTTGAATGGTGGTGGTTGCCCTTACCCTCTGTAGGCAGGCCGGCCTGGACCCAGTCTTCTTTGCCTCCGGAATAATCACGCACGTGGGTGTAACCCATGGCCGCCAGTTCACGGGCGGCGTTTTCTGAGGCGGGTCAGGTAGGCTTGGCGCAATAGACCACGATATCGGCAGTCTTTTCCGGCAGCAGCGTAGGCGCAATCTCGCGCACCTTGTCCGGCGGCAGGTTGATGGCACCGGGCAGATGGGTGTGGTTGTAATACTCGGGCGCGAGCGTCTCAACCAGGAAGAAATAATCCTTTTGGTCGAGCTTCTTTTTCAGTTCGTCACGGCTGATGGTAGCCAGTTCAGCGGGCATTCGTCGTCCTCCGTTGGTTATACGATGCGCAAAGAACATTATTGATGCGGACCGAGAGGAAAACAATTCAAAACCTTACCAGGGAGGCATGGAGGCGCGGAGAGGTCCGAGCGATTGGAAAAAGAGGGTTTTCACGAATCGCCGCACTCAGTAGCCGCTTTGCTACTTCCACAAGAAAGCCAGCGCATTTATTCTGCCAGCAACCTTTGTGCCGATGAATTCAAAATATTGTAGGAAAAACCATCTTGCACCGCAGTGCCTCGTGCTGGCGGTCTCCGCTTTGCTTACTGTCTGCGGTTGCCGCAAGCCCGCCCAAGAAACCCCAGCGCAGCAGAATTCGCCCGCGCCGGCGAGCATGCCGGCGGCGCAGAAGGACCAGCCAACCGACAATCTGTCCGATGCAGCGGCGCGCATACTGAACAAGGCACATCGCCCGGGCGGCGTGGTGCTGCGCGGCGAATGCAGACCGCACGGGGTTGCCGAAAAGTACCTTCTCCCGCGGCCGGTGACACTGGAGCCGATGGACAAGGCGCTGGCCGAGATCTCAGCGAAATACCAGAATATCTATTGGCGCGAGTCGCCGGCCAGTGGCGTGCGCGTGGGCGACAGCGCGGCCAAAGCGGGGCTGCTGCGCGTGCGGATACACGAGTTTCGCATTGTGGAAGATCGCGAGCCGGACGGTGTGATGGCTGTGCTGTGGCGTGCGCCCGAGGTCCGCGCGTTTCTGCGCCGCAAGCACGTGCGGCTGGCCATGCGGCCAGAAAGCGCCAGAAAGACAATCTCACCGCCGATGATCGTGCAGATGAAAAATGCCATGGTAGCGGAGATACTCGACCGGATTGCCGCCGGCTATCGCGCCGATCCGCCTAAAGTCTGGATCTACCAGGAATGCAGCGAGAACAAGGACACGCTGATCGACGTCCAGATGAGGTAAATCGCCAATGCGAAGTTTTTTCTCCGCGTATCTGCGCCTCCGCAGTGCAATTTTCCTGCTGTTAACTAATTTGCTACTCCCATGACGGGGCCATTCCCGTTATGCTGCGAACAGTGGCGATGCGCATGACCATCCTGGCGAGCGGAAGTAGAGGAAACTCTACCGTGCTTTCCAGCGAGAAGGCGGGCGTCCTGGTGGATGCGGGAATCTCCTGCAAGGAGACGCTCAAGCGCATGAAGGCCGCGGGCGAAGATCCGCAGAAGCTGAAAGCCATTGTGATTTCCCACGAGCACCAGGACCACGTCGCCGGATTGCAGGTGCTGGCGCGCAAGCTGAAGGTCCCTGTCTACGTAACCGAGGCCACTTACCATAGCTGGCGCCGGTCGACCAGAGATGCCGAAGGCAAGCCCGCGCGGCTGGAGCGGCTGGAACATTTTCAGGCGGGACGAAGTTTCTGCGTCGGCGACATTACCGTGAGTTCGTTTACCACCTCGCATGACGCGGTGGACCCCTGCGGCTTCACCTTTCGGGCGGACGGAGTGAAATTTGGCATCGTCACCGACCTGGGCTACCTGAGCGCCAACGTGAAAGATGCGCTGCGTGGCTGCGACGGACTGATGATCGAGTCCAACCATGACATTGAAATGCTGCGCACCGGGCCTTACCCGTGGATGGTGAAGCAGCGGATCATGAATAAAAAGGGCCACCTTTCCAACGCCGCGCTGGCAGAGTTCTTTGCCCGTGACTACGACGCCCAGGCGGCATTCCTGGTATTGGCGCATCTTTCTGAGCACAATAACCATCCGGAGCTGGCGCGCGAGACAGCCTATAAGGCCCTGGGCGGCAGGCTGAACCTGTTTCAGTCGTGCTCGCTGGTGTTGGCCCAGCAAGACCAGCCATTGCAACCACTCTGCCTGGGGTGAGAATATACCTATACGAAACCCTTAATCTGGGATGAGAATAGAACCATGGTTCAAGGGTTTAGGGCGCGAATCTAGGCAAGTCGATGAGCAATGAGTGTAGCGATCGAGTCGTGGGAGACATTTTAGCGGGCTGGAGGTATGACATCTCTGGCTTGGCGGCTGAAATGCGCGGCGACTATGAAGCCCATCTGGCAGAATGCGCCCACTGCCGTTCCCGCCAGGTCCTGCATCGCACCATCGATATCGGCCTGATGATCGTCGCCAGCGTCTCCGCCGTGATGTTTCTGGTGGCATTTGGCGCAGTGCGGCACTTCTCGCCGCGGCACGCGCTGGTGCTCGAGTTAATCGCCCTTGCGGGTTTTCTTTTCTTTAGCGTGGTCTGGTTGATTGTGGCCGTGGCCACTCCTGCTCCCGTAGTTGTAGCCGACGTCGCCCGCATCCAGGCCCGCCGCCTGCATGATCGCCTGCCCAGCCATATCCGCGAAAAACTCCCCGAGATCACCCAGGAGTTCCTCAAGGAACGCTAGTTCCGTTCCGCCCGACACCAATCACCCCCCGCCGCCATCACCAACTCCCTCACGTCTCCAGCGTCCCAATCAAATCTGTAATCCGCTTCACCCGATTCTCAAAACACCAGCGTTGCAGCCCATCCACAATTTTCTCGGTCGCGCACGGGTCCCAGAAATTCGCTGTGCCTACCTGCACTGCGGCAGCGCCCGCGAGCATGAATTCCACTGCGTCCTCCGCTGTGGTGATGCCGCCCATGCCAATCACCGGAATCTCCACCGTGTGTGCGGCTTCATAGACCATGCGTAACGCAATTGGTTTGATCGCCGGCCCGCTCAGCCCCGCCGTCACATTCGATATCCTCGGCTTGCGCATCTTGGCATCAATCGCCATGCCTACAAACGTATTCACCAGTGAGACCGCGTCCGCGCCGGCGTTCTCCGCCGACTTCGCCATCGCAGCAATGCTGGTCACGTTGGGCGAAAGCTTCACAATCAGCGGCCGCCGCGCCGCCGACTTGCAGCTCGCCACCAGCTCTTCCAGTAGCGCGCGGTCGGCGCCAAACACCATCCCGCCATGGCTGGTGTTGGGGCAAGAGACGTTCAGTTCGTACGCCGCAATGCCCTCGGCATCATTCAATATCTGGATCGTCTCTTTGTATTCCTCGCGCGAGTAGCCAAAGACGTTGGCAATCACCAGCACGTTCTTCTTCGCCGCCAGCTTCGGCAGCTTCTCGTCAATAAACGCACG
>JBARMK010000033.1:0-2569 GCA_049802395.1 Candidatus Angelobacter sp.
TAGCCAGGGCCGTGGCGTAAACAGTAATCTCCGTCAGATATTCTTTCTCCAGCTTCACGTCGGCGCGCAGTTCCATCTCGCTCACCCGGGTTTCAATCGACTCCACCAGCTTCTTGATCAGCGCCCTCGGCACTCCGCTCCAGTATGTAAGTTTATCCACCAGCGACTTGTGGTTTTCGCGCAGCAAGTCCAAGGCCGGGCGCACGCCTTTCCTGCGCTTGCGCCCGACTTTGAAGATGTCCTGGAGATCGGTGTCCAGCGGCAGCTCGCCCGGCGACGGCTGTTCACTGAGCGACGCTTCGTAGAACTCTGCCACGGTGGAGTCCATCTCTTCCACGGTGATGTCGGTCCGTCCGCGCGGGCGTACAGGATCGGTCGAGCCAAGTTTCCTGAAAGTCCGGTCCACATAGTGAAGCTTTGCCAGCGCTGGCCACCCTTTATATTTCTCTCGCCAGCGGGAGCCCGGCGTGAGCCACACGGCAAAGGTCTCAGCAAAGTCTTCATCCGGATGTTTCTGCGCGTACCAGCCTTCCATGTGGCGAACGAAGCTGCGGGAAAACGGAATGGGCCGGTAGGCGTCGCGATAGGGCTTGCGATACGGCCCGAAAATCTGCTTCCACTCCGGTGTCTTGTGCAGCGCGTAGGCATAGTTGATGGCGTGTCCGGCCTCGTGCCGCAGGTACATCATGATCTGGCGCGAGTCCTCCAGATCATTCATCTCTTTTTCCAACTGCGCCAGCTTGGGATCGGCCAGGTAAAAAGGAATGCCGATGATGGGCTCGCCAGAAGGGCATCCCCATTCGTCAGTGAGATAGCAGGCAGGACGAAACTTTTTCAGGCCTTTGCGGTCGAGTTCGCGGTAGAGCTTTTGCACCAAGCGTTCCAACGGCGAGCCTTCCAGCTTTAGTCCCAACTCACGAATGGGCTTGCCCAGGATTTCCTGGACCTCCGGCGGTGCTTTTTCAAAGGCTGGACGCAAACGGACTCCGCGAAAAGATTAGCACATGCCCTATTTTTGGAGCAGTGACTACCGGCATACCCCGAACCGAAAGTCCTGTTCTCTTTAACTCGTGAGCAGGCACGTTTGATAAACGCTTTCCAAAATGGCTAGCCCAATGGCGCTGTGCCACTTCGAGAGCGGCTGCATTAATCCGTGCCGACATTTTCATTTCATTCCAATTTTCCTCTGCGTCCTCTGTTCCTCTGAGTTTCAAACGCCTTACTGCGTTCTGTAGAGCTGTGCAAGCCGCATTTGCCCTGAAGGCAGAGATCAAGCACAATGTCCTGTAATGCGCCCAAATACATTGTTTCTTCTCACCGTCATGCTCGTGGCTAGCCATTTTGCATTCAGCCAGACGGAAATCTCCGACCCCGGCGCCAAACAGGTCTGTGCTTCAGTGCAGGACGTCGAAATACCAACCGCGGACCGTCCTTCTGCCGCTGAGGAAAAAACGCTGACAAATTGTTCGTCGGTCGATGCCTATTTCGGCCTTGGACAGCCCGCCGATCCGGTGAAGGCGCGGCAATGTGCCTATGCGCAGATCGATCGCGGCGACAAGACCGCACTGGGCGGCAGGGCCATATTGATGATGGTCTATGCCAACGGGATGGGTGCTCCGCGCAACTTTGACGTTGCATTGAAGTTTGCCTGCACCATCGGCGACGCGCCGGGAGACGCGGCCGGCCGCGTGTATCAGATTGTGCGCTACAAGAAAGCCAACTGGGCAGGAAGCAATTTCAGCGTCTGCGATCACAGCAGCGGCCGGGAAATGTACGAGCAATGCGCCATTCTGCAGGAGCGCTTCGACAAACCGGAGCGCGATCAAAAGTTGCAAGCGCTCGCAGCCGCGTGGAACGCAAAGGAGAAAAAGGCCTTTCGCTCGCTGCTGGAGGAAGCTGACCGGTTCTTCAAGGTCCAGGCGAATAATGGCGTGAACCTTGAAGCCAGTTTCGAGATCCAGGAAGAGATTTTCCTCAGAAACAACATGATCACCTCACTGGAGCAATTTGAGCGCGGCGAGTTGCCCAAATTTTCAGCCGACGACTTCCACCTTGCGGAGACCGCGGAGAATGCGGCTTATCAGCGCACGCAAAATGGCGACGTTTCCCACTGGGGCACGATCACGCGCGAGAGCGTCAAGCACAGCGAGGAAGAATGGCATCGCTATGCCGGCGCCTGGATTTCCTTCGGCAAGGAAAAATATCCCGGCGTAACCGAACAAAGCTGGAAGACATGGCTTGACCAGGAGCGCGTGGTCATGTTCCAGAGATTCCTGCGCTAGCCTGGACATTTTTTCGGCTACGTTTTTTCTGGCTGCTAGGCCGCGCTTGGAGTGGGGTCGTCGTCGTTATCGAAAAATCCGCGGTCACCAGAAAATAGCTTCTTCCACCATCTTCCCAGGTAAGCCATCAGGGACGCTCCTGAGGCAGTGGCTGCTGCCGAGGAATTGTCACTTCCGTCGGACCTGGACTCCCATTCGTAACGCGAGCTGCGGACTCTTTCAGCGTTCTTTGAGGTACCTTCGGGGGACTGTGCCGGACCGCCCCCAACGTTTGCTTTGTTTGGTTC
>JBARMK010000034.1:0-6699 GCA_049802395.1 Candidatus Angelobacter sp.
GGCTGGCATCAACTGTCATCACGTCCACCGTAAGCGGACGTTGCAACAGCATCTTGAACGAAGTACCAGGTTCAATGCGCACATCCTGGCCGCGCGTCAGGAGCACGGTTGCCAGCCCTGCAAGGCCGCCTACTCCGGCGCCCCCAAGAGCTCCGCCCCTGGACCCGGTAATGATGCTGCCGCCAGCCGCTCCTATCCCTGCGCCCTCGCCAATAGTTTTCGCGTCCTTGCCTTTCTGGCTATCGGCCTTGATTACTCCCTCGTCGTCCACGCCTGCGTTCGCTGATCCGGAATCATGGTGAATGGTTCCGGGCATGTCCACAGTGTAGCCATTGGGAAAAATGATGGTGTTGAATTTGAACTGAACTTGTGCCCGACCCTTGATTCTGCCGGCGCGTTGCGACTTCACCACTTCCCCTTTGACATACGATCCCGCCGGAATGACGATCACGTTATCCACCACCACTGGAAATGCGGTCTGGCAGTAGACCCCATCTCCCGCCCGCGTGTTCTTTGTATCGATTGCGCTCTTGAGAAGGAGAGGAACTTCAGTTCCGGATGGCACTGTTACTTGCTTAAGTGAAGCCGAAGGCGCATTCAAATCCTTCGCCGTAGCGTTGGGTTCCTGTGGCGCAGCGGCGCTCCGCTCAGGAGTGTTCTGGGCCGTCCCGCTGGCGATTATCGCGATCAGGAAAAAAGCTAAGCCACGCATGTGAGTACCTCAATCAAGGTGATTGTAGAACTACTTGTAGAACGCCGTCACCTGTTGTTTCTTGCTTGTTCCATATCCAGGATGATCGCCCGGGCGGCATGCGCCGGATCGGAGGCGTGGGTAATGGGCCGTCCAACCACAATATGGCTCGCTCCATTGGCAATCGCCTGGGCGGGGGTGGCGATCCGCTGCTGGTCGTGGGTTTCAGCTCCCGCCGGACGAACTCCGGGTGTAACGATGGCAAAACCTTCGCCGAGTGATTTCCTGATCAGCTGGGCTTCCCGCGGAGATGTAACAATCCCCTGGCAGCCTACACTCTGCGCCAGCGCCGCCATGCGTAAAGCCTGATCGGCGACGCGGCCGGAGATACCGGTCGCCTGCATATCTTCATCATTGAGGCTGGTCAGGACCGTCACCGCCAGAATGTTCGCTCGTCCACCCGCCGCTGCCACTGCGGCGCGAAGCATTGCAGTTCCGCCGCTCGCGTGCACACTAAGCATGTGCGCGCCCAATTCCACTGCAACTTTCACGGCCTCGCCTACGGTATTGGGGATGTCATGCAGCTTCAAATCAAGAAAGACCCGTTTCCCCGAATAGACCAGGTCCCGCACAACACTCGGTCCTTCGGTGGTAAAGAGCTGCAACCCGACTTTATAAATTCCGGCAGTATCGCCAATACGCTGGACGAGCCCCTGCGCTTCGTTTGCGCTGGAGACGTCTAGGGCAACGATCAGCCTTTCCCGCATCCCAACGGATGCGGGCGAGGCAAGAATCTGGGCAAGATGGGTGGCCATGCCTCCCAGTATATCCCTACTCTATTGTGCGCTGTAAGGTTGGTTTAGAGCGACCCGCTCGGGCTGGACAAGGTCAATCCGGATCCGTTCCACGCCGTCACGGAAGTTGAGCATTCTGGCGGCGCTATAGCTCAGGTCCATGATCCGGTTCCCAACGTAAGGGCCGCGATCATTGACCCGCACGATGATCCACTTTCCGCTCTTAAGATTGGTGACCTTAACAAAGGTCCCCAACGGGAGCGTCCGGTGGGCGGCGGTGAACTCGAACATGTCGAAGTCCTCGCCGCTGGCGGTAGTCTTACCGTGAAATTGTTTGCCGTACCAGGATGCGTTTCCAACCTGGAAGGGTTTGGGGTCAGCCTTTGTCGCTCTTTTGGCGCTCTGGGCTGCCTTTGGGACCATGGGGGTGGCGCTATTGTTTTTTACCGGGGCCTGTTGGTGGTTTGGAACTGGAGCCGCCCCCACGTTGGCAGCCAGAAATAAGGCCGCCGCCAGAATGGACAGTACTCGGTTCATGCAAACTCCTTAGCATACAGAATCTGGATTACCCCAAAACGCCAGCCGTAATTCTATGGATCACAAAGACGGAATAGCAATCGCCTTATATTCTCCACAAGTTACGGTGTGTCTTTTCTACCACTATTTCGTGCTCCAAAACACTGCTCTGACTAAGATGCTTACCTTAATCAAGTCTACCCCACATTAGATGCCTTTGGGCAAAAACCTGTTGTTTGGGAGTTACCAATGATTTGTTAAATAGTCAGTTTATTATCAATAACTTATAAAAATATTCTTGCTTTTTATGTTAAACACCAGCAACTCCTTTCACTGTTTCGCCAGCCATTAGCCGGCTTCATTATGAGCACCACACAACCTCTTCTTTATTTCAGTCCGACCATGTTTATACTGAGCAGGCCATGCCTTCTGATCGTGAAGTCGAAATCAAGTTTCAAATTGATGATTTTCAGGCCCTGAGCGACCAGATCAAGGCGGCTGGCTTCCACCTTGTCACCCCTCGAACCCACGAGCTGAACACCCTTTATGACCAGCCTGGGGCCAAGCTCCGCCGCCGGGGAGCCCTCCTTCGGCTCCGGGAATACGGATCAAAATGGACACTCACCTACAAGGACAAAAGTGTTTCAAAGCCGGGACGGCATAAGTCGCGCCGGGAAGTTGAGACCCAGGTTGAACAGGGGGATGCCACGGGCAAGATTCTTGAAGCCCTGGGGTTCCGACCAAGCTTCCGCTATGAGAAATTCCGCACCGAGTGGAGCGATTCCCAGGGTCAGGTGGTGCTGGACGAAACACCCATCGGCAACTTTGGTGAGATCGAAGGGCCTCCCCGGTGGATTGACGCCACCGCCCGGCGGCTGCAGATATCGCCAAAACAATACATCACGGCTTCTTACGCTGAACTCTTTCTGGCTTGGAAACGTAAAACCAGGAGCAAAGCGGCCAATATGACGTTCCAGGACGTTAAGCCGCATCACCGATAACAGCAAGCGTCATTTCAGGCGAGATACACCAGCAGATAGAGCGCTCACCCCTGGGGTCAAGGGCCATCATTTCGCGCTACAATTCCCTCCCAGCCAGGAGTTCCCGAATGTATGACTACATTATTATTGGCGCTGGCTCGGCTGGGTGCGTGTTGGCCAACCGCCTGAGCGAAGATCCCAAGGTCAAAGTCCTGCTGCTTGAGGCTGGCGGACGGGATACGCGCAAAGCAGTTCACATTCCGGTAGCTTTTTCTAAGCTCTTTAAGACTCCTTGCGACTGGGCATACTATACCGAACCGGAAGCGCAACTCGGGAACCGCAGTCTCTACTGGCCACGCGGCAAAATGCTGGGCGGCAGCAGCTCAATCAACGCCATGATTTACATTCGCGGCAACCGGGCCGACTATGATCATTGGCGCGACCTGGGAAATCCGGGCTGGGGCTATGCCGATGTGCTTCCCTACTTTAAGAAGTCAGAAAATCAGGAGCACGGCGCCTCGGAGTATCACGGCGCCTCCGGGCCTCTGCGTGTGAGCGACTTGCGCACCATCAATCCGCTTTCTGACGCTTTTGTCGAAGCCGGCCAGGAAGCAGGTTTTAAGCGCAATCTGGATTTCAACGGCGAGTCGCAAGACGGGTTCGGCTTCTATCAGGTGACCCAGTTCAATGGCAAACGCTACAGCGCGGCAGCGGCTTTTCTGCATCCAGCCAGCTCTCGCCCGAACCTGACCGTGCGCACAGAGGCGCATGTTTATGGAATCTATTTCGAAGGTAAGCGAGCCGCAATTGTCAGCTTTCAACACGGCAGCAGCAGTGCGCAGGAGCGTGCCGAGCGCGAAATTATCCTGTGCGCGGGGGCCATTGGCTCTCCGCAGATGCTCATGCTTTCCGGGGTGGGCCCGGCGGCGCATTTGCGCGAACTCGATATCCCGGTGGTTTGCGACCTGCCCGGCGTGGGTAAGAATCTGCAAGACCATCCTGCAACCGGCGTCAGCTTCGAGTGCACCAAGCCAGTCAGTCTGGCCAGCGCTGAAAGCTTTGCCAACATGTTTCGGTATGTATGCTTCAAGAAAGGCTCTCTGACCTCAAATGTGGCTGAGGCCGGTGCTTTCATTAAGACATCGGACAAAAGCCAGATTCCAGACCTGCAATTTCACTTTGGCGCCGGCTATTTTGTCGAGCACGGATTCCGGACGTACGAAGGCCATGCGTTTACCTTTGGGGCTACATTACTTCATCCCTACAGCCGCGGAGAGATCCGGCTGCGCTCCAGCAACCCGCTAGACGCGCCTTCCATTCGGGCTAATTATCTGGCTGATGCCAGGGATATGGAGATAATGCTGGAAGGTGTGAAGCTCTCTCGCGCACTGGCAGCCACCAAGTCATTTGCACACTATTGCGGCCGCGAACTTCATCCCGGCGCCGATGCGAAGGACAATCAGGCACTGCGTGCCCATATCGCCAGGTTCACCGAGACGCTTTACCATCCGGTGGGCACATGCAAAATGGGCCATGATAGTGACGCCGCAGCCGTAGTGGATTCCGACCTGCGCGTTCGCGGCGTGGAAGGACTGCGCGTCATTGATGCATCGGTTATGCCCACGGTAATCGGCGGAAATACCAATGCCCCGACGATCATGATTGCGGAGAAAGCCGCAGATTCGATCAGAAGGGATCAACTGCAAGGACAACGGAGAGCTACGCTGGAAGTTTGCAGGTGAGATGATTGACGCCTTGTCCTCTGCTCTTGTTCAGCTGTTGTTAACAAGATTCACCTGGCATCTCGCTTCAGCACGACCTTTGCGATCTGTGCGGATTCACTCTCACAATAGCTGTTTCTCCCGCCTTGAAGCGCTCTAGTCACTTCCCTTGCAGAAAGTCCGTCACACTCTTGATATACATATTCGGCTGATCCACAAACGCCATGTGCCCGGCCTGCGGCACAATCACCAGTTTTGATCCTGCAATCTTTTCATGCATTGTGCGTGACATCCGCGGGTTCGATTCGTCATGGTCGCCGCAGATCACCAGCGTGGGCACGTGGATGCTTGAGAGCTTGTCCAGGTATTCCACCGATTTCAGGTTGCCGTCGATTACAAACTCTCCGTTCGATCCCCACATTTCGCGATAGAGATCCCATGCCGACGTGGTATTGCCGGCAGCGGGATCATAGTTGGGATCAGGACGGTGCTGATACAGGTAGGGGAAGTATCCATCGCCCCAGGCCAGCTTCGCGTACTCATCGGGATAACGCCCTTTCTCCCAGTCTTTTCCTTTGCCAAACAGGCCGGCTTTCTCCATAGCGTCCAGCTTTGCCAGCGCCTCCGGGGGCATGCTGCTCTTTTCTTCGGCCAGGACCTTGTTCATCTCGGTGGTGCTGTAAAATGTCCCGCCCAAAATCAGGTGCGTTAGGTTCTGCTGATACTTGAAAGCATACGCCTGCGCCAGAACTCCGCCGTACGAGTGCCCAAGCAGACTGACCTTTCCCAAATGAAGCGCCTGGCGAACGGCTTCCACATCCTCCACCATGTTCTCAACGGTGTATTGGCTGGCGTCTTCCAGTTTCTCTGATCGACCTGAGCCGCGCTCGTCGATAAAGATGAGCCGGTTGTTCCGCGCCAGCGGCAAAAGGTAAGGCAAGAGATAGTCGTGCGATGCGCCGGGACCTCCGTGGACGAGCATGAGCGGTGCTCCCCGTCCGATGATCTTGTAATAAATGAGCACGCCGTGGGCGTCGACAAACCCCTCTTCCATGGGATAAACATTCGATGTTGCAGGAGTAGAAGCTGAGACTTTTGGCTTCCTGGCCTGGGCAAAGACAAACGTGGATAAAAGCGCAAGTAGTACTGCAAGCAACGTTCTTTTCATAGCAGAAATTATAGTTCTTTTCCATGCTGGTATTTTTTGCCTTCGATCCAACAAAACTCCAGATTTCATCGCACTGCAAACGGCGAACTTTTAACTCGCGCACGTGTCTATCGTGGTACTCAGCGCAAGCCATTCCCAGTTCCTCTAGCACTCTCAGCACAGCACCCTTCGATGCGCCGGTCATGCCGCATGTGCTCCTGTCAAAGTTCCGGCGGTGCGCCAACAGCTTCCACAACCGGCAACACATCATCCTTGGCGCTTCTCTTACAAAGCGCCGCCACTGAGTTCAACGTTACGGACACGTGCGTGAGGAAACAGCATGCAAGCAGAACAGCAGTTGGTTTGACTACGTTACTGGAGCAGGGCAGGGGCTCAATCGCCGCCCCTGCCCCGCACCCCATCCCGGCTCACTCACTGCTGCTCTTCAACATCAACCAAAAGGGGACATTTCTATTGTGGTAACGATGGGGACATTTCTAACGAGCTTTGACACTCTTTTTTTGTCAAGTTGACCCCCACCTAAACCTCTCTTAAACTGGGGCTTTGGGATACGCGATGAAAACCCTCGATTTTGCCGTGGCTTCGGCCACGGCAGCGGATAAGGAAATCACTTGGACAACGCAGAGAGCAAAGAAGTAGAGAATCCTGAAACTCAGGCTGAAACAGAGGCTGTAAGCCAGCCTGAGACCCAGCCTCCGGCGGAGCACACGCACAGCCATGCGGAAGGGGTTCCACCGATGGAAGAGGCCTGCAAGCGTGAGGTTGAGGTGGAGATCCCTGCGGACGTGGTCACCCGCCAGCAGGAGGCGCTGGTGCAGCAGTACTCCAA